>DASQPA010000574.1:0-30736 GCA_035644215.1 Thermoanaerobaculia bacterium
CGAGAACTTGTTGTTCGACGACCAGCCGCCGAGGATCAGGCCGTAGACGCCGACGGTCGCCAGGGCGAGGATGACGAGGACCCCGGTGTTGACGTCGGTGACGTACCAGGCGAGCTTGCCCGGGGCCGCAGCCGGCGGACCGAGGGGGATCACCGCGAAGATGATGAGCGCCGGCCCCACCACCAGGCAGGGGGCGAGGATGAACGCCCACTTGACCGCCTGGGTCGGCAGGGTGTCTTCCTTGACCAGGAGCTTCATGACGTCGGCGATGGGCTGCAGGATGCCCCACGGTCCCACCCGGTTGGGGCCGAGCCGCGCCTGGATGTAACCCAGGATCTTGCGCTCGGCGAGCACCAGATAGGTGATGACCGGCAGGATGCCGACGAAGAGCAGGATGAGGATCTTGATCGCCGGCGAGACCGCCCCGTAGAAGAGCGGGTCGCCCACCGCGTGGCGCAGGGAGTCGAAGATACCGGTCACCGGTCGACCTCCCCGAGCACGATGTCGGTCGTGCCGATGATCGCCACCAGGTCGGCAAGCAACGCGCCCTTGGACATCTCCGGCACCACCTGGAGGTTGAGGAAGGAGGGCGGGCGGACGTGGCAGCGGTAGGGCTGCGGCGTGCCGTCCCCCACGATGTAGAAGCCGATCTCTCCCTTCGGCCCTTCGATGCCGTGGTAGACCTCGCCGTCCTTGCCGGCTTTCAGGACCCGCGGGCGCTTGGCCATCACCGGCCCCGCGGGGAGCTTGTCCAGACACTGGAGAACGATCCGGTTGGCCTGGCGCATCTCCTCCATCCGCACGAGGTAGCGGTCGTAGGTGTCGCCGTTCTTCCCCACCGGCACGTCGAAGTCGACCTCGCCGTAGGCCTCGTAGGGGGTCGCCTTCCGCAGGTCCCAGGCGATGCCGCTGCCGCGCAGCATGGGGCCGGTGATCCCGTAGTCGATCGCCATCTCCGGGGAGAGGACGCCGATGCCGACCGTCCGCTTCTTCCAGATCCGGTTCTCGGTCAGCAGGCCCTCGTACTCGTCGACCCGGGGGAGGAAGGCGTCGCAGAAGGTGCGGCAGCGGTCGGCCCAGCCCACCGGCAGGTCGTGCGGCAGGCCGCCCGGTCGCATGCAATTGAGCGTCAGCCGGGCGCCGCAGTACTGCTCGAAGAGGTCGAGGATCAGCTCGCGCTCGCGGAAGCAGTAGAAGAACGGGGTCATCGCCCCGATGTCGATGGCGTGGGTGGCGAGCCAGAGGAGGTGCGAGGAGATGCGCTGCAGCTCGCAGAGGATGGTCCGGATGTAGCGCGCCCGCGGCGGCACGACGAGGCCGACGAGCTTCTCGACCGCCCCCACGTAGGCGAGGTTGTTGGTCGCCGCCGCCACGTAGTCCATGCGGTCGGTGTGGGGGACGTTCTGGAAGAACGGGTGGAGCTCGAAGAGCTTCTCGGTGCCACGGTGGAGGTAGCCGATGATCGGGTAGCAGTCGAGGATGCGCTCGCCGTTCACCTTGAGCTTCAGGCGCAGCACGCCGTGGGTCGACGGATGCTGCGGCCCGAAGTTGAGCTCCATGTCCTCCGCGTCGGCGAAGAGGGCGTCGGGGTTCATCGTGTCGAGGAGGGGCTCGCTCATCGGATCAGGCTCCACTCCCGGGCTCGCCGGCGGGCGGTGTGGCGGGAGGCGCCGCGGGCGCCGACGGTACCGGCGGGGTTCCCGCGGGGGCGGGCGGCGCCGCGGCGGCCGGAGGCTTCGCGGCCGGGGCCGGTTTCGGTGGCGCGGGTGGCGGTGTCGCCCCCGGCGGTGCTGGCGGCTTGGCCGGCTTCCAGCCGGTGCCGGTGCCGGTGACCGGGCCGGCGCTCTCCTCGTAGTACTCGGGGTAGATCGCCGAGCCGGTGTCGATCCCCTCGACGGGGAAGTCCTTGCGCAGCGGGAAGCCGTTGAACCCCTCCCAGAGGAGGATGCGGGTCATGTCCGGGTGGCCCGAGAAACTCACGCCGTACATGTCGTAGACCTCGCGCTCCGACCAGTTGGCGGCCCGCCAGACCCGGCAGACCGTGGGCACGGGAGTGGCCTCGTCGGTCGTCACCTTGAGGCGGATGCGCCGGTTGGTCTCGAAGGCGTGCAGGTGGTAGACGACGTCGAAGCGCGGCGTGCGCTTGGGGTAGTCGGCGCCGCAGATGTCGATCAGGTAGGTGAAGCGATGCTTGTCCTTGAGCGCCTGGGCGACGAGGGCGATGGCGTCGCGCCGGATGCCCAGGGTCAAGTCGCCGGCCAGGCTCCGTGCCGTCTCGATCGCCTCGCCGAACTCGCCCCGCAGCGCCTCGACCAGCGGGTCGGCGGCGGCGTCCTGCCATTCCGGCAGGACCGGGTCGCGCTCCCAGGCCGGACCGGTCGGCGCGGCATGGGCCGGAGCCGCCGGTTTCGGTGCCGCGGGGGCGGCCGCGGCCGGCGGTGCCGCCGGAGTCGCCGGCTTCTCTGTCTCGTCGCTCAAGCGCCCGCCTCCGCCGGTTCCGGTTGCAGCTTCTTGGGCCGCGGCCGGTCCGCGATGCTCATGCGGTCGATCTTCCGCTGCAGGTGGAGGAGGCCCCAGAGCAGCGCCTCCGGCCGCGGCGGGCAGCCGGGGACGTAGACGTCGACCGGGATGACCCGGTCCACCCCCTGGGTGACGGCGTAGGTCCGATAGGGTCCGCCGCAGGTAGCGCAGGCCCCCATGGCGATGGCCCACTTGGGCTCCGGCATCTGGTCCCAGAGCCGGCGTACGATGGGGGCCATCTTCTCGGTCACCGTGCCGGCGACGATCATCAGGTCGCTCTGCCGCGGCGTGGCGCGGAAGACCTCGGCGCCGAAGCGCGACATGTCGTGCCGGGGATCGAGGACCGCCATCATCTCGATGGCGCAGCAGGCGAGGCCGAACTGCATCGGCCAGATGGCCGAGCGGCGCGCCCAGTTGAAGATCTTGTCGTAGGTCGTGGTGAGGACGTTGGCCTCCACGCCCGCGTTCATCTCGACGTCGTCCTTCATGCCCAATTGAGCGCCCCCCGGTTCCAGACGTAGACGTAACCGACGATGAGGATGACCAGGAAGACCGACATCTCGATGAAACCAAAGAGCGCCAGCCGGTCGAACATCACCGCCCAGGGGAAGAGGAAGATGGTCTCGACGTCGAAGATGACGAAGAGGACCGCGATCAGGTAGTAGCGGATGGAGAACCGATGGTCGTGGGCCAGGCTCTCGACCTCGTTGCCGCACTCGTAGGGATCGAGGTTGGTGGTGCCGGTGCCGCGGTGCCGCAGCAGCCGGGCGGCGAGCAGGGTGACGGCGAGAAAGCCGATGGCGATCACCACGAAGACGAGGATGGGTAGATAGTTCGCCATGGTCGAGCCTCTCCCTGCGATGGTACCCCTGGGCTCCTTTCTGGAAGCGCCGGTATTCTATCCAAGGGCGGGAGGGTGTCAAATCCGGGGGGGGGTGGCCCTCACCCCCGGCCCCTCTCCCGGCCGCCCGCCCGCACCGCCAGGAGAGGGGAGAATCGAGTTGCGGGGCCGAGGTGGCGGTGGCCGGAAGCGAGGGAGGGGACGGTGGCCTACCCGAGCCGCAGGCCGGCGAGCGACCGGGCGGTGAGCACCCGCTTGCTCAGTCGGGTCAGCCGGTCCAGAGAGGAGATCGCCTCGACCTGGGCCCGGGTCTCCTCCGGAAGGGGGCCGAAGCGCTGCTCGAGCAGGCTCAACACGACCTTCCGCAGGGCTCGCAGTCCTTGCTGCAACCCTTGCTGCAATCCCTTCTCCATCCCCTCCGCCGCGATTCGCTGCGACCAAGTCATCGTCGTCGCCATGACCTTCACCTCCCGGTTCTCCCGAACCGTACAGAGAGCAGCGTACTCCGCCTCCTCCTCCGGATTCAACGGCCCTCACCCCCGGCCCCTCTCCCGGCCCTGCCGCCCGCACCCCCGGGAGAGGGGAGAATCGAGTCGTAGGGTCCGAGGTGGCGGTGGCCGGACCGGGAAGGGAGAAGGTAGCCCCGAAGGGCGACAGTGGTTCAGGTTTACCGTCGCCCCTTCGGGGCTGTGGGTTGTAGGGATCTCCCTACCTGGGGCTTGCGCCCCAGGCTCTATGCCGCCGCCCCTCCGGGGCTATCCCCGCTGCCGCCGCGCCCGGATCTTTCCCACCTGCTCCTCGGCGCCGGGACCGGCCGCTTCGAGGAGGGTGGCGAGCGCCCAGGGCGAACGGAGGATCGCCTCCAGGATGTGAAGCCCTTCCGCCCAGCGCGGTTCCGAGCGGTCGAGCCAGCCGGCGATCTGGGGACCCTGCTCGCCGTACACGGCGGTCAGGGGGTAGCCGTCCGAAGTCTCCCCTTCCTCTATGTAGAGGAGAGGCTCGCGGTCGAGAGCGGGGAGGAGGACGGTCAGGAGCTGCGCCCTCTCCTCGTGCCAGAGGACCGCGACGGGCTGGTCCCCGGCCGCCAGATCCTCCCACTGCCGGAGAACGGCAACCGCCCCGGGTTTCCCCGGGACCGGCTCGATCTTCCACGGCCCGGCGAGCTCGGCCTCGGTGGCGGTCAGGACCTCGTCCTGCTCGCGCAGGTGGGCCAAGTAGGCGGGGGAGAAGGCGTTGTCGAGGGGGGAAACGGGGACACTGCTACCATGGTGCGGGCTGCGCATGAGCTGTTATCTCCTGCGTGGTCAAGAGGTCGGGCAGAGTTCGCTGCTCTGTCCGGCCTCGCTTGCTTTGGGCGAGAGGCGAGTCCTCTCGATGGTGGGAGAGTAGCAGGAACGAGGCGGAAGAGGAAGGGCCAACCCAGACCCTCAGGGACCACGATTTAGCGCTTACGCCCTCGGGGTGAGGTGTGGTCGCGCGGGTCGGCGTCGTCGAAGCGGAACGGGAAGCAAACCTCGGCGCTCTGCCGGGCACCCACACCCTCCAGGGCGATCTCGACGCGATGGAGATCGTCGCCCAGTGCGGTCTGGGTGAGGCGGAGAGTCGGCATTCTGCTCTGGAAAACCTGCTTTCAGCCCGAAAGTGGAAGCTACCGCCCAGCGCGGGCGCCCAGCGCGTCTCCCGCGCCGCGCCGGCTGCCGTCGACGCCAAGCACGCGGCCACAGAATGCAACGGGGCAGTCGCCGCCCCTTGTACGTCGACGACCGGCGTCCGAAGGGCAGTCACTGCCCTCTGTACGTCGACGACCGGCGTCCGAGGGGCAGTCACTGCCCTCTGTACGTCGATGATCGGCGTCCGAGGGGCAGTCGCTGCCCTTGGTACCGCGATGACTGGCGTCCGAGGGGCAGTCACTGCCCCTGGTACCGCGATGACCGGCGTCCGAGGGGCAGTCGCTGCCCCTGGTACCGCGATGACTGGCGTCCGAAGGGCAGTCACTGCCCTTGGTATGGCGATGACCGGCGTCCGAGGGGCGGTCACTGCCCTTGGTACCGCAGTGACCGGCGTCCGAGGGGCAGTCGCTGCCCTTGGTACGGCGATGACAGATGTCCGAAGGGCAGTGACCGCCCCTCGGACGCGAGCGTCCGCCGGGGTACCGGTCGCGAGGCGCGGCGGGTTCCTAGGAGTCGCGGGAGGACTGGGAGGCCTTGCGGGAAGCCGCCGAACGGCGGCGGCGTCCGAGCGGCTGGACGCCGAACTGCTTCAACTCTTCCGCCCGGGGCCCGAAGGTCGCGACGAGCAGCTCGCGGATGCGGATCGCCAGATCGTCACCGTCGAGCCGGGTTGCGGCGAGGTCCTGCGTCGCCTTTTGGCGCTCCGCCTGGAGGCGCTGGCGAAGGGCGTCGAGCTCCCGGCCCTGCGCGATCGCCGCCCGCAGCTTCGCGAGATGAACCTCCAGCCCCGGTACCCCGGCCCCCTTCTCCGTGGCCGCGACGAGCAAACTCTCCCAATCGAACAGCGTATCGGCGAGCGCGACTTTGGGCATGGTGCGTCCCTTCCCCCCTCTTCGGGCGTGCAAAAAGATGGATGCGGCGCCCGGAGTCTAAAGGAAAAGGGAGAGGCGCTGGCCGGCGACCGAGCCGCTCTTCACGGAGCTCACACCAGCAGCCGCCGGGCCAGCGGCTTGAGGACCCACCCCAGAATGCTGCCGGCGGGCTCGCCCGACCGCGCGCGCCGGAGGCGGAGGAAGCTCTCCCAGAGGAGGCCGGCCGCGACGAGGAGCATCAGGAAATCGCCGGGGCCGCCGCGGCGGGAGCCGAGGTAACGGAAGGCCTGAATGGCGTCGAAGAGTGCCAGGAGCCCCACCCCGAGGGCGCTCGTGGCGGTGTGACGGGGGGCGTCGAAACCGTAGCGGTCGGCGAGGCGACGCTGGGTGGCGGGGTCGAGGAGGCCCCAGAGGGGAGCGAAGGTGTCCACCCAGGTCTGCTTGCGCTCGAGGAGCCCCTGCCGGTGGCGCTCGCGAGCTTCCTCCGGAGAGGCGGTCTCGGCCTGGGCCTCGGTCTGGAGGTCCCGCCTCCCCTGCCGCTCGGCCACCGCCCCTGCCACCGCCCGGACGGCGAGGACGGGCAGCGCCACAAAGAGCGACCCCAGCGGCTCGCCGGAGTACCCGGCGGCTCCCAGCCGGGCCAGCGACTCGGCCATGAGATAGCTCGACAAGGGGAGCAGCGTGTCCCAGGCGACCTCGTGCGCCAGGCCGGCGCGGTTGGCCATGAGGGTGGCCAGGCCGCGGATGACGCCCAGGCAGGACGGCCCGAGGAAGAGCAGCCCGGAGAGCAGGGTGGCTCGGGAGGCGGAGATCCCGTAGTCGCGCTCGATACGCCGCTGGTCCTCCGCCGGCAGGAGGCCGACGAGCGGCGAGAGCCAGGAGAACGCGTGTCCCCGCCGGAGCCGGTTGAGGCGCTCCGCCCGCTCCCGGGCCGCCTGCTCGCAGGCCTCGACCGTATAGGGCACCACCTGGCGCGGGGGGGCGGCCTCGGCCCACGGGCGCAGCCCATAGAGGAAGCGGCTGCCCGCCTCCTCCGCCTGGACGACCTCGTAGAGAGCCCCTTCAAACAGGACGGCCGTCCCTGGGAAGGGCGCCGCGGTGACGCCCCCGGGCTCTCGGGCCTTCCAGGGCTTGTCCCAGGGCGCGTCGATGCGCAGGAGGACCGGAGAGCCGGGCGGGTACCGGGTCAGGCCGTCGCCGGCGGCGAAGGGCTGGCGGCGGGACCGGCCGGCCGGCGCGGCGACCGTCGACTCGTCGGAGGCTTCCATGGGCATGGCGGCACGTGGCGTACCTCCAAAGTGTACGGCCTTTCCCATCCCAACGTCTGTTCGGAAAACGCACACGGTTCCAGAAAGCGCACAGCTTCCGATCGCCCTCAACGCACTCTGCCAACGTCATCTTGAAGAAGAAAAAGGGCTTCCAGGTACCCTCCGGCATGGCAGCTCCCTTGCTCTTTTATGGAAAGAAATCGAACCCACGCGGGCACTCGAAAAGGAGGGAGTCATGTGCAACAGAAATGGGGAAATGAGATTGGAAAGGGTCTTCTGTGGGGTCGTGATCGCGCTTGCCGTCCAGCTCTTCGCGGCGGCCGGGCTCATGGCCCAGACGACGGCCATGAGCTCGGCCTTCGGCCAGTCGGCGAGCCTCAACTTGTTGCCGCTCTTCGGCAGCGGGATCCCTATCGGAGGCAGCCCCATGCCGACGGTGTCCGGCGCCGCGCCACCCGCCTTCAATCAAAGCGGGAACCTGCCGTCCAGCGGCATTTCCACGGCGCTGACCGGGACCATCCTGGGAAGCGGCTCGATCCTCGTCCACGCCTCTTCCGGGGTGCCGGGCGCCGACACCGCCGCTGCCGACGCCACGGTCCACAACCTGGCGTTCCGCCTCGGCCAGCTCGTCTCCCAGCTCAACCTCGGGGCGGACCTCGCGGCTTCGACGGCCAGCCTCACCGGCAGCTGCGCCGGCGGCCCGGTCGCCTCCGGTACGACCACGCTCACCAACGGCCGGTTGAGCGGTACCCTGGCCGGCGGCGGTCTGAACCTCCCCGCCTCGCCGGCCCCCAACACCGTCCTCTTGAACAACCCCGGGGTGCGCATCGTGGCGAACGAGCAGATTCCGACCACCACCCCCGGCGTCCAGGGTCTCACGGTCAACGCCCTCCACTTCACCTTGAGCTCCCTGGGGCTCACCGGCATCGGCGCCCTTTCCGGCGACGTCGTGATCGCCCAATCGCACGCCGAGATCCACTGCGGCGCGACTCCGGTCGGGGCCGACCTCAGCCTGACCCAACAGGTCTCCCTCAATCCGGTGCCGCTGGGAGGAACCCTGACCTATACGATCACCGTCGCCAACGCCGGGCCCAGCGCGGCGGCGCAGACGGTCCTCACCGATCCCCTGCCGGCCAGCGTCACTTGGCTCGCCACCCATTCCAGCCAGGGCAGCTGCTCGGGCACCGCGAGCGTCCTCTGCAACCTGGGAACGATCCCCGTCGGGGGACACGCGGTCGTCTCCGTCGACGTCCGCGCCAATCTGTTGGGCCTCCTGATCGACACGGCGACGGTGGCGAGCGCCACCGCCGACCCCAACCCGGCCGACAACCAGGCGACGGCGACCACGACCGTCCAGGGTGGCGGCCCGGGACCACAGGCCGATCTTGCGGTCATGGTTGCCGCCAATGCCGATCCGGTACAGGTCGACCAGATCGTGACCTATACCCTCCAGGTCCTCAACCGCGGTCCCAACCCGGCGACCGGAGTCAGCCTTTCCCAACTCGTGCCCGATCGTTGCGACCCGGTTTCCACGGTCCCCAGCCAGGGCTCCTGCAGCAGCGCCACGAGCTGCAACCTGGGGGACCTCGCCGCCGGCCAGTCCGCCGAGGTCACTCTGGCGTTACGCCTCCACGAGCCCGGTTCCAACCTCTTCCATACCGCGGCGACGAGCGGCGTTGCCGACCCGGACCTGTCGAACAACCAGGCGGCGCGCACGGTGACGGTCGAATTGCCCACGGGAGGCGGTCCCGGAGGGGGCAGCAAAGGTGCTTGCGAGGTGGACGCGGTGCCCGCCGCGACGCTCCTCTATCCCTACTTCCAGGTCGACCTCAGCCGGGGGGATGGGGTGACCACCCTCTTCTCCATCACCAACGCCTTCGCGGCGCCGCGCCTCACCCAGGTCACCCTGTGGACGGACTGGGGCGTGCCCACCCTCACCTTCCCGGTGTACCTGACCGGCTTCGACGTCCAGACCTTCAACCTGCGCGACCTGATCGTCGGCGGGCGGACGCCGCAGACCGGCGTGACCTTGAGCCCCACCGGCTCCTTCTCGGCCGACAGTACCAATTTCCCGGGCTGTGCCACCGGAACGTCGGTGGCGGCCCCTCTCAAGGCCGTCGAGGTCGCCCACCTGCAGGCCTGGCACACCGGCGCCCGTTCGCCGCTGACCGACACCTGCGCCGCGAGCCCCTCCCCGGACGGCGTCGCGGTCGGCTACATCACCGTCGACGTCGTGCGGTCCTGCTCGGCCCTCACCCCGGCCGACCCCGGCTACTTCGGACCGAACGGGGTGGCGGCAGACGACAACGTGCTGTTCGGCGATTTCATGTTCATCGACCCGGTCGCCCGCTCGGCGAAAGGGGACCTCGCGGTGCACGTCGTGGCCGAGCCTGGCGTCTACAAGGCCGGCGACTACACGTTCTACGGCCGCTACGTCAACGGCGACGCCTCCGATCAGCGCCGCCCGCTCGGCACCCGCTACGCCACCCGCTTCCTGGCCGGCGGCAACTTCGCCGCCAACACCCATCTCCTGGTCTGGCGGGACACCAAGGCGCCGCCGGCCAAGAACGGCCTGCCCTGCGGGCAACAACCGACCTGGGCGCCGCTCGCCCAGAGCGGAGTCACGGTGTTCGACGAGCAGGAGAATGCCCAGGCCCTGGCCGCCTCGACCACGCGGGTCGGGCTCGCCGTGCAGCTGCTGAAAATCGGCGATGCCGCGCTGCCGGTCCCCTCGCCCTTCGGCTGGCTGATGCTGGACCTCGGCCACAGCTCGAATCTCTTCGGCAACGTGGCGCAGGGTTGGGTGATCACGCTCATCGCGGCCGATGGGCGCTTCACCAGTATCAGCGAGCGGGCCATTCGGCTGGGGACGGCTTGCACGGGGTATTGAGGGTATTGCGCTTTTCTTGCCGCCGGGTCCGGTGCAGTCTGCCGGACCCGGCGGCCGTTCCCACCCCCTCACGGGGGGCGGTCCGTTACCGGTTCGAGGTGGTCCAAGGCTCGGCCGTAGCCTCCTTAAGGCCCCCGCCGGGTGAGCAGCACAGATCCCCACGGTCCCGGCTTCTTGTGCCACTTCTCCGCCGGCTCGAACTCCTGCTCCAGGTAGCCTGCCACCCGCGGATGGGTGTGGGCGAAATCCAGCTCGTCCTGCCCGTTCACGGCGTAGTCCGTGACGATCGCCCAGCGCACGTTTTTCGCCTTCATCTCGTCGAGCATCCGCTGGTCGAGCCGCGGCGGGGCGGGCCAGATGGGGTAGACGTCCCAGACCGGCGACCGCCGCCCCAGGGCCGGGTAGATCCCGGTCAGGTTGGGGACCAGGAGGAGCGGCTCGGAGGCGGGGATGCGCGCGGTCTTCCTCTCCACCCAGGAGAGGAGCCGGACGGTCCGCGGCAGGAGGAGCAGCTCGTCCCCCGCCACCGTGTACGGCTGGTAGGGGTGGACCGTGAGCTCCTTGTAGAGCGGGGTGCCGGGGAGGATGCCGAAGACGGTGACCGCGGCCAAGAGGACCGCCACGGCGAACCCGGCCGCCAGCCGGCGCCTGCCGGTGAAAAGCGTGGGCAGGGCGGCGAGGCCCAGGAGGAGCGGGTGGAAGCTGGGAGCCAGGTGCAGGAGGTCCGCCCGCGAGAAGGCGTAGTGCATGTAGACGAGGGCGACGGCGCCGCTGCCGAGGAGGAGGGTTCGGGAGCCCAGCTCGGCGCGCCGGGTAAAGAGGAGGACGAGGACCACCCCGGCGACGAAGACGGGGAAGAGGAGGAAGGAGACGCCGATACCCAGGCCGTTCGCCGCCTCCAGGAAGTCGAGGCCGGCGAAATCGACCCGCCAGGGCCAGGGGATGGGGAGAGGGAAGTTGGTCCGCCCCTGTTCGAGGAAGAAGCGGATCGAGTCGACGTAGCTGCCGAAGAAGCCGGGGAGGACGGCGAACATCACGAGGAGCGGCGAGGCGCCGGCGACACCCCCGAGGACCCAGGCCCCGAGACGCCGGGGCAGGCCCGGTTGATCGGGCAGACCTGGCGCGGGCCAGCGCCAACGCAGCAGCAGGATGAGAAGGAGGAAGGCGACCCCCAAGTAGAGGCCGTGGTTTTTGCCGAAAAAGAGCCCCAGGCCCACCAGCGCCCCGGCCCAGAAGTGTCGGCGCAGTGTCGGCCGTTCGAGGAGAGAAACCGCCGCGGCCACTCCTGCCATGGCGAGGGCCGGCTCGAAGAGGCGGTTTCGGGGTTCCATCCAGACCAGGAGGGCGAGGCCGAGGAGGGCGAGCAGCCAGCGGCGGTGGGTGAGCCGCCAGGCGGCGAGGAGGCCGCAGAAGAGGCCGAGCGCCTGGAAGAGGGCCGTCGACAGGCGCAGAGCCAGGATGCCGTCGCCCAGGAGCTTGGCCCAGGCCCCCGCCCAGTAGTAGCGCCCGGGGTCGTAGGAGTAGAAGTCCCGCAGGGGGACCTCGCCGTGGGCCACCCCGATCGAGCCGTACCAGAGGAACCCCTCCTCGGCGACGTAGAAGTCGAGCCGCCGGGTGGCCAAGAAGAGCGCGAAGGTGAGGGCCGCCGCCAGGAGGGCGAGGAAGAGGAGGTCGCCCCGGCCGGGCTCCGGGGCCGGCCCGGGCGGAGTCGTCTCCTGGGGATCGGTCACGGAGGGTCAGCGCGCCGGAGTCTGGAGCTGGCGCAGCTCGGCACGCTGCGGCAGGTCGGGATCGGCCTGTTGCCAGATCGCGGCGAGGGCCGCCGCGTAGCGCTGGGCGCCCTCTTTGTCGCCTTGCTTCGCCGCGGCGCGGGCGGCGCCCAGGAGCGAGGCGGCGCGGTTCGGGGTGCGGGCGAGCGACCGCTCGAACTGCCGGGCGGCCGCCGCCTGGCCATGGGCGAGGAGCGCCTCGCCGTAGAGCTCGCAGGCCGGCTTGGCCGGATCGGGCGGCCCGGAGGGCGGGTCGAGGGCGGCTTCCATCTCGGCCGCCTCCTGGAGCCGGGCGAGCCCGGCGGTCTCCCCCTCCTTCCCCAGACCGGCCAGGAGAGAGAGCCCCTCGACCTCCCGCGCCATGATGGCGAACGGCTTGCCGGCATAGCCTTCCTTCTTAACGGCCGCATCCTGGAGCTGGGCCGCAATGTCCGAAGCAGTCTTCGCGTCCCCTCCTCGGGCCGCGGCGAGGCCCGCGGCGAGCAGATCGGTGCCGGCGCCGTGGCCATAGTGCTCGTGGCTCTCCCCTCCCGCCGCCGGCGCCATCTTCGCCGGATGCCCGGTCTCGATCGCCTGGCGGGCCTCCATGCCGGCGAGGACGCCGGCGATCCGCTCGCTCTTCGCGTCCTCCTCTGCCGCCCGCCGCGCCGTCTCCAGGGTCTCCGCCGCCTTCGCCCAGCGCCCCTGCTGCAGGTAGGCGTACTGGAGCCAGGAGAGACTGTGGAAGTCGCGCTTCTCCGGCGCCATCCCCTTCCGCTCTACCCAGGCGACCGAAGCGGCCCAGGCGGCCTCGTTTGAGGCCACCGCCTGGTCCCAGCGCCCGAGCTGGACGAAGATGTGGGACGGCATGTGGAGGGCGTGGGGGGCGGCCGGGGCCACCCGGGCGTAGACGAGGGCGGCGCGCAGACCCAGGGGGGCGTGGATCGGGTCGTCGTAGGAGTGGATGAGGTAATGGACGACCCCCGGGTGGTCGGGGTGGCGGGCGAAGATCTCTTCCAGGATTCCCGCCGCCTGCATCCGGCGCCGCAGCTGGGATTCCGCCGGATCGCCCGGCCGGACGGTCCCGAGGAGGGCCAGGGCGTGGAAGGCGGCGGCCTCGTCGTCGTCGGGATGGGCGGCGGCGAGCCGGCCCATGGCCTGGGCGTAGGCGAGGTCGCGCGCCGCCTTGTCGCCCTCTCCATAGAGGACCTCGACCGCGTCCAGGTATCCCTTCTCCCGGGCGGTCGGGGCCTTGGCCTCCCGCGCCTCCCGGCTGGGAGCCAGCTTGGCGAGGGCCGCCCGGGCCGCCTCGCGGTCCTGCTCGGCCCAGATGGGATGGTTGGCGGTCATCGCCTCCCCCCAGTAGGCGAGGGCGAAACCGGGCTCCAGCCGCTCCGCCTCGCGGAAGGCCTCGGCCGCCTCGTCGTACCAGAAGCTGTGGAGGGCGGCCACGCCGCGCAGGAAGGCGGCCTGGGCGGCGGGACCGGCCGAGCTCGGGAAGCGGACCGTCCCCAGCGGAGCTGAACTCATTGATGGAGAAGGAGATGCGAGCCCCGTCGCCAGGGTCACGACGAGGCACAGCCCGAGCCCCAGCCGCCAGCCTGAAATCCGCCTGCCGTCCATCTCCATCCTCCTCCTTGGGAAGGCCCCGCGGGCCGGTTCGCCCAGACTACTACGTCTGAGCCCGGCCAACGCCCCCAACCCTCAACGTTTCGGCAGCCCGATCCGTATGCTTGAAAAAGGGGGCAAGTTCCCCCGAAGGCACTCCCTTGCTTTTTTTCCGCTCCCTTGCAATACTCTGCGCCGAAATATTCTGGCGCCTTGGTTGGAAAGCACTCTCAGGAACACTCACGTAAGCTCCTTCCCGCAGCAGATCCACCCCCGCGCCCCCACTCCCGCCCATGTCCCGAAGAAGGATGACCAGCACCCCGCCAGGATGGTGAAATCCCATCCAGGTTCGGGCTGCGCCCAGAAATGAACGTCGAGGACACGATGGCTTTTGAGCAGGAGATCGATCTTCCGCCCCCGCATCGCGGGACGGGAAGGCCGCGCGGAGCGGCGAATACCAACAACCTGTTGCAAGGAGCAAGAGTATGACCGAGCAAGGTACCGTGAAGTGGTTCAATGACACCAAGGGTTATGGATTCATCGTGCGCGAGCGTGGCGCGGACGTCTTCGTCCACCATGCCTCGATCGTCGCCGAGGGCTTCCGCACCCTGAACGAGGGAGACCGCGTCTCGTTCGAGGTCGTCGAAGGACCCAAGGGCCTGCAGGCAAAGAACGTCGTCAAGATCTCCTAGCCGACCGTTCCGCGACCTCCTAAGGACGGCGCCCCTCGGGAGCAATCCCGGTGGGCGCCTTTCGCGTTTCTAGGGGAGCCGCACCCGCCAGACCGCCACCCTCTGCTCCCGCCGCACCGGCACCAGCCAGCCGACCGGCGGCCGGTCCCCGAGGAGCGAGGCCGGCCGGTCGCGCAGGTCCTCCTCCCCCACCACCAGGTAGGCCACTCCGGCCCCCCCGATCACGCTCGCGAGCTTGGCGTAGTAGAGGCCGGGCTCCTTCACCTCGCGGCCGAAGGCGTCCGGGATGGCGACGTAGTCGTGGTGAAGGTAGCGACCGAGGAAGGGGGAGGTGCCGGCGAGGCGGGTGCCGGGGGGGAGCCCTTTCTCCAGGCGCTCCAGAATCGCCACCTCGCGGTAGGGGTGGCGGGCGACGAAAGCCGGCAGGCGAAAACCGAACGTCTTGACGGCGAGGAGGAGGACGAGCGCGGCCGCCACGACCGTCGCGAACCTCGAAACCCAGCGGAACCGGCCGTCCCAGGGCGAAAACGCCAGGGCATAGGAGGCCGGCAGGAGGAGCAACAGCAGCCGGCCCCAGGTGAAGAAGGAGAAGGCGGCGGCGAGGAGGAAGCTGGCGCCGGCGAAGAGCAGCCAGCCGGCCGGGCGGGTCCGGTGGCGCAGCGCCCAGGCGGCGCCGGCCACGAAGAGCAGGACGTGGACCCAGGTCCCGAGGAGCTGGGCGAGCCCCCCCTCGCCGAAGCGCACCAGCTCCGCCACCCCGCCCCGCACCACGGCGGCGGGGTCTTCCTTCACCACCTCCCAGGCGCCCCGGTAGGGCACCCGGTCGAGGTAGGACCAGTCGGGATAGCCGTGGAGCTTCCAGGCGAGGTTCTTCCAGTTCTCGTCGTGGAAGGGGCTGCCGAAGGCGGCCTGGCGGAGAGCCCAGTGGGGCAGGAGGACGAGGACCGCCACCCCCGCCGCGGCCGCCAGGTGACCCAGGCGGCGGCGGTGTTCGGGATTCTCGGCGGCCGGAGCGAGCCACCACGCGAGAAGCAGGGCGGGGAGGAGAAAGAGGGCGTTGCTGCGGGTGAAGGCGGCGAGGCCGAAGGCCAGACCGGCGGTCAAGCCGGCGGCGAGGGCGGGACGCCGGCCCGAGCTCTCCAGGTAGACGAGGCCGGCGAGGAGCGCCGCGGCGCCCAGGGCGGCGAAGAGCATGTCGGTGGTGACGTGCTGGCCCAAAATCCAGAGATTGGGATTGACCGCCAGGAGGGCCATGGCCCAGGCGCCGGCGACCGGCCCGGCGAGCCGGCGACCGGTCGCCCAGGCGAGCCAGGCGAGGGTGGCCGCGGCGAGATTCGACAGCAGCCGGGCGGCGAGGAACGGATCGCGGACGAGGAGGGAGAGGCCGGCGGTCAGCAGCGGGTAGAGGAGCGGCCGGTAGGGGTCGTGCGGCAGCTGGCCGTGGAGGATCAGCTCGGCCTGGGCCACATAGCCGTCGCGCTCCGCCGTTCCCGCCTCCTCGACCCAGTGGTAGCGCTGGCCGAAGAGGGCCAGGGCGACGAAGAGGAGGAAGGCGGCGAGGAGGGCACGCCGGCCGGCGGGGACGCCAGCGCTCCCAGGGAAAAATCGGGCTCGCTTGTCCAGTGGTGCCCCGGATCAGACGGTTAGTGAACCCGGCCCGGCCCCTGCGCGGGGAGGATGCCGACGGCAGGGGCGGCAGGGGCGGGCGCCTTGGGGAGCACGGCGACCGCCGGGGTCGCGGTGGCGGCGGGCGGCGCCGCCGGCTCGGCGGGCAGGACGATCACCACGTCCCCCGGCCGGACCAGCCCCAGCTCCTCGCGGGCCAGCCGGTCCAGGGTGTCGCGGTCGCCGCGCAGCTGACGGATACGGCCGTGCAGGCGCTCGATGCGCTGCTCGGTGTCGTGGATCGACGCCTTGAGCAGCTTCTCGCGGTCGCGCGCCGCGACCAGGTCGCGATGGCTCTTGACGCTGGCGAAGGCGAGGAGCACCAGGGCGAAGAGGACCGCCGCGCCCAAAACCGAGCGCAGGGAGTCCGGCCGGGCTGGAGCCTCGCGGTCGCTCACGGGTGGAAACGGCGGAAGGCGGCGGCCCCGGGGTACGAGGCGACGCCCTCCAGCTCCTCCTCGATGCGCAGGAGACGGTTGTACTTGGCCACCCGTTCGCTGCGGCAGGGAGCGCCGGTCTTGATCTGGCCGGTGCGGGTGGCGACCGCCAGGTCGGCGATGATGGTGTCCTCGGTCTCCCCCGAGCGGTGGCTGATGACGTTGGCGTAGCCCGCCGCCTTGGCCATCTCGATGGCGGCCAGGGTCTCGGAGAGCGTGCCGACCTGGTTGACCTTGACCAGGAGGGCGTTGGCGAGGCCGTCCGCGATCCCCTGCTTGAGGATCTCGGGGTTGGTGACGAAGAGGTCGTCGCCCACCAGCTGCACCCGGTCGCCGAGCGCCACCGTCAGCTCCTTCCAGCCCTCGAAGTCGTCCTCGGCGAGGCCGTCCTCGATCGAGACCAGGGGGTAGGCGCCGAGCCACTCGCGGTAGATCCCGATGAGGTCGGAGCTCGACATCCCCTGCTTGCCCTCGCCGGCCAGGGCGTAGGTGACCTTCTTGCCCCGGCGCTTCTCGACCAGCTCGCTCGCCGCCACGTCCACCGCGAGGGCGATCTGCCGGCCGGGCTTGTAGCCGGCCTTCTCGATGGCCAGGAGGAGGAGGTCCAGGGCGTCGCGGTTGTGGGCGAGGTCGGGCGCGAAGCCCCCCTCGTCGCCCACCGCCGTGGTCTTGCCGCGGTCTTTGAGCACCCCCTTCAGGGTGTGGTAGACCTCGATCCCGGCGCGCAGGGCCTCGGAGAAGCTGTCGAAACCGATCGGCGCCAGCATGAACTCCTGGACGTCGACCGAGTTGTCGGCGTGGGCGCCGCCGTTCAGGACGTTCAGGAGCGGCACCGGCAGCACCGTGGCGCCCGGCCCACCCAAATAGATGTAGGGCGGCAGGTTGGTCGCCTTGGCCGCCGCGCGGGAGATGGCGAGCGAGGCGCCGACGACGGCGTTGGCGCCCAGCCGGCTCTTGTCGGGGGTGCCGTCGAGCTCGATGAGGACGCGGTCGATGAGCGCCTGCTCGCGGATGTCCATGCCGAGGAGGCGCGGGGCGATCTCGTCCTCGACGTTGGCGACGGCCTTGGTCACCCCCTTGCCGTTGTAGCGCTTGCCGCCGTCGCGCAGCTCCCGGGCCTCCCGTTTGCCGGTCGAGGCGCCCGAGGGCACCGCCGCCCGGCCCCACTCTCCGCCATCCAGCACGACGTCCACTTCCAGGGTGGGGTTCCCCCGGGAATCCAGGATTTCACGCGCGACGATCTCTTCGATCCGGAACATCCCACTCCTCCACAAGCGTGCTTCACGTTAAACTGCCCGGCGGAAAGGTTATCGGTAAAGTCTCGCCGCCTCAAGCACTTTGACCCTTTTGCTTCCGTCCAATCGATGAATCGCAAGATCCGAGCCAACGGCCCGAGCGCCGTTTCCCCCCGTCTCCCGACCCCGAACCGGCTGCACCTGGGGGCCGGCCGGGAGCGTTTGGACGGCTGGATCAACATCGACATGCAGGCCATCCCCGGGGTGGACGTCATCGCCGACGTGACCCAGGGGCTCGACTACTCGGGGGTGGAGGCGGTCTACGCCGAGCACTTCCTGGAGCACCTGCCGGTCGACGCGGCGCTCGGCTTCCTCCTGGAGGCGCACCGGGTGCTGGGAGATGGCGGCTGGCTCCGCCTGTCGACCCCCAACCTCGACTGGGTGTGGAGCACCCACTACCGGCTGGACGCCGATCCGGAGGGCAAGCGCCAGGCCGCCCTCACCCTGAACCGCGCCTTCTACGGCTGGGAGCACCGCTTCCTGTGGAACCGCGAGATGCTCGGCGAGGCCCTCCTCGCCTGCGGGTTCGGCGCGCCGCGCTGGTGCCGCTGGGGGGAGAGCGAGCTCCCCGTCTTCCAGGGGATCGAGCGCCACGAGCGCTATATAGAGGAAGAGGCTCTCCCGCACGTCCTCATCGCCGAGGCGCAGAAAGCGGCTTCCCGGCCCGAGCGGCTCGCCCGCCTGCGGGCGACCCTGGTCGAAGGGTTTCTGGATCACCTGCGCGGGTGAGACCCTCACCCCAGCCCCCATAGACGCTAACGTACCGGTGAACGTCCTGGGCGGGGGATTCCTCCCATAGGCGCTAACTTTGGCTCCGAGCGGACCGGGCGGTGGGTCCCTCCCCCCTGGGAGGGCGGCGGTTGGATCAGGGGGGAGGCCAGGAGGGGGGCGACACGCGCTTGGTTGCCCTTCCTTTCTTCTTCCCGCTGGCGGTCGAGGAGCGGTTCAGCCTCGCGCATAAGGAGGGATAGCCCATTCTGGGCACATTTTGGCGACAACGAGCTTGCGCTTGTTCGACAGGCCGTCATCTCTGGAGACGGGCTGTATCTGCTTACGCTGAGCCAGAGTCCCTGGATACGGGCTGTATCTGCTTACGTTGGCCCAAAGTCCCGGGAGACGGGCCGTATCTGCTTACGCTGGCCCAAAGTCCCGGGAGACGGCCCATATCCGCTTACGATGGCCCAAAGTCCCGGGAGACGGCCCGTATCCGCTTACGCTGGCCCATTGTCTCGGGAGCTGCGCCATATCTGCTTGCGATGGCCCAAAGTCCCGGGAGACGGCTTATCTCTGCGGACTCTGGCCTTGATCCGCGGCGGCGGTGCGCCGGGGGCTGGCGCACCGCCGCTTCGGTCGGCCTACGCCGTGTAGTTGAAGAACAGCTCGTACTGGCCCTTGTGGCCGGTGAACACCAGCGGCGAGCCCGCCGGCTGGATCTGGACTACGAAGGTGTACTCGCCGACCACGTCGTCCGATCCGGTGTCGCTCTCCATCTCCGTGACCGTGAATTCCTCCCGGAAGTCATAGGTGCGGCCGATGTTCTGGGTATCGCCGTTGCTCATCTCCCAGTAGTCCTTGTCGCTGGGCAGCTTCCCCTCGAGGCCGTCGGTCTTCAGCTTGAGGTAGATCTCGTCGTTGTTGCCGGCGTCGTCGGTCTTCTTGATGCACTTGAGCGACTGCAGGGTGATCGTGGCCATGGTGGTCTCACTCCTTGAGAGGTTGGGGGCTTCATTGCCCTGTCTTCCCTCATGGAGTGGGATGAGATCAGGAACTATCGCACCCGATCTCTCTCCCGCCAGATCCCCCACGCCATCCACCCGTTCCCCACCGCCGTGGTGAGGGCGAAGATCGCCAGCGGCGAGAGGCCTGGCCAGAGCGCGGCTGCGCCGCCGACCTGGAAGATGAGGCCGCAGGTGCGGAAGGGCGGGAAGGCGAGGCCGCCCAACATGTAGAAGGAGTGGCCGAGGAGGAGGAGCCAGATGCCGGGGAGGGCCCAGGCGGCGTCCAGCCAGAGGAGGAGGGCCGAGAGGGCGAGGGCGATGAAGGAGAGATTGCCCTGGAGGCGGAGCACCCAGCCGGCGAGGGGGGTGCGCGACATCTTCTTGCCGGCGCGGGTGATCGCGGCCACCTCGACCACTCCTCCGGCCAGGATGGTCAGCGACCAGATGAAGAGAACGCCGGCCGGGCCGCCGCGGCGCACCACCCACGGCGTGAAGAACGCCGCGGCCGGAAGCAGGATGGCCCAGGCGAGCCAGGACCAGGGGGAGTGGAGATAGGGGCGGCTGGCGGCGGCGAAGCGCTCGCGCACCGGCTCCAGGTCGTCCTCGGAAGGGGCGTTGCCGGAGCCGGCGAAGAGCGGATCGTACTCGGACATCCCTCCCTTATACGGAGGCGCCGCCGGTCAGGTGCAGCTGGATTCGCGCCCGGTCCAGGGCACGCTGGCGGGCGGCGAAGGCGGCCTCGGTGTCCGCCGGCAACTCGTGCGCCGCGGCGAAAGCGCGCTGCGCCGCGGCGCGGTCGATCTCCGACAGGCGCTTGGCCTGCTCGGTCAGGAGAGTCAGCCGGTTCTCGACCATCTGGGCGAAGCCGCCGTCGACGAAGAACCGCTCCTCGCCGCCGTCGGCGGCTGGCTTCTCCACCCGCAGGAGGCCGATGCCCATCTTGAAGAGGAGCGGTGCCCGGCCCGGCAGGATGCCGACCTCGCCGTCGTGGGCCGGGAAGGCCACGAAGGTCGCGTCGGCTTCGAGCACCGCCCGTTCGGGGGTGATGACGCTCACGTGGAAAGTGTCGCCCTTGGCCATCCGCCTCTACTCCTTCGCCAGCTTCTCCGCCCGCGCGGCCGCATCCTCGATGTTGCCGACGTACATGAACGCCTGGTCCGGCAGGTGGTCCCACTTGCCGTCGCAGAGCTCGGCGAACGAGCGGATGGTGTCCTTGAGCGGCGTGTAGACGCCGGGAAAGCCGGTGAACTGCTCGGCGACGTAGAAGGCCTGGGAGAAGAAGCGCTCGATTTTCCGCGCCCGCCGCACGGTCACCTTGTCCTCTTCCGACAGCTCGTCGACGCCCAGGATGGCGATGATGTCCTGGAGGTCCCGGAAGCGCTGGAGGATCTGCTGCACTCGCCGGGCCACCCGGTAGTGGTCCTCGCCGATGTACTCGGGCGAGATGATGCGGGAGGAGGAGGCGAGCGGATCGACCGCGGGGTAGATCCCCTTCTCGGAGATGCTCCGCTCCAGGTTGACCGTGCTGTCCAGGTGGGTGAAGGCGGTGGCCGGCGCCGGGTCGGTGTAGTCGTCGGCCGGCACGTAGATCGCCTGGATCGAGGTGACGGCGCCGCGGGTGGTCGAGGTGATGCGCTCCTGGAGCTCGCCCATCTCGGTGCCGAGCGTCGGCTGGTAGCCGACCGCCGACGGCATGCGGCCGAGGAGCGCCGACACCTCGGAGCCCGCCTGCGAGAAGCGGAAGATGTTGTCGATGAAGAGGAGCGTGTCGACGCCCGTCTGGTCGCGGAAGTACTCGGCCATGGTGAGCGCCGAGAGGGCGACCCGCAGGCGCGCGCCGGGGGGCTCGTTCATCTGGCCGAAGACCATGACGGTCTGGTCGATGACGCGCTTGCCGGTATCGCCGATCCGCGCCTCCTGCATTTCGAGCCAGAGGTCGTTGCCCTCGCGGGTCCGCTCGCCGACGCCGGCGAAGCAGGAGTAGCCGCTGTGGAAGCGGGCGAGGCGGGCGATCAGCTCCTGGATGATGACCGTCTTGCCCACTCCGGCGCCGCCGAAGAGGCCGGCCTTGCCGCCGCGGACCAGCGGGCAGAGCAGGTCGATGACTTTGATTCCGGTCTCGAACAGCTCGGTTTTCGACGACAGCTCGTCGAACTCCGGCGGCTCGTGATGGATCGGCCGGCGCTCCTTGGCGTCGACCGGGCCGAGGCCGTCGATCGGCGCGCCCACCAGGTTGAAGACGCGCCCCAGGGTCACCTCGCCGACCGGCACGGTGACGGCCGAGCCGGTGTCCAGGATGCGGACGCCGCGCTGCACGCCGTCGGTCGAGCCCAGGGCCACCGCCCGGACCTGCCCGCCGCCCAGGTGCTGCGCCACCTCGCACCAGAGCGTGTCCTTGACCTTCTCGCCCTCGACCAGGTTCTCGACCTCGATCTGCAGGGCGTTGTAGATGGACGGCAGGCGATCCTCGGCGAAATGCGCGTCGAGGGTCGAGCCGATGACCTGAGTGACGGTGCCGTAGTTGCCGCTTTCGGTTGCCATAGGATGCTTCCTGTCGTAAGGCTCCGGAGATCAGGAGAGGGCGTTGGCCCCGCCCACGATGTCCAGGAGCTCCATGGTGATCTGGGTTTGCCGCGCGCGGTTGTACTCCCGCGTCAGGGCCTTGATCATGTCGCCGGCGGCATCGGTCGCCGCCTTCATGGCGACCATGCGCGCCACCTGCTCGGAAACGGCGGCGTCGGTGAAAGCCTGGAAGAGACGCACCCGCACCACCGCCGGGAGCAGCTCGTCGAGCAGCTCCTTGGGCGAGGGCGAGAACTCGTATTCGATCGCGTTGCCGGGGGTGGCGGCCGCCTCGCCCTCTTCCTTCCTGCCGGCGGTATTGGCGCCCACCAAGGGCAGCAGCTGCACCACCTCGGGCCGCTGCTGGCCGGCCGAGAGGAAGCGCATGTAGGCGACGTGCGCCGAGGCGATCTCGCCGCGGGTGAAGCGATCCATCAGCTCGTTGGCGAGCGGCTCGACCTGCTCGAAACGCGGCTTCTCGCCGATGTCGGTGCGCGGCTCGTCGACCTCGCGGCGGAGGAACTTGAAATAGCTGATGCCCTTCTTGCCCACCATGGTGACCCGCACGTCGACGCCCCGCCCTTCCTCGGCCTCCAGGTGGCGGATGCCCTCGCGGAGAACGTTGGCGTTGTAGCCGCCGGCCAGACCACGCGAAGCGGTCAGGACGACCAGCGCCGAGCGCGGCACCTCGTCGTGGGTCTTCAAGAGCGGGTGCTCGACGTTCGCCGCTGCCCGCGACAGGTCCGCCACCAGCTCGGCGAGCTTCTCGGCGTAGGGCTTGGTCGCCACGGCGCGGTTGAACGCCGCCTGGAAACGGGCGGTGGCGATCAGCTGCATGGTGCGCGTGATCTTCTTGATGTTGCGCACCGATTTGCGCCGCTTGACGAGGACTCTCCGGTTGGCCATGGCGATTCCCTTCCCTGCCTACTGCGCCTTGCCCTGCCAGTGCGGCTTGAAGTCGCGGATGACCTGGCGGATGCGGTCGGCGAGCGCGTCCGGCAGCTCGCCCTTGTCGGCCAGCTCCTTGACGATCTCCGGGTGCTCGTCGCGGAAGTGCTTCAGAAGCGCCAGCTCGAACTTCGCCACCTGGTTGGCCGGCAGGTCGTCCAGGAAACCGCCGGTGCCGGTGAAGATCGACAGCACCTCGTCGGTGAACGGGTAGGGCTGATACTGCGGCTGCTTCAGCAGCTCGACCATGCGGAGGCCGCGGTCGAGCTGGCGCTGGGTGGCCGGGTCGAGCTCGGTGCCGAGCTGGGCGAAGGCTTCGAGGTCGCGGAAGGCCGCGAGGTCGAGACGGAGCGATCCGGAGATCTTTTTCATTGCCTTGCGCTGCGCGTTGCCGCCCACCCGCGAGACGCTGATGCCGACGTTGACCGCCGGCCGAACGCCGGCGAAGAAGAGGTCGGGCTCCAGGTAGATCTGGCCGTCGGTGATCGAAATCACGTTGGTCGGGATGTAGGCCGAGACCTCGCCTTCGAGCGTCTCGATCACCGGCAGCGCCGTCATCGAGCCGCCGCTGTCCGGAAAGCGGTGGACCCGGTACTTGTCCTGGTCGGGCAGCGAGGCGAGGAAGGCCTCGGCCTTCTTCTTGCCGTGCGGCCGATGGTAGAGGCCGAAGGCGTCGTCCGGCCGCACGTCCTCGGGGGCCGCCAGGCTCTGCGGGTGCTTCACCGCGCCCTTGCGCTCACGGCTGTCGGCCGCGGTGTCCTTGGGCACCACCGCGTACTCGTCGCGCATCTTGACGCTGCGCTCCAGGAGCCGCGAGTGGAGATAGAAGACGTCGCCGGGATACGCCTCGCGGCCCGGCGGCCGGCGCAGGAGGAGCGACAGCTGGCGGTAGGACTGCGCCTGCTTCGACAGGTCGTCGTAGACGCAGAGCGTGGCCTTGCCCTCCGAGTACAGGAAGTACTCGGCCATCGCCGCGCCCGAGTAGGGAGCGATGTACTGGAGCGGCGAGGGGTCGGAGGAGCCGGCCGAGATGACGATCGTGTAGTCGAGCGCGCCGGCCGAGCGCAGGCGCTCGACCAGGCCGGCCACCGTCGACTCCTTCTGGCCGATGGCGACGTAGACGCAGATGACGTCGCCGCCCTTCTGGTTCAAGATGGTGTCGATCGCGATCGCCGTCTTGCCGGTCTTCCGGTCGCCGATGATCAGCTCGCGCTGGCCGCGGCCGATGGGGATCATGCTGTCGATCGCCTTGATCCCGGTCAAGAGCGGCTCGGTGACCGGCTGGCGCTCGGCGATGCCGGGAGCCTTCCATTCGAGCGGCCGGCGGTGCGGGGTCTCGATCACCCCCTTGCCGTCGAGCGGACGGCCGAGCGGATCGACGACGCGGCCGATCAGCGCCGGGCCGCAGGGCACGGAGAGGAGCTCGCCGGTGCGGCGGACCTCGTCGCCCTCGCGGATCCCCAGGTAGTCGCCCAGGATGACGACGCCCACCGAGTTTTCCTCCAGGTTGAAGACCTGCCCGGCGGCGCCGTTGGCGAAGGTCACCTGCTCGCCGGCCATGGCGTTCGAGAGGCCGTAGATCCGGGCGATGCCGTCGCCCACCTCAAGGACCTTGCCGACCTGCGCGAGGTCGACCGTGCTCCGGAACTGGCGGATCTCCTCCGTGATGACCGAAGTGATCTCGTCGACTTTGAATCTCATAGTTTCCCTCGATCCATTCTCTCGACGCTGTATCTCGATGACCGGCTACTCCCCGGCGTACGGGGTGCCGCGAACGATTTCCTGCGAGGCGCGCTGCAACAGGGCCTCGCTCAAAGTTTTGAGCTGGGAAAAGACGGAGGCGTCGATCTTGTCGTCGCCGATCTGCACCACCATGCCGCCCAGGAGCTTCGGATCGACCTTCTCGACCAGCTCGGGCTGCTTGCCGGTGAAGTGGACGACGGCCTGGCGCAGCTTGTCGCGCAGGCCGGCGGGCAGCTCGACCGGGGTCTTGACGAAGACGTCCACCCGGCCGCGCCGGTCGCGCAGCTCCTGGCGGTAGGTCTCGGCGATCGCCGGCACGAGGATCATCCGCTCCTTCCGGTTGACCACCTGGAGGGCGTCGACCAGGAGGTCGCTCACCCGGCCGCGGAGGATCTTCTCGATCGCCGCCTGGCGCTCCGCGGCGTCGATCAGCGGGCTCCCCAGGAAGTCGGCGAACTCGTGGTTCTGGGCGACGTAGCGGGCCAGCTCCTGGAGGTCCTCGCCCACGGCGTCGGCGATGCCCTGCCGTTCCGCCAGGTCGAGGATGGCCAGGCTGTAGATCCGCGCCACCGCCAGATGCTTGTCGTCGAGGCTCGCCATGGTTAGTGGAGTCCCGTGGTGTCTGCGGTGCCGTGCTGCGGCCGCTGCCGGGAGAGCTCGTCGATCGCCTGGGCGATCAGCCGCTCATGATCCTGCGGCTTGATCTCCCGCGAGAGGATGCGGCCGGCGAGCTCGGTCGCGAGCTTCGCCGAAGTGGCGTAGAGCTCCTTGACCGCGGTCTGCGTGGCGAGGTCGATCTCGTGCTTGCCGCGCGCCACGGCCTTCTCGGCCTCGGCCCGCGCGTCCGCTTCGATGCGGTGCTTGACCGCCTCGGCGTCGCGCCGGCCCTCGTCGACGATGGCGGTCGCCTCGGCCCGCGCGTTGTTGATCTTGTCCAGGTACTCCTTCAGGCGTGCCTCGGCCTCCTGGCGGTCGGTCTGCGCCTTCTCCAGCGACTCGCGGATGAAGTCCTCGCGCGACTGGAGCGCCTTCAGGATCGGTCCCCAGGCGAACTTGCCGAGGACGAAGAGCACCAGCCCGAAGATCACCAGGGTCCACAGGGCGTTGCCGATGTCGCCGGCAAAGGGGGTGATGGCCCCGCCGGCCTCTTCCGCAGCGAGCGCCGGCAGGGCGGCCGCCCCCAAGGTCAGCGTCAGGAGTCCGATCGTCGTCTTTCGCAGTGTTCGCATCGTGCGCATCGTGCCCATCGTTCTCATCCGTTCCCAACCGGCCGGCCCCGCCCGCGGGGCGAGGGCCGGCCGCAAGAGCGATTTAGAGGACCGCCATGAGACCGACGACGACCCCGAACAGGGTGGCGCCCTCGATCATGGCGGCGGTGATGATCATGGCCGTCGAGATCTGACCGGCCGCCTCGGGCTGCCGTGCCATCGACTCGACGGCGCTGCCGCCGATCCGGCCGATGCCCGCGCCGCCGCCCATGATGGCGAGGCCGGCGCCGATGGCGCCGCCGAGCTTCCGGGCGCCGTCGGTGGTGAGGAAGGTGACCGTGCCGCCCTTGGCCGCCTCGGTGCCGACGCCCGCCTGGGCGTGGGCTGGGGCGACGGAGAGGAACATCAGGAACATCCCGGCCACGATCATGATCAGCGCGAACTTCGAATAACGTTTCCCTGCAAGCGTCTTATCCATCGTCAAGGTCCTTTCGCTCCATTTGGCGGCCGTGCGGGGCCGGCCGCCGCTTGCTGTTCGCCATCGCAGTCACGCCTTACGGCCCGCGTGCCCCGCGCATGTCCGGGCATGGCGAATCGAGTTTTGAGCTAGTGCACCGGCTGCGTCCTTTTGCCGTGCGCCGCCGCGTGCGCGTGCGCCTCTATGTCGTCGTGGTCGGCGGCGTGATGGACGTTTACCGAGGCGCCCAGGAAGAGCGCCGTCAGGAAGGTGAAGATGAACGCCTGCAGGAAGGCGACGAAGATCTCGAGCATCATGATCGCGACCGAGGCCAGGACGACCGGCACGGCCACCCCGATCCCGCCGGCGACCCCCATCGCCGCGCTGGCGGCGAAGATGAAGCTCAAGAGCACGGCGAGCAGGATGTGGCCGGCAATCATGTTGGAGAAGAGCCGGATGGCGAGGGCGAAGATGCGGGCGACGAGGCCCACGATCTCGACGATCACGAACAGCGGCGAGAGCCACAGCGGTCCGGGGACGAAGTGAGCCAGGTAGTGCTTACCGCCCAACCGGAGGCCGTTGAACACCATCATGAACATGGTCATGACGGCCAGAGTCCCGGTGACGAAGACGTTCCCGGTCGCCGTGCCGCCGATGTGCGTGCCGGCCAGCTTCGAGAGCGCCGGCACCGGCAGAAGGCCCAGGAGGTTGACCGTCAGGATGAAGAAGAAGACGCTCCAGATGTACTTGACGAAACGGTCGGAGTGTTCGCCCAGGGCCGGCTCGGCGACCTCCTTCCGCAAGTACTCGCAGGTCGCCTCCAGGAAGTTGGCGAAGCCGGCCGGCACGTGGCGGCCGACGACGTCCGCCCCCCGTCGCCGCCGCGCCAGGATCGGCACGAAGAGGATGAGGAGCAGCCCGGCCAGGATCATCATGACGATCTGGTCAGAGAGCAGGGTGATCACCCCCTCCTGGGAGAGCGCCTTCCCGAGGATCCCTTTGAGGGGCGATGGTCGGGTGACCAGCGGATGCTGGACGATGTGCTCCAGCGGGTTTTCGGCGGCGATCAGTGCGAAAGCGGGCAGCATCACTTCTCCTGTTTGACCCTTCCAAGGCTCCCGAGCGCAAAACGCGTATCCACCACCAAGAGGACCATGTAGCTCAACCCCACCCAGAAGAGGAGCGGACCGCGCTCGAGCTCGCCCGAGAGAGCGGCGGCCAAGGTCAGCACCAGAGCGGCTCCGAACCGCAGGGCCATCCCGGCCAGCGCTCCCGTCGTGCCCCCTGCGCCGGAGAACAGCGTCACGGGGATTCCGCCCAGCCCTGAGGCTACCGCCGCCACCCCGCAGCCCGCCAGCATGGCGCGAACCGCACCTTCGCCGCCCCACCGTTTCGTCGGCAGGTAGCCGAGCAGGGCGATGAGCGCCGCGATGGCTGACGTCCACGCCAGGAACCGCAGGTACTCTACAGTCCGCGGGCGGGGGCCGGTCATCGCTTGCGGTCGCCGGTCGATGTCGGGGTCCCGCTCCCGGCTTCCTTGGAGGCGGCGAGCGACTCGCGAATCAGGTTGTACATCCCACCGATCAACCCCAGGGCCACCCCGATGAGGACGCCCCAGGGAGAGTGTCCATAGTGACGATCGAACCAGTACCCCAACAGAGTGAACCCGGCCACCGCGGCGGCGAACTCGAAGCCCATGCCCAGCAAGCGGGTCCCGGTAGCAGGCTTCTTCTGGAGCTCAGGCATCGCGGCTGACCGTGGGCCGGACTCCGCCGCCAGGCTGTACACGTCTCGGGTCCCTACGACCCCGCGGCGTACCCCTCTCCCACGGTGCGCGCAGTCTACCAGACTCCCGGAAGCTTGTGCAAGCTTTCACAAGCGCGACGCGGACCGCCTCCCGCCCGTACAATCCAGGTCGATGAGCGACCTCCTGCGCGACCCCGAGCTGGACCAGTTGATCGGCGAGCTGAACCGTGGCGGCCAGGGTACCGCCGGGGGAGAGCCCCCGGTGGAGCACCTGCCGGCGGACGACCTTCTCCTCACCCCACCCCCGGCCGCCGCCCCCGAGCGGCGGCTGGTCGAGGTGGACCCCGGCGAGCCGTTCGCCCGCCTGCTTTCCGAGGTGACCCGGCGCGGGGCGAGCGACCTGCTCCTCCTGACCGGCCTCTCCCCGGTCCTCCGCCTGGACGGCCGGCTGGTGGCGACCGATCTGGAACCGCTGGAGGAAGAGGACCTGCGGCAGATGCTCGCTCCCTACCAGGGGGCGCGGGCCAGGAAGCAGCTCGACGAGGAAGGCTCGGCCGACTTCTCCCTGCGCCTGGGCGCCAGCTCCGACTCCGGCGGCTGGCGCTTCCGGGTCAACCTCCACCGCCAGCGCGGCCGGCTGGCCGCGGCGGTGCGCGCCCTGCCGCGCGAGATCCCGACCCTCCAGAAGCTCAACCTGCCGAAGAGCTTCTCCCGGCTCGTCCAGCAGGCCCACGGCCTGGTCCTCATCTGCGGCCCCACCGGCTCGGGCAAGTCCTCGACCCTGGCCGCGCTCGTCGGGGAGATCAACCAGAGCCGCGCCACCCACATCATTACCATTGAGGACCCGGTCGAGTACGAGCACACCAACCAGCGCTCGATCATCGAGCAGGTGGAGATCGGCTTGGACGCCCCCTCCTTCCCCGCCGCCCTCCGCGCCTCGCTGCGCCAGGACCCCGACGTCATCCTGGTGGGGGAGATGCGCGACCTGGAGACGGTGGCCACGGCCCTGACCGCGGCCGAGACCGGCCATCTCATCCTCTCGACCCTCCACACCAGCGACGTAGTCCAGGCCGTCCACCGCATCGTCGACGTCTTCCCCACCGGCCGGCAGTCGCAGATCCGCCAGCAGCTCGCCCTCTCGCTCCACGCCATCGTCTTCCAGCAGCTCCTCCCCCGCACCGATGTCCCCGGCCGCATCCCCGCCGTGGAGCTGCTGCTGGCCACCTACCCGGTGCGCCACCACATCCGCAGCCAGCACCTCCAGAAGCTCTACAACGAGGTCACCTTAGGCAAGAACCAGGGGATGCTCTCCTTCGAGGAGTCGCTCGCCACCCTGGTCAAGGAAGGAAAGGTCGACCCCGAGGAGGCAAGGATGCGCTCGGCACGGCCAGAGGAGTTGGAGAGTTTGCTGCGGAAGTGAACGATAGAGGCGCACTCCGACCAGCACCCCCCGAGACTCCGAGGGGTTATACTACGAGCATGATTTTCCACGTGACTCTTGAACCGGCTGAAGACGGCTGGATCGTCGCCGAGTGCCTCGCACTTCCCGGTTGCGTCTCCCAAGGCAAAGACGAGAAAGAAGCTCTCGAGAACATCCGCGAGGCGATCACGGCCTGGCTGTGGGCAGAAGACCAGAAGGCCGTTGCCGCTCTGCCTCAGCGCGAAGGGGTTCCACC
Organism: Thermoanaerobaculia bacterium; assembly: GCA_035644215.1. Classification (GTDB taxonomy): domain Bacteria; phylum Acidobacteriota; class Thermoanaerobaculia; order Multivoradales; family UBA5704; genus DASQPA01. The sequence continues at coordinate 29,565 of DASQPA010000574.1, forward strand.
GTTGATGGTTGCCGTCTAGCGCGTGGGTAAGCTGGGGAACATCTCCGGGAAAGAGGCCGCCAAAGCCTTCCGGCGAGCTGGATGGGAAGCCATCGGTCAGGTCGGTAGTCATCTGGTCCTGATCAAGCCTGGCGTTCGCGTCAACCTCTCGATCCCCCAGCATAAGGAACTGTCAGTCGGAACGCTGCGAGCACTGATCCGGAGCGCGGGACTGACCGTGGACGAATTCCTCGCATTGCTTTAGGCCTCTCGCTTGTCTTCCTGCGGGGAGACGCGGCGCACTATGGGGGCGACTGCCACCCCGGCCTTCACTCCCGGTTCACGAACTTCCTCTGCTTGAGGTACAGAAAGCGTTCCCAAGAAAGCTTGGCCTCCAACTCTTTCAGCTCCGCTTCGTGGCGTGTTCTGGCGGCGTCCCTGATTTTGTCCTGCTGATCATAAATGGACAGCTCCGGATCCCTCCCGAGCTTTTCCAACAAGGAATACCTCAAGGCGGTGCTGGCCTCCAGCACGGCCGCATCACTGTTCAACTCCAACGCCTTGCAGATCGACTCGATATCACCATTATTCAGCGGGCCCAGCCCGGTTTCAATCTTTCTCAAGGTTGCGTCGCTCAAGCCAGCTTTTCTCGCGACGACCTCTTGCTTCATGCCAGCATCCCGTCTGACGCGCAAGAACATCGCTCCCAAGAAGGGGCTTAGCGGGTCGGCAGATCGTGCTACCGGCTTCTTGGTCTGTTTGCGGGGTGCCATCGACGCCCATGGTAGGAATCCATGGAGCGAGCGTCAATTCGCGAAAGAAGCCACCTTCCGCACGTTCGGACAGGAAAGAGCGGACGCTTTCCGTTTTCTTTTCGGCTCTCCGGCACAGCGACCGTAAAAAGGTTCGGTCCGCGCCGACTTTCCGCAAAGTATTGTGTCCCGGCAACCGGGGAGCGTGAGAAGGTGCAGAGGCTGGGCGTGTGGCGACTTGTGGCCGGTATCTCTCATTCAAGTGCAGGAAAGCGGAACCATCCCGCGGTGCTGCGGAGCGCTGAGAGGCTGTGAAAAAATCGGGTCGCAGGCGGAAATTCCTGTAGAGACGCCCCAGGCGCTATCGAAATCCTTGCCGTTACCGCGCCGTCGGGGCGTCTCCAACGCTGCCGAGATCTCAGTGTCCCCGACCTGCGGAGA
>DASQPA010000575.1:0-2795 GCA_035644215.1 Thermoanaerobaculia bacterium
GGCCTCCCAGGCCCCTGCCGGCGAGATGCCGCACCTGCTCGTCGATGAGCCCGGAGCCCCTCGGCGGCTCCCTCCCCTTCCCCGGGCCGCGCCGGCTCACCTGGCCTACGTCCTCTACACCTCGGGATCGACCGGCCGCCCCAAGGGGGTGCAGGTCTCCCACGCGTCGCTGGCGAATTTCCTCGCCTCGATGCGCCGGCAGCCGGGCCTGACGAGCGCGGACGTCCTCCTCTCGGTGACGACGATCGCCTTCGACATCGCGGCTCTGGAGATCTTCCTGCCGCTCCTCGCCGGAGCCCAGGTCGTCCTCGTCGACCGCGGCACGGCGGTGGACGGCGAGCTGCTGCGAGGAGAGCTCGAACGCGCGGGCGCCACGGTCCTCCAGGCGACCCCCTCGACCTAGCAGCTCCTCGTCGAGGCCGGCTGGCGCGGTGCGCACCTCCGCACCCTTTCGGGAGGAGAGGCGCTCCCCGCCGGTCTCGCCGGCCGGCTCCTCGGGCGCGCCGGAGCGCTGTGGAACCTCTACGGCCCGACCGAGACCACGGTCTGGTCCGCGACCCGCCCCATCGCAACGCCTGGGGAGGCGGCCTCGATCGGCCGGCCGATCGACAATACCCAGATCCATCTCTGTGATGTATCCCTCTCGCCGGTCCCCATCGGAGTGGCCGGCGAGCTGTGGATCGGCGGCGCCGGGGTGGCCCGCGGCTACCGCGGGCGGCCGGACCTCACCGCGGAGCGCTTCCTCCCCGATCCCTTCGCGGCGGTCACCGGCGAGCCGGGAGCCCGCCTCTACCGCACCGGCGACCTCGCCCGCCATCGGCCGGACGGCGCGATCGAGTTCCTCGGCCGGCAGGACCACCAGGTCAAGCTGCGCGGCTTCCGCATCGAGCTGGGGGAGATCGAAGCCGTCCTCTTCGCCTGCCCCGGGGTGACCGCGGCGGCCGTGGTGGCGCGCGCCGACGGCCCCGGCGAGCTCCGCCTGGTGGCCTACGTCGCCCCGGAGGACCTCTCCGTGGCGGCGCTCCGCGGCGCCCTTCAGGAGCGTCTCCCGGACTACATGGTCCCCACCGCCTGGGTCCTCCTCCCCACCCTGCCGCAAACCGCCAACGGCAAGGTCGATCGCCGCGCCCTCCCCGCCCCCGATCCCGAGCGCCGCGAGTCGGCCTACGTGGCGCCGCGGACCCCCCTCGAAGAGGTCCTCGCCCAGGTCTGCGCCGAGGTGCTGCGCCTGCCGCGGGTGGGGATCGAGGACAATTTCTTCGCCATCGGGGGAGATTCGATCCGCACTCTCCAGGTGGTGGCGCGCGGCCGCGAGCGCGGTCTCCGGATCGCCCCGCAGCAGATATTCCGGCATCAGACGCTCGCCGCCCTGGCCGCGAGCCTGGAGGGGGCGGAGGCGGCGGCCGCGAAGAGAGCGGCGGCCGAGCTCGCACCGAATCCGGCCCAGGCGCTCCTCCTCGCGGCTGGGGCGGCGGAGCCCGGCTGGCCGGGAGACGGCCTGCTCGTCGAGCTTCCTCCTGGCGTTCTGGCCGGAGCGCTGGAGGAGGCCCTGGCGACGCTCGCCGCCCGGCACGAAAGCCTGCGCCTGCGCTTCGCGCCCACGCCCGGCGGCTTCCGGCCCTCGATCGTGCCGCCCGGTCCCGGCCAGGCCCCGCTCGATCTTGATTCCCTCCCGGCCTCGCCGGCCGCTCTTGCGGCGCTCGTCGAGGAGGTGCGAACCCACCTCGACGCGGCCCACGGCCCCCTGCTCCGCGGCACCCTGCTCCAGGCCGAAGGCGACGGACCGGACCGCCTCCTGCTCGTCGCTCATCCGCTGGCCGTGGACGGCCCCTCCTGGCCGCTCCTGCTCGACGACCTGGCGCGTCTCTGTGCGGCGGGTTCCCTCCCCCCTGGGAGGGCGGCGGTTGGGTCAGGGGGGAGGTCAGGAGGGGGGCCTTCCATCTACCGAGAGCCTTCTGTGGAGATCGCGTGGGGAGAAACCTCTCCCCGCTCCTTCCGTGTCGAGCTGGATGCCGAGACCACAGCGCAGCTGATCACGGTGGTGCCCCGGCTGTTCGGCAATACCCTGGAGGAGATCCTGCTCGCCGCCCTGCTCTCGGCCCAGGCCGCTTTCCTCGGCGACTCGCGCTTCACCGTCGTCCTCGAAGGCATCCCGCTAGCGGTCGGGCCCGCGGACGGCGGAGAACGGCGGGTCGGCTGCTTCGCCGCGCCCCGAACGGTGGTCGTCACCCCGGCGGTCGATCCCGCCGCGGTATTGAAGCGGGCCAAGGAGGCCATCCGCCGGGCGCCGGCCGTGGATCCTGGTGGGGCGCGGGAGGAGATCGGCCTCATCGTGCACCCGGCGATCGAAGCGCGGGCAGAAGGCGGGCCGGTCTGGCGGGCCGAGTCGCTGCCCGTGGCGCGACCCGCCGGGCTCGGGGCCCGGCTGGAGGTCGAGGCCCGGCTCACTCTCGGGTCTCTGCGGCTCGACTGGCACTACGGCGAGCGGTCCCACCGGCGGGAGGCCATCGAGCGGTTGGCCAAGCGGTGTCTCGCGGCCCTGCAGGAGCTCGCCGTCTATGCCGGATCGGAAGAGTACGGCGGCTTCACCCCCTCCGATTTCCCCCAGGCGGCGCTCGCCCAGGACGAGCTGGACGAGATCCTCGAAGAGCTGGGCTGAGAGGCTGTGAAAAAATCGGGTCGCAGGCGGAAATTCCTGTAGAGACGCCCCAGGCGCTATCGAAATCCTTGCCGTTACCGCGCCGTCGGGGCGTCTCCAACGCTGCCGAGATCTCAGTGTCCCCGACCTGCGGAGA
>DASQPA010000576.1:0-5658 GCA_035644215.1 Thermoanaerobaculia bacterium
GACCAGCTGAACAACCGGCTCAAGTACGCGCACTTCGACGGCGGCTGGCACCTCGAGACGGTCGACGACCACGGCGGGGCGCTGGCGATGGCCCTGGACGGCACGGGCCGGCCGCAGATCGCCTACAGCAAGCTGACGCCCGGCGAGATGGACCTGGCGCGCTGGCAGGCGGGCTGGAAGAGCGCCAAGGTCGACGCCGTGAGCTTCCCCTCCTACGCCATGGCGGTCGACGGCGCGGGCCGGCCGCACGTCGCCTACCGCGATTTCCGTGAGTCCTGCTCGGACGACTTGAAGTACGCGGTCTTCGACCACGCCTGGCAGATCACCATGGTCGACGCCAAGACCTGCAGCGGCCAGTCGGTGTCGATCGCCCTGACCAAAGACGGCAAGCCGCGGATCGCCTACAACCGCGACTATCCGCTGGGCGATCTCAACTACGCCTGGTTCGACGGCGCCTGGCACACGGAGAAGGTGGAGGCGGGCAACGCCGGCCGCTACTGCTCGCTCGCCCTGGACGCCCAGGGCCATCCGCACCTGAGCTACTACGCGGCGGGCAAGCTCAAGTACGCCTCCAAGGACACCGCCTGGCACAGCGAGGTGGTCGACGGGCAGGGCAACGTCGGTTTCTACAGCTCGCTCGTCTTAGACGCCCAGGGGCGGCCCCGCATCGGCTACTGGGACGTCGCCAAGGGCCGCCTCAAGTATGCCTATCAGGACGGTGGCGGCTGGCAGCAGGAGGTCGTCGACAGCAAGGGCAAGGTCGGGCTCTACAGCTCGCTCGCCCTGGATGCCGCCGGCCGGCCGCACATCGCCTACTATGACGGTACGACCCGCAGCCTCAAGTACGCACGGCGTCAGAGCTGACCCCGGTATCCTTCACCCGCCCGCACGGCTCCACCAGCAGGGAGAGCGATGAACATCCTCGGCCTGTCGGCCTTCTACCATGAATCGGCCTGCTGTCTGCTCCAGGACGGCAAGCTGGTGGCGGCGGCGGCCGAGGAGCGCTTCTCGCGCATCAAGCACGATCCGCGGCTGCCGGTCGCGGCGGTGCGCTTCTGCCTGGAGGCGGGCGGGATCGGCCTGCCCGACGTCGACTGCCTCGCCTACTACGAGCAGCCGGTCAAGAAGCTGGCGCGCCAGCTCTGGTCGGGCATCCCGGCCGCGGCGCCCGCCGACCTCTCCTGGCTCGACCCGCTGCAGCCCGAGCGCGCCATGCGCGAGATGCTGGGCTACGAGGGTCCCATCCGCAAGTTCGACCACCACCTCTCCCACGCTGCCAGCAGCTTCTTCTATTCCGGCTTCGCCGACGCCGCCATCCTGACCGCGGACGGCGTCGGCGAGTGGGCGACGACCACCTATGGCCGGGCGCAGGGCTCGGCGATCGAGCTCTTCGAGGAGGTGCACTTCCCGCACTCCCTGGGCCTCCTCTATTCGGCGCTCACCGGCTATCTCGGCTTCCGCGTCAACGGCGGCGAGTACAAGGTGATGGGGCTCGCCGCCTACGGCGAGCCGCGCTACGAGGCGGCGGTCAGGAAGCTCGTCCAGGTCGGGGCGGACGGCCAGTTCACGCTCGACCTCCAGTACTTCGACTTCATCCGCGGCACCCGCATGTACTCCCCGGCCCTGTGCGATCTCTTCGGCGCGCCGCCCCGGGTGCCGGAGTCGGCGGTGCTGCAGTTCCACCAGGACGTGGCAAAGAGCGTCCAGGTGGTGCTGGAGGACATCCTGCTCCAGAAAGTCGCCTACCTCTACGAGCGCGTCGGCTCGGAGAACCTCTGCATGGCCGGGGGGGTGGCGCTCAACTGCGTCGCCAACGGCCGCATCCTGCGCCAGGGGCCGTTCGCCCGCCTGTTCGTCCAGCCCGCGGCGGGCGACGCCGGCGGCTGCCTGGGCGCCGCGGCCCTGGCGCACGTCGAGCTCACCGGCGAGCGGCACACCCGGGAGCCGATGCGTCACGCCTATCTCGGTCCGCGCTGGAGTGCCGACCAGGTGGCGGAGCTCGTCGCGGTGACCGGCATCCCCGCCAAGGACTTCCGCGGCCGGGAAGCCGAGCTGATCGACGAGGTCGTACGGCGCCTGGTGCGCAACGAGGTGGTGGGCTGGTTTCACGGCGCGATGGAGTTTGGCCCCCGGGCGCTCGGGGCGCGCAGCATCCTCGCCAACCCGCAGGACCCCGAGGTGCGGGAGCGGCTGAACCGCCTGGTCAAGAAGCGGGAGGCGTTCCGGCCGTTCGCCCCCAGCGTCCTCGCCAGCCGGGCCGCCGAGCATTTCGACCTCGACCGCCCGACGCCGTTCATGCTCGACACCTGCACCGTCACCTCGCCGCTCGCGCTGCCGGCGATCACCCACGTCGACCGTTCGGCCCGCCCGCAGACCGTCGATCCCGTCGACGCCCCGCGCTACGCGGCGCTCATCGCCGCCTTCGAGCGGCAGACCGGCTGCCCGCTCCTCGTCAACACCTCGTTCAACGTGCGCAGCGAGCCGATCGTCTGCTCGCCCGTCGACGCTCTCTTCTGCATGGGGAGCTCGGGGATCGACACGCTCGTCCTGGAGGATTTCGTCATCGATCGGGCGATGCTGCCGGAGAACCTGTCGAGCCTGCTCGAGTCGTGGCACGTCGAGGCGGCCGGCCCCTTCTCGCGGCGGAAGAGCGCGATCAGCGAGGATCTCTACACCTTCGTCTAAAGACCATGGCGATCGAGAACGGCGCCCCACCCGATCCGCGCAAGCAGATCTGCAACGAACTGGCAGAGCTCCTGGGCCAGGAGGAGGGCGTGCGCGTGGTCCGCCTCCTCCAGCACCTGGAGCTGTGCGGGCCGGCGGCGCGCGACGACGGCGCACCTGCCCCGGCGAGCCCCGCCGCCACCCCCGCCACCCCCGCCGACACCGCGGCGGAGACGCGGCCGGCGCCGATCGGGATCTGGGAGCCGCAGGAGACGCGCGGCGAGCTCGCCTTCGTCCGCCCCGAGCCGACCCTCCTGGGGGACGGCTCCGCCCAGCGCCGGGTCCTCCTGCCCAAGCGCTCCGCCCTGCCGGGGCGGATCTGCTTCTTCGGCGAATCGGCGGCAGCCGGGTTCTTCTACGCGCCGCACCTCACCCCCGCCCAACTGCTCCAGGAGCAGCTGCGGGTGGTCAAGGGGCCGGGTCAGTACGAGGTGGTCGACCTGGCGCGGGTCAACGAGAGCATCCTGCCGCTCCTCGACACGGTCCAGGCCGCCTGCCAGCTGAAGCCCGATCTCCTGGTCGTCTTCGCGGGCAACAACTGGAACCTGCTGGACATCCCCACCGTCTCTCCCCAGTTCCCGTCGGTCGACACCCGGCAGGAGATCGCCGAGAGCCTGCGCGCCTCGGGGCTCCGGGGGCCGGCGGCGCTCGCCGACGCGCGGCTCAAGAACGCGGTCGAGAGCGCGCTCGCGCGGCTCGGCCGGATCGCCAACGCGGCGCAGATCCCGGTCGTCGTCGTCGTGCCCGAGGTCAACCTGGCCGACTGGGAGAACCGGCAGCCGGTGATGTGGCTGCCGGAGGTGCCCGGGGGTGGCATCGCGCGCTGGTACGAGCTCTACGGCGCGGCCAAGGAGCGGCTTGCCGGCGGCCGCTGGGACGAGGCCGCGGCGCTCGCGGCGCGGATGATCGAGCTCGACCTCGGAACCTGCTCGACCTCCCATCGCCTGCTCGCCCGGGCGGAGATCGGCCGCGGCCGGATGGCCGAGGCTCTGGCCGCCTGCCGCGCCGAGGTGGACGCCACCCGCTACTCGACCCTCTGCTTCATGGCCTCGCCGCAGTGCACCGGGCCGGTGCGCGAGGCGCTGCTGCGCGGCGCCCGCCAGCGCGGCTTCGGCGTCGTCGACCTGGCGACGGTGTTCGCCGAGCACACCGGCTCGCCGCTGCCGGGCCGGCGGATGTTCATGGACTACTGCCACCTGACCGTCGAGGGGATGAAGGTGGCGATGGCCGCGGTCACCGCCGAGATCCTGCGGCTGGGCGGCGGCGCCGTTGCGCCGGCGCCGGATTGGCGCCAGCTGGTCAAGAGCCTGCCCAACCCGCAGGTGGCGCCGGAGGTGGACGCCACGGCCAAGCTCGGCGCCGCCCTCCACAACGCCCACCGGCAGCTGGCGGTGGGCAACCGGGACGACATCGTCGAGCACTGGTGCGAGCGGGCGCTCGCGGCCTCGCCGGGGATCGCGGAGGCCATGGTCGAGCTGCTCGCCGCGCGCTCGACCCCTTGCCCGGCCGTGCTCACCGCCGCGCAGCAGCGGATCTGGGGCACTCCCTACCGCCTGACCCTCTACCACGGCTGGCGCTCGGACAGCCTCGACGCGCCGGTCTTCGAAGTGGTCGGCAAGCTCCTTGCGCGCTCCGGCCGGCAGAGCGGGGAGGCGAGCGCCGCCCTTCTCGTCGAGCGCCAGCGGGTCGGCCGCGACGCCATGGAGCTCGCCTATCCAGCCTACTACCATTGGGACCCCATCGAGCGCTTCTACCCCGACGTGGTGCGGATCCCCAACCTGACGCAGCGGGCGCTCTACCGTTCGCCCTGGCCGGTCTCGTCCTTCTGCCTGGTCGCCGACGGCGTGGCCGACGTCGAGCTCGACCTCACGGCCCGGCTGCCTGGGGAGGGCCGGCCGCGTCAGGGAACGGTGACCGTCGCGGTCAACGGCCGGCCGGTGGGCGAGCTCGCGGCCGGCGAGCGCTGGTCCCGCGCCAGATTCCGGGTCCAAGGCCAGGCCCTCTCCGCCGGGCTCAACCGGGTGACCCTCCACTGGCCGCTCACGGTGACCGACGGCGCCACCGCCCTCGCCCAGGTGATCGCCCGCCTGGAGCAGGGGATCGCCGCCGACCTGCATCCGGTTTTCGGCGAGGTGTTCTCGCTGCGCGTTCAGCCGCGGTAGGTCGGGGCGTTCGTCCTTGGGTCCGGGTCGCTCTCTCGATCGCGTTGCGGGTGGCTTTATCCATGGGAGAGACGGCTCAGGTCGCGGGGAAAGCGGCCCGATTGGAACTGGATTGGAACTGGCCGAGAGTCGAGCGCCCCGGAGCCCACCTCATGTTCGGTGCGCCAAGTGCTTCCGTTACAAGGGCTTGGACTCTGTAGACACAGCCGTCGGGACCAGGATTGGAACTGGATTGGAACCAGCTTGGCGTCATGAGCGGGACCTCGGGCGTTCGCTTCCCGCAAACCAACGCGCCGCCTCTCACTCTCGCGTGCCGCGAGCTTTTTGAGGTCGATTTCCATCATGTCACAATGACTTTCTTCCCCGCCCGCGGCTCAGTCGTGGGGGTGGGACTCATCCAGTCTTCGGTAGCCGGCCCCCGGGCGATCTACCGTTCGCCCTGGCCGGTCTCGTCCTTCTGGTCGCCGACGGCGTGGCCGACGTCGCTCTCGACCTCACGGCCGGAAGCGCGGAGCCGTTGCAACGTCTCGTTGTACTGGTTCAACGACCCGTTGTACTGGTCCAACGCTTCGTTGTACAGGTACAACGTGACGTTTACACGGTGCAACGACTCGTCGTACTGGTTCAACGACCCGTTGTACCGGTGCAACGCTTCGTTGTACAGGTACAACGCCACGTTTACACCGCCCGAAGCTTCGTTGTACCGGTACAAAGTGACGTTCACGCGGTACGACGACCCGTCTTGCCGATACACCTCGCCGACGCGCCAGCA
>DASQPA010000577.1:0-3913 GCA_035644215.1 Thermoanaerobaculia bacterium
TATCCCCAAGTGGTGAAGCCGGCGCCTTGAAATCTGCGCTTGATTATCGGAGCAAGCTAGTTGAGCGATATGTGGACACGGTTCGCGAAAAGATAGTGGCATTTAACGTAGATTTGGCAGAAAAAATGGCAATTGAACTCAACAAGAGAAAGGAGGCGTTGCTTAAGGCTGAACGAGAATTGGCAGAGACTGGACTCCCAAGGACCTACAATCCGGAGCACCAGGAAATGTTAATAAACATGCGAAATCTGCTCGAAAGCCTCGGCAGGCACATGACGAATACGGCCGATCACGGTAGAAAGCCTAGAGAGGTTCGCTGCTTTATCGTTCATGGTCATGACCATCAGAGTCTTTACGAGCTGAAGGATTATATCCAGAATACCCTGGAGCTTGGAGCTCCTACAATATTACGCAACATGCCTGGCTTGGGAAAAACTCTCATCGAGCAGTTCGAAGTAGATGCTCCTGCACAAAGGCCAAGTAGAGTTGCCCTCGGATCTTAACGGTATCGAGTTTATAGACATATCTAACGGCATCCAAAGCGCGGGAGAGACAATTAGGAGAGAGCTACGCGGCTTAGGCATACAGGTCTGAAAGGGTGAGAATTCATCCGCCTGTATCCGCCTGGTAGGGACAATCCCTTAGCGTGGCCTTCGGGGGCAACCAAAACGCAGAGCTGAACCGGTGAGCCTGCCGGGGGATCAAGGCTACGGGTTCGACGTTGGAGCCGCGTAGCCATTTTGGGAGACGATCCTGACCGTGGCGTCTTTCGAAGGCGGCGCGGTGTCTTCGTAGAGACGCCCAGCCGCTACCACAAAATCCCCCGAAACCGCCGCCGCCAGGGCGTCTCCGCAGACTGGAAACGCCTGGGTCCCGGCGGCGTTGGAGACGGCCTGGTGTTCGTGGTCACGGCAATGGCTGGGGTAGCGGCTGGCCGTCTCTACAACCCTCCCGATCGCAAAGTTAGCGCCTATGCCCCCAGCCCCTCTCCCGGGGGAGGGAGGGGCCCGCCGTTTGACCCCACCCCCTCCCTCCCCATACCCTTCCCGGGAAGGAGGACCGAGTGCCCGTCACCTATGGCAACTACCTCAAGCTGACCGAGCTCCTCAATCTCCAGGTCCCGCAGTCCGACGGACCGGAGGGAGCGGAGCACGACGAGCTGCTGTTCATCGTCATCCACCAGGTCTACGAGCTGTGGTTCAAGCTCGTCCTGCATGAGCTGGATCTCGTCCAGCGCTCGCTCGAAGCGGGCGACACCCCCGTCGCGATGGAGGCTTTCAAGCGCATCCTCACCATCTTCAAGACCCTGGTCGGCCAGGTGGACATCCTGGAGACCATGACCCCGGTCTCCTTCCTCTCCTTCCGCGACCGGCTCGACACCGCGAGCGGCTTTCAGTCCGTGCAGTTCCGCGAGGTCGAGTTCGTCCTCGGCGCCCGGAGCCGGTCACTCGCCGCCCACTACCCGCCGGCCCAGGAGCAGCTGGAGCGGCGCCTGACCGAGCCCAGCCTCTACGACTCCTTCCTGCGCTATCTCGTGACCCGCGGCTACCCGATCCCCCAGGAGGCCCTGGAGCGCGACCGCGCCGAGCCGCCGGCGGAGAACCCCGAGGTCCAGCGCATCCTGATCGGCATCTATCACCGGGACCCCACGACCCGCGAGATCTGCGAGCGCATGGTCGATCTGGACGAAGGAGTCCAGGAGTGGCGCTACCGGCACGTCAAGATGGTCGAGCGGACAATCGGCACAAGGCGCGGCACCGGCGGCTCCGCCGGCGCCGACTACCTGCGCTCAACCCTCTTCAAGGCCCTCTTCCCTGACCTCTGGGCGATCCGGCCGCACCTGTAAAGAAGATCGCGGGACCTTTTGCCATGCGGGAAGACGACCTCTACCGGAGCCCCAACGCGCTCGCCCCGCTCTACTCGCGGTTCCGGGTGGGCGAGCGGCTGCTCCTGACCGGCCACTCCCACCAGGCCTGGCCGGACCGGGCGCTCGACGGCCAGATCCGGGCCTTCACCGACGCCGCCGAGCAGGTCGACGCCAAATGGGAGCGGGCGTTCGCCCAGGCCGACCGAGTGCGCCGCGGCTTCGCCCATCTGATGGAGGACGATACCGGCGACGACGTCGCGCTCGCCGGCAACACCCACGAGCTGGTGGTCCGTTTCCTCTCCGCTCTGCCGCTCGCCCGGCGGCGGCGCCTGGTGACGACCGACGGCGAGTTCCACTCGATCCGCCGCCAGCTCGACCGCCTGGCCGAGGAGGGGATCGAGGTCGTCAAGGTCCCCGCCCACCCAGTGGATGCGGTGGCCGGGCGCCTCGTCCAGGCGGTCGACGACCGGACCGCGGCGGTCCTCGTCTCCGCGGTCTTCTTCGGCAGCGGCGCCATCGTCCCCGGGTTGGATCAGGTCTGCCGTGCGGCCCGCGCTGCCGGGGCCGAGATCCTCATCGACGTCTATCATGCGCTGGGCGTCCTGCCCTTCCCGGTCGCCCAGCTGGGACTCGGGGAAGCGTTCGTGGTGGGCGGCGGCTACAAGTACTGCCAGCTGGGCGAGGGCAACTGCTTCCTCCGCCTGCCGGCCGGCTGTGCTCTGCGGCCGGTCGTGACCGGCTGGTTCGCCGAGTTCGACGCCCTCGCCTCCGCGAGACCCGGGGAGGTCGCTTACGGCCCCGGAGGGGTGCGCTTCGCCGGCTCGACCTACGACCCCACGAGCCACTACCGGGCGGCGGAGGTCTTCGATTTCTGGGCGGAGCAGGGGCTCACCCCCTCGTTCCTGCGCGCCGTCTCCCAGCACCAGGTGGGGCTCCTCGCCCGCGGCTTCGACGATCTCGACCTCTCCCCCGCCCTGATCGACCGCGACCGCTCGCTGCCGCTCGAACAGACGGGCGGCTTCCTCGCCCTGCGCTCCCCCCAGGCCCGGGCGCTCAGCGAGGGGCTCCGGGAGCGCGGGGTCTCGACCGACTACCGGAACGACGTCCTCCGTTTGGGTCCTGCCCCCTATCTCTCGGATGCCCAGCTGCGCGACGCCCTGGGTCTCCTGGGCGAAGTGGCTCGGCAGGTCGAAGGATCGCGATGAGCTTCGCGCCGCCCGAGCGTTTCAACCTCGCCGACTACTTTCTGGACGAGCGGGTCCGCGAGGGCCGCGGCGAGCGCGTGGCCCTGCGCCTCGCCGACCGGGAGCTTTGCTATCGCGACGTCCAGAAGCTCGCCGACCGTTTCGCGCGGGTGCTCGAACGGCTGGGCGCCCTTCCCGAGCAGCGGGTCCTCCTCGCCCTCCCCGACGGCCCCGAGTACGTGGGCGCCCTCTTCGGTATCCTGAAGCTCGGGGCGGTGGTGGTGATGATCAACCGCGATCTCTCCGTGCCGGAGATCGTCCGCATGTACGAGTACACGCGGGCCCGCTACGCGGTGGTCGATCACGCGGCGCTCCCCGCCTTCGTCGAAGCGGCGGCCGCGGCCGAGGTCGCCCCGATGCTCCTGACCGTAGGGGGATCGACCGCGCCTCACCCTTGCTTCGAAGAAGAGGCACCGCGGGCGGCGGAGGGCTTCGCCAATCCCCGCAATGCCCGCACGCATCGCGACGACCCGGCGATCTGGCTCTTCTCGGGCGGCACCACCGGCCGGCCCAAGGCGGTGGTCCAGACTCACACCTCCTACGCCAACACGACCGAGTGCTTCGGCAAGGCCTTCCTCGGCTACTCCGAGCGGGAGATCACCCTCTCGGTCCCCAAGCTCTACTTCGGCTACGCCACCGGGGCCAACCTCTTCTTCCCCTTCTCGGTGGGCGGCTCGGCTGTTCTCTTCCCCGAGACACCGACTCCGGAGATCCTCTTCCAGAAGATCCGCGCCCACCGGCCGACGGTCCTGGTCAACGTCCCCACCATGGTCCACCACATGGTGAGCCACCCCGAGGCGGC
>DASQPA010000578.1:0-4497 GCA_035644215.1 Thermoanaerobaculia bacterium
CTGGTCGGAGTAGGTCTCCCCCTCCGGCACCCCCCAGCCCAGGGTGAGCGAATCGCCCACCGCCACTATCTCCCGGTTACCTGGCTGGCGCCGCGCCTCGGTCGCTGGGTCCGGCAGGCGGAACCCCCAGCCGTCGGTGCGGATGCGTCCGCCCATCAGGAAGGCGCTGGCGTTCGGCTGGTGGTCCTCGACGACGTCCGGATAGGAGGACGCCTTCTTGACCGACCGGGCATAGCGCCACATCTCGACGTCCAGGACGCGCAGCCAGTTGCGCGATACCAGCCGCAGCAGCCCCTCCGCCGCCAGGAAGGAGACGGCGATCGAGAGCAGGAGAAGGGCGGGACCGAGGAGACGCTTGCTCATGGGGGAGGGGGGCTGCGGGTCGGCGGCGGACTATAGCACCGAGAGGATGGCGGGAGAGGGGGATAGGCGCTAACGTACCGGTGCCCAGATCGGCGGCGTTCTCCTCGGCCGGAGCTCCACCCGGAGATAAATCTCCGCGCTATGAGTTGCGCTGGATAAATCCAGCTTCGCGAAATAGCAAGGTTGCAGCCGGATTCATCCGGGCGGGGCCTGGCCCTCCTCGATAGCCCCCCTACCGCCGGCCGCGCGCCCGCAGCAGCTCGGGCAGGTGCTCTTCCACCCACTGCTCCGCCCGGTCGGTGTGGCGGAAGAGGCGCTCGCGGCGGCGGAACTCGGGGGTGTGGACGTAGCGGCGGCCGTTCTGGATCACGGGCGGCAGCGCGGCGTGGAGCAGCTCGTGGTAGACCACGGCCTCGACCACGTAGCGCGGCACGGTCGGCAGGTCCAGGGCGCGGTGGATGCGGATCAGCTTGTCCTCGAAGGAGTAGCTGCCGAGCTGGATGGTGCTCTTGCGGGTCCGCCGGCCCCCCCGGCAGCTCTGGGCGGCGCCGCTCCCCCCCTTGCCCCAGGTGATCTCGACCTTCAACCGGCCGTCGAAGTAGCGCTGGTTGAGGTCGTCGCGCAGCTCGCGGAGGTCGAAGACGTCCCCCTTTGACTGGAGGGCCAGGCGGCGGCGGGCGGCCGGACGGACCGGGCCGCGGTGGCGGGAGAAGTGGTCGCGCAGGACGGCGAGCGCGTCCCGCGCCCGGTCGCTCCCTCTGCGGCTCTCGACGAAGATGGCGACCGCCTGGAGGACCTCGTCCGGCGCCCCCACGAAGGAGCGATGGATGCGCAGGGTGAGGCGCGCGTCGTCCCGCGGGCGGGCGGGCTGGACCGAGAGGATGGTGCGCCGGTTCTCGGTCAGGACCACCGCCTGCACCCGCCCCTTGGTCAGGCGGGCGAGCCGGCGGAGGAGAGCCGGAGTGCCCTCGGCCGGGGACACCGATGCCGGAGGTACCGGCGGCGCCGCCGACGATGCCGGTCGGGCCGGAGCGAGGGTGGGCAGCGGGGCCGAGCGGGGGCGGCTGCGCTCCGGGAGCGGCTCGTCCCGGCCGAAAAGCTCCAGCTGGACCGGCCGGCGCGGGTCCTTCGACCGGTCGCGGGGGGCGCGCCGGGGGACGACCGGGAAGGGACGGGGACGGATCGAGGTCGAGGGCACGGCGTCAATACCCCTTCGCCAGGCCGTCGCCGCGCGGATCGGCGGCGCCGGTGAAACGGACCGGGTGGCCGGCCGCGTCGTAGTCGACGGTCAGGCCGTGCGCGTTGCCCAGCCGGGTGTAGACCTGGACGTTGTGACCGCGCGCCTGAAGCTCCCGGCGGACCGCCTCGGGAATGCGGTCCTCGACCCCCAGCTCGTCCGGCTCGATGAAGCTCACCCGGGGGTTGGCGATCGCCTGGCGGATGTCCATGTGGAAGTCGACGAGGTTCACCACCATCTGGGCCACGGTCTGGTCGATGGTATGCCCGCCGGGGGTCCCGATCGCCACCCACGGCCGGCCGTCTTTCAGGATGAAGGTCGGGCAGTCGCCCGAGAGCTTGCGATGGCCGGCGTGCGCGTCCATCGGGTTGCCCTTGGGCTCGAAGGTACAGTAAGCGAGCGAATCGTTCAACCAGATCCCCGTCCCCGGCGGCATCACCCGGCTGCCGAAGGTGTTGCCCAGGGTCTGGGTGGCGCTCACCAGGTTGCCCCAGCGGTCGGCGACCACGAAGTGGGTGGTGTTCGCCCCCGCCGGGGCGATCGGTCCCGGCGGCACGAAGGGCCGGGCGTGCGCCGGGTCGAGCTGCCGCGCCTCCTCCGTCCAGTACGCCTCCGAGAGCAGGCGGGAGAGCGGAGGAGGAGAGAGGTCGGGGTCGCCGGCATAGGCCAGGCGGCACCAGAAGCCGCGCTTGGTGATCTCGGCGAAGCGATGCAGGTACTCGGGGCGGTTGGACCCCAGGGCGGCGACGTCGAAGCGGGAGAGGATGCCGAGCCGTATCAGCATCGGGAAGGCGTTCGACGGCGGCGAGGTGGTCACCACCTCGTACCCCCGGTAGCGGATGGAGATCGGATCCCACCACTCGGCGCGGTCGGCGGTCAGGTCGGCGAGGGCGAGGAACCCGCCGGCGCTCTTCATGGTGGCGTCGACCGCCTGCCCCAGCGGGCCGCCGTAGAGGGCCTCCGGCCCCGCCTCGGCGATTTTTTCCAGGGAACGCCCGAGGTCCTGCTGGACCAGGAGGTCCCCCGCGCCCAGCGGCTTCTCCCCTTGGCCTCCCCAGCTGTAGATCGCCCGTGCCGGTGGCGGAAACTCGGGGAAGGCGGCGGCCAGATCGGCGGCGGTCCGGGCGCTCAGGGGGAAGCCCTCGCGGGCGGCGCGCAGGGCGGGGGCGAAAAGCTCCTTCCAGGGGCGGGTCCCGTACTCCTCGGACATCGCCTTCCAGGCGTGGACGTTGCCGGGGGTCGAGACCGACTTCGCCCCCTTCCGGTTCTCCCGGTAGCCGGGGGTGGGGGCGCGGAAGGCGTCCGAGTCGACCCCGCGGGGGATGCGGCCGCTGGCGTTCAGGAACCGGGAGCGCCCCCGCTTGGCGTCGTAGATCAGAATGGTGCCGTAGCCGCCGATCCCGGAGTTCATCGGCTCGACGACGTTGAGGGTCGCGGCCACGGCGACCGCGGCGTCGAAGGCGTTGCCGCCGGCGGCGAGCACGTCGAGGCCGGCCTGGGTGGCCAGGGGGTGGGCGCTGCTGACCATGCCCCGGGTGCCCACCGCGGGACCTGCGGTCGTCGCCACAGGGGGAGCGGGAGTGGGGCGGCTGGCGTCGGACATCGGGCTCACGGGTGTCGGGCCGCTCGGGCGGCAATGCAGCAGTACCACCAGGAGCATACCGCAGGAGAGCGGTCTTGCCGACACGAGCACCTCCGATTTCGTGGGGGTCCCTTCCGAGGGGCTCTTCCGGGGCCATCCCAGCCGCGAGAAAGGGACTGTAGCACAGCCGAAAGCCCGTCCGCACGGGCTTTTTGACGCGATCGGGAAGTTCAGGGGGCAGCCAGGGGGAAGCGCTCGCCCACCGCCAGGGCGTGCACCCGGGAGGGGTCCTCCCCGGCCGCGGCGACCTCCCGGGCGAGGACCGCGGGGGCGAGGTCGATCGGCTCGTCGGTCAGGTCGAAGGTCCCCCAGTGCATGCCGAAGAGGTGGCGGGCGCCGAGGTCGCGGAAGGCGCGGAGGGCCTCTCCGGGGTCCATGTGCTGGTAGCGCATGAACCAGCGCGGCTCGTAGGCCCCGATGGGCAGGAGGGCGGCGTCGATCGGCCCGAAGCGTCGGCCGAACTCGGCGAAGCCATGAAAATAGCCGCTGTCCCCGGCGAAATAGGTGCGCCGATCCCCCGAATCGAGGAGCCAGGAGCACCAGAGGGTGGCGTTCCGCTTCACCGAGATCCGGTTCGACCAGTGCTGGGCGGGCAGGCAGGTGAGGGTGAAGCGCCCGTGCCGGGCGCTCTCCCACCAGTCGAGCTCGACGACCTCCCGGGGCTTGCGTCCCCGGAACCACCGGCCGACCCCCCGTGGCACGAACCAGCGGACCTCCGGGGGGAGCCGGTCGACGGTCCAGGCGTCCAGATGGTCATAGTGGTTGTGGGAGAGGAGGGCGCAGGCGTGCGCGGGGATGGCCGAGAGCGGGAGGCCGGGCGGACTCTGGCGCCGTGGCAGGAGAGCCCGCGCCCCCCAATGGGGGTCGGTGACGAAGACCTCGCCCCCCTCCTGGAGCACATAGGTCGACTGGCCCACCCAGGTGAGAGAGGGGGGCTCGGCGTCCGCGGCACGGGAGGCCAGGTAGGCCCCGTCGTTCGCGACCACCGGCACCCGGGGCGGCCGCCGCGGGCTGTAGGGGTTCTTCCGGAGCTTCCAGCGCAGGAGCTGGGAGAACCCGGTCGTCATGGGAGCCCAGGGATTCCAGAACCTCCCCGGCTCGCCGTGCGGGGCGTAGAGGAGGGCCGGATCGTCCATGGCAAGGGACTGTAGCAGGATGCGGCGGGCGGATTGGGGCGCCGGCCTGGAGTCTCTGGAGATGGGCCATATCTGCTTACGCTGGGCCAAAGTCCCTGGAGACGGGCCGTATCTGCTTA
>DASQPA010000579.1:0-27647 GCA_035644215.1 Thermoanaerobaculia bacterium
AGCCGCAGCGACGCGGCGCAGACCGGGCCGCCGGCCTGGGCGAGGACGGCGTTCACCCCGATGGCGCGCAGGAGCGTGCTCTTGCCCGACATGTTGGACCCGGTGACGAGGAGGAAGGTCCCGGGCGGCCCGAGAGTCACGTCGTTCGCCACCCTGGCGGTGCCGGCGAGGAGCGGGTGGCCGAGGGCGCGCGCCTCGATCAATGCCGGCGACATCGTCTCCTGCGGCGCCACCCCCGGGAACGTCCATTCCGGGTGGTCGTGGGAGAGGTCGGCGAGGGCCGCCAGGGCCTCCAGCTCGCCCAACGCCCCGAGCCAACCCCTCGCCCGCGCGCCGAAATCCCGCTGCCAGCGCTCGAGGAGCGCCAGGACGTGGAAGTCCCAGAGGAAGAGGAGCTGGAGCGGGGTGTGGAGGAGGGCGGCGTGGCGGACGTCCGAGAGCACCACCCGGCGGTGGAGGAGGTCGAGAGCGCGGGCCGCCGAGATCCCCTCCGCGGTGAGGCTCGCCACCAGGCGGCGCAGACGGGGGCTCGCAAAGCTCCGCTCGGCAACGGCGATCAGGGCTCCGGCGTAGAGCTGGAAATCGTCCTCGCGCGCCGAGATCCGATCGTAGGTTTCGGCGATCCGCCGGCCGAGCTGCCGGGTCAGCCCGAGGTTGATGCCGGCCAGGAGGAGGAAGGGCCAGAACGGCAGAATCCCCCCCATCCAGAGGAGGAGGGCGGGGAACGGCCAGGGGGCGAGGACCCGGGCGAGGCCGATCATCCAGCCGGTCAGCCAGGGCTGGTCCTCCGCCCACCGGAAGAACGGCTCCAGGTCCGGGCGGACCCGTTCGAGCGGCCGCGCGCGGACCTCCAGCTCCTGGCGTAGGTCGATCGCCGGGGCGAGCTCGGCGACCGCCGCCTGGCGCTCCGCGATCTCCCCCGGAGAGGCCGGGGCGAGGAGCCAGTCGGCGAGGACCGCCTTGCCGGGGGGCGTATGGGCGGTGCCCAGGAGATGGAAGAGCGAGGCGCGACCGAAGAGGTTCAGGTCGCGGGCGAGCGGCGGGAGATCCCCGGCGAGCGCCACCGGCAGCACGGGCAGGGGGAGGGCCGGCCAGTCGCGGACGAGCCGCGCCAGCCCCTCGTCCTGGAGGCGGACCAGGAGGCCGGCCCGCCGCTCCTCGCGGACCACCCGGTCGTGGGCGATCACCAGGGCGACGAAGGCGACGAGCCCCACCGCCGAGAGCCCGAGCGCGCGCGGGCCGACCGCCGGGAAGAGCAGCAGGAAGAGCCCCAGGGCGAAGAGGAAGAAGGCGATGAAGCGGGCGATCGAGAAGCGGAACGACCGCCGGGCGAGGCGCCGCTCCTCCTCGGCGAAGCGGGCGCGGCGCTCGCGGTAGAGGGCCTCCACTTATTCGACCGTCACGCTCTTCGCCAGGTTGCGCGGCTGGTCGACGTCGGCGCCGCGGCGCACTCCCACGAAGTAGGCGAGGAGCTGGAGGGGGACGACGTTGACGATCGGCTGCAGGAGATCCGACACCGCGGGCACCGAGATCACCTCGTCCGCCACGCCGCCCAGGTCCTCGGGGTCGTGGTCGGTCAGGGCGATCACGATGCCGTCCCTGGCCTTCACCTCCTGGAGGTTGCTCTTCACTTTCTCGTACACCTGGTGGCCGGTCGCGATGGCGACCACCGGCAGGTTGCGGTCGATGAGCGCGATCGGCCCGTGCTTCATCTCCCCCGCCGGGTAGCCCTCGGCGTGGATGTAGGAGATCTCCTTGAGCTTCAGCGCCCCTTCGAGCGCGATCGGGTAGTTGATCCCCCGGCCCAGGTAGAGGAAGTCCTCGAAGCGGAAGTACTTGCGGGCGAGGGCAGAGACCGCCGCCTCGGCGCGGAGCGCTTCAGCGAGGGCGCCGGGGAGGTGGGCGAGGTCGTCGAGCAGCTGGCGTGGGATCTCTCCCTTGCACACCTGGCAGAGGTAGAGGGCGAGGAGATAGAGGGCGACCAGCTGGGTGGTGAAGGCCTTGGTCGAGGCGACCCCGATCTCGGGGCCGGCGTGGGTGTAGATCGTCCCCTCGCTCACCCGCGTCGCCTGGCTCCCCTGCACGTTCGAAATGGTCAGGAGCCGCGCCCCGCGCTCGCGCGCCGCCTCCATGGCGGAGAGGGTGTCGGCGGTCTCGCCGGACTGCGAGATCCCCACCGCCAGCACGCGGTCGGAGACCACCGGCTGGCGGTAGCGGTACTCGGAGCCGTAGTCCACTTCAACCGGGATGCCGGCCACCTGCTCGATGAGGAACTTGCCGATCAGCCCGGCGTGCCAGGAGGTGCCGCAGGCGAGGAGCACGACGCGGTCGAAGGCCTGGAAGTCGGCCTCGGTCAACCGCAGGGTGTCGAAATGGACCTCCGCCCGCTCGAAGTCCACGCGCCCGGCGAAGGTGTCCTGCACCGCCTGGGTCTGCTCGTGGATCTCCTTCAGCATGAAGTGCTTGTAGCCGCCCTTCTCGGCCTGGATGGGGTCCCAGTTGAGATGCTGGACCGGGCGCTCGACCGGCTTGCCGGCGCGGTCGACGATCTCGACCCCTCCGGGGGTCAGGCGCGCCAGGTCGCCGTTTTCGAGGAAGACAACGTCCTTGGTGTGGGCGATGAGCGCCGCCGGGTCCGAGGCGAGAAACTGCTCCCCCTGGGCGAGGCCGATGACGAGCGGCGGTCCCTGGCGGGCGGCGACGATCTCCTGGCCCTCATTCTCGGTCGAGACGACGGCGAAGGCGTACATCCCTTCGAGCTCCTGGACCGCCTTCCCCACCGCCGCCCGCAGGTCGCCGTTCAGGTAGGAGGAGATGAGATTCGCCACCACCTCGGTGTCGGTGTCCGAGGTGAAGGTCCAGCCCTCCCCGATCAGGCGCTTCTTCAGGGGGAGGAAGTTCTCGATGATGCCGTTGTGGATGAGGGCGATTCGGCGCCGCGAGTCGACCACCGGATGGGCGTTCCTCTCCGAGGGCGCGCCGTGGGTCGCCCAGCGGGTATGACCGAGGCCGTAGCGGCCACCCAGCGGATGCTGGGCCAGCTTCTCCTTCAGCCGGTCGAGCTTGCCCTCGGCCTTCACCGTTTCGAGGCCCCCGTCGTCGATCACCACCACCCCCGCCGAGTCGTACCCGCGGTACTCCAGGCGGGAGAGCCCGTCGATCAGGAGCGGCACCACCTCACGGCTGCCCACATAGCCCACGATTCCGCACATCAGGACGTCTCCTCTTCCTCGTTCTTCGGCGGGTTCTCCGACTTGCGCCGGGAGCCCAGCCGGCCGGGCAGGTTCTTCTGCCGCACCCGGCCCACCGCCAGCGCCCCCGGGGGGACCTCCTTGGTGATCACCGAGCCCGCCGCGGTCGTCGCGCCGTCCCCCACGCGTACGGGCGCCACCAGCAGGGTGTCACTGCCGATGAAGGCGCCGGCGCCGATCTCGGTCCGACTCTTCCGGACGCCGTCGTAGTTGCAGGTCACCACCCCGGCCCCGATGTTCGCCCCCGTCCCCACCACCGCGTCGCCCAGGTAGGCGAGATGGCCGGCCTTGCTGTTCGGTCCCAGCTCGGAGTTTTTGACCTCGACGAAGTTCCCCACCCGGGCTCCGGGATGCAGATGGGATGCCGGCCGCAGGCGGGCGAACGGCCCCACCCGGCACCCCTCGTCGATCACCGCGCCGTCGAGCACGCTGTAGGGGAGGACCTCGACCCCCTCCCCGAGGACGGTGTTCGAGAGCCAGGCCCCGGTGTGGAGGGTGCAGCCGCCGCCGATCCGGCTCGCTCCCAGGAGGGTGACCCCGGGATGGAGAACCGAGTCGACCCCGACCGTTACTCCCGGCTCGACCACCGTGCGGGCCGGTTCGAGCACGGTGACCCCGGAGAGCATCAGGGTTTCCAGGTGGCGGTCGAGGAGCCGGCGGTGGACCTGCGCCAGCTCGCCCCGGTGGTTGACTCCCAGGGCCTCCTCGGGGTCGGCGAGCGGCAGGAGGCGGAGGGCATTTCCGTCGGCCGCGGCGTCGGTCAGGGCGTCGGTCAGGTAGAGCTCCCCCTGGGCGTTCTGCGGCGAGAGGCGGGAGAGATAGCCGAAGACCGCGGGCGCCGGCAGGGCGTAGAGGCCGGCGTTGATCCGGCGGATCTGCCGCTCCTCGGGAGTGGCGTCGCGCGCCTCGACGATCCGCCGCAGGGTCCCGCCCGACCCCAGATCCGCCGAAATGACCCGCCCGAGGGCGCCGGGATCGGCCGGCTCGGCAACCGCCAGGGCGCCCCAGCCCTCCGCCGCCAGATCGGCCAGGCGGGCCAGAGTGCCCGGGGTGACCAGCGGCACGTCGCCCGAGAGGACGAGGAGGGTTGCCGCAGCCGTTCCGACGTAGGGCTCAACCTGGGCCAGGGCGTGGCCGGTGCCCCGCTGCTCGGCCTGGAGCACCCAGGTGAGGTCCGCGTTCCCCTCCCCGGAGAACGCCGCCCGCACCGCCTCGGCGCCATGGCCCACGACCACCAGGATGCGTCCGCAGCCGGCCTGCCGCGCCGCGTCGAGCACCCAGCCGAGGAGCGGCCGGCCCGCCGCCCGGTGGAGGACCTTGGGCAGGTCCGAGACCATCCGGGTCCCCTTGCCGGCGGCGAGCACCACCGCGATGCGCTCGGTCACGAGGCTTGCCGCTCCAGGAGGCCGAGGACGGCCGCCGCCAGCCGGTCGGAGTCGTGGCGGACGAGCTCGCCGGGGGCGAGGAGGTCGGCCTCGACCACCCGCGCGCCCATCCGCTCCAGGGCTTCCCGCTCGACCGCGACCGGCACCGAGCCGGTCTCGGCGTAGTGGGTGAGGCGGCCGGGGGGGATGGCGGTCGAGCTGGCGAGGACGGTGTCGACCAGGCCATTTCCAATCTGCCGCTGGACCGCCGCCAGGTGGGCCGGTCCCATCATGCCGTCGGTCTCCCCCGGCTGGGTCATGAGGTTCAGGAGGAGGATGACGGGCGCCTTCGACTTGGCGATCGCCTGCCGGATGCCGGGGATCAAGAGGTTGGGGAGAATCGAGGTGTAGAGCGATCCCGGACCCAGGAGGATGGCGTCGGCCCGTTCGAGGGCGGTGACCGCCGCCGGGAAGGCCGGCGGCGCCGGCGGGTCGAGCTCCAGCCGGGCCAGCTCCTCGCCCGACACCCCCACCGCCGTCTCCCCCTCGTAGACCCGCCCCGACACCCCGTGGCCGCGCAGGCGGACGTCGGTCAGGGTGGCGGGGTAGATCTTGCCGCGCACCGAGAGGATCGACTCGGCGGTCAGGATCGCCTGGTAGAAGTCGCCGGTGATGCCGGTGAGCGCGGTGAGGAAAAGATTGCCGAAGGAATGGCCGACGAGCCCGCCGCCGTTGGGGAAGCGGTACTGGAAGAGGCGGGCCAGGAGGTCCTCCTCCTCGGCCAGGGCGACGATGCAGTTGCGGATGTCCCCCGGGGGGAGCACCCCGAACTCCTGGCGCAGCCGGCCGGAGGAGCCGCCGTCGTCGGTGACCGTGACCACCCCGGTCAGCCGCCCCAGGCGGGGGGAGCCGACGTACGCCTTCAACCCGCGGAGGAGCGCCGAGAGGCCGGTACCCCCGCCGATGGCCACCAGGACCGGGCCGGTCTCGCGATCCCCCCGCGGCTCAGGTGAGGCCGAAGAGGTGACGGTAGTCCCGGTTCTTCCGGAGCTCGGCGAAGTCGGCGTCGTGGAAGGCATGGATGCGGTTCTTGGGATTGAGCTCGACCGCCTGGGACAGCGCCTGCGCCGCTTCCTCGGTCCGGTTCTCCAGGGCGTGGATGGCGGCGGCCAGGAAGGCGAAGCGCTCGTCCTTCTTGTCCCGCCCCCCCTTCTTGGCGAGATCGAGCGCCGCTTTCAGGTTGCCGCGGTTCTTCTCGAAGACCGCCTGGAGATAGGGGTCCCCCTCGTCGCCCTTGGCGGGTGCCGCGAGCTGCTTTTCGGCCGCCGCCCGGTACTGCCGGGCGCGGGCCGTCAGGTCGGTCAGGTCGCTCACCGCGATCGCCCGGTCGAGCAGCTCGACGGCCTTCGCCCAGTCCTTGCGGTCGAGGGCCTTCAGGCCCTCGGTGAAGGAGGCGACGGCGGGGTCTTCATCGCCGGCCCGGGCGGACTTGGGCGGAAGGCTGGCGGGGTTGGCGGCATAGGTGGCATGGGTCGCCTGAACGGCCGGAGCCGCTCCGGCCTTCTTGCCGCCCGCCGGTTTGTCGGCGGCTTTGTCGGCGGGTTTGTCCTTGGCGTTCTTGACGTCGGTTTTCTTCGCCATTCGGCTCCTCGGTCAACGTTTTCGCAATTCAATCAGGATCTGCTTGGCGACCGACTTCAAGGTGTCGAACACCCCGACCCCTGTCGTCGCCACGGCCTCGAACGTCGGCTCGCGCTTGTAGTTGAGCGTCCGGTACATGACGTCGACCGGGGTGACGTTGGCCAGGTCCCGCTTGTTGAATTGCAGGGCGTAGGGAATCGTCGCCAGGTCGAACCCGTGCTCTTGCAGGTTCTGCTCCAGGTTGCGGATCGACTCGATGTTGGCTTCCATCCGCTCGTCCTGGCTGTCGGCCACGAAGACGACGCCGTCCACCCCTTTGAGGATCAGCTTGCGGCTGGCGTCGTAGAACACCTGGCCGGGGACGGTGTAGAGATGGAAGCGGGTGGTGAAACCGCGGATGCTCCCCAGGTCCAGGGGGAGGAAGTCGAAGAACAGGGTGCGATCCGCCTCGGTGGCGAGGGAGATCATCTTCCCCTTCGACTCCGGGGCGGTCTTGTTGTAGATGTACTGCAAGTTCGTCGTCTTCCCACACAGCCCGGGGCCGTAGAAGACGATCTTGCAGTTGATCTCCTTGCTGGCGTAGTTGATGAAAGTCATGGCTCAATGTTTCGTACCATCGTCGTCTCTCCGGATAGGCTCGAGACCGGCCGGCCGTGTGCCCTCGCCTTACGGTCATTCTCCGAACAGGGCGTCGATGTCGTCGTCGGTAATCTCGGAGAAGGGGCTGGCATGCGCAGGCCCCTCGGCTCCCTTGTCATTCTTCTGCGCCATGGTCTCGAAGATCTTCTCCAGGTCGACGCTCGCGCGCTTGACCCGCAGGCGGACCAGGCCGAGCGACGAACGGTCGTCGAAGATCACGACCAGGATGGCGCGCTTGGCGACGATCGAGATGTGGATATGGTCCTGCTGTCCTTCATGGAACAGCACCGAGAACTCGCGCTCGCCGATCAGCTTGGCGAGCCCGTCCGTAGCGGCGACGTTGCCGGCGGTCAGGGAGGCGAGTGAGGTGGTGTCGAACTGCTCGACATCGCCGGCGGAGGCGATCTGCTGGCCGTTCTTGTCGATCAGGAAGACCGCCTTGGCGTTGGCTTCCTGGCGCAGACGCTTCAACGCCTCCTGCAACTGCCGGAACTCCTCCTCGTACAGCACGAAGTCAGCGGACATGGCTACCCTTTCCAGACCGCGCGAAGATATAACACAGCGGGGTCGCCGTCAAACTCTTGATTTTATGGCGTTTGCTCGGCGCCTCGCCATGGCTAGCGGAAGAGCCGCCAGCCCTGGAGGACGTCGTTCTCGGCGAGCCGCAGCTGGTTGCCCTCGACCGTGTGGACGAGGGGTACCGGGTTGCATCCACCGCCGCCGGCGTTGATCTCGGCCAGCCGGAAGGACTTGTCGCACTTGTTGCAGACCATCCACTCCCCCTGGTGCCGGAAGCCCCGTTTGGTCTTGGCGCAGGTCTCGCTGGCGTCGAAGGCCACCTGGACGACCCCTTGGGCGTCCTTGGCGACGAAGAAGCGAACCTCCTGGTTGCCGCGGTTCAGGAAGCGGAAGAAGCGCACCTGCTGGGGACCGAGCCCCGAGAGGTCGAGGTTGACCCGCCCGTCCCTGTCCGGGGTGACCAGCGTCGAGCGCTCCCCATGGAGCGACCCCTCGAACGCCATCTGCCCGACGACCACGGCGGCCATGAAAGCCAGGACGAGAAGGATACCGTGAATCGGCCTGAAGCGACGCATAGCGCTCTATTGTGGACGAAGACGCTCCCGGGAGCAAGGGGGGCGGGGACGGGGAACGCGCGCAGCGGGTCCCTCGCTGTCGGCAGGCGATGACCGCGGGCAGTGCGGCGATGACCGCGGGCAGTGCGGCGATGACCGCGGGCGGTGCGGCGATGACCGCCGCACGGACGGCGATGACTGCGGGCGGTGCGGCGATGACCGCCGCACGGACGGCGATGACCGCGGGCAGTGCGGCGATGACCGCCGCACGGACGGCGATGACCGCGGGCGGTGCGGCGATGACCGCCGCACGGACGGCGATGACCGCGGGCAGTGCGGCGATGACTGCCGGCGGGACGGTTGGAGCGGCTGGCTCACCCGCCTCTGGGCGGAGGAAGGCTGCATCATCGATCCGAACGGCGGCTGCCGGAGTGGCCGGTAGCCGGCTCAAGCGTTGCCAGGTCCGGCAGGCGCCAATCCGACAGCAGGCCGGCCCATGCCTCTCCCCCCTCCTTCCAGAGCTGCCGGGAACGCTGGAAGGCTGCCTTCGCCGCCGGCAGGTCGCCCTTGACGCGGAGGGCGTTGGCGAAAAAGGCTTCCAGGTACCCTTCGAGGCCGGGACGAAAGGCGGGAGCCAGAGTGGTCAGCCTCGCCACGCGACGGGCGAGCCGGGCGAGGTGCAGGGAGTGGCCGGCATCATGGACCGTCGTGGCTGCGCTGGCCTCGGCGAACCGCACCGCCAATCCCCAGTGGTGGAACTCGGGCGCGTTCTCGACGAGGAACTCCTGGTCCTCGGCGTTACAGGGCTCCAGGCGTGCGAAGAGCTCCGCCGCCACGGCGAGATCCTCGGCGCAAGGCAGGGCCACGGGTGGCCGGGCCGGCCGGGTTCCCTTCAGGGCCAGGTCGAAGAGCAGCGCGGCGGTCTCGGCTCGGAAGGCCCCGGAGAGGGAACGGACGAGCGAGGCGAGAACCTCTTCCAGGTCCTGCGGGACCTGCCCTTTAGATAGGGAGCGTATCGTCCCGATCACCGGCAGGAGGACGGCGTAGACGAAGGAGACAGGTACGCCCACAGCCCTGGTGAGCCGCTCCACCGTCCCCCGGGGAGGGACCAGTTTCCCCGCCTCGTAGCGCGAGACGGAGCTGGGGTGGATACCCGCGGCGGCCGCCAGCTGCGCCTGGTCCCAGCCGGGAATCCCACGCAACCAACGCACCAGGATCGGCCCGTCTTCCGGTTGGATCTCCTCGGCCTCCTCCGTCCTCTCGTCGCCCATCTCCTCTCCCTTCGTGCAAGCCCGCTTGCAGGGCGGGTGGCTTTTTCCACTCTGGACTCTGGCACCCTACCGGGTAGAGGCGTTCAGGCGGCCAATGATGGCCGACCTGAAACCGCCTCTTCAAGGAGCCACTCATGTCCGCAACCCCGTTCCGCCGCCTCGCCCTCCTCGCCCTGGCGCTCGCCCTCGCCACACCCTGGCTGGTGATGGCGGCGCCCCACCCGGCTGCCAAGGGTGCCATTCAGGCACCCTCCGCTCCATCCAGCCTCCTCTCCCTCTGGAGCGGTTGGCTCACCCGTCTCTGGGCCGATGCCGGATGCATTATCGACCCGGACGGACGTTGCGCCACGGCACCCTTGACCCACGAAGGCTGCATCGCTGACCCGAGCGGCCGCTGTGCCACGGGGCCACAGACCGACGCCGGCTGCATCATCGATCCGAGCGGCGGCTGCCGGGTCAGCCAGTAGCACCAGGCGCCGCCGGGCTCGGGTGCCTCTTACCCGAGTTTCGGCGGCCCTTTCCCCGGCAAAAGGCGAGCCAGATTGATCTGTGCAAAGAGCCGACGCGCCAGATCGGCGGTCACTGCATCCCGTTCTGCCGCCTCGCGAAAGACGGTAAGAGCCTTGAGCGTCTCTTCGTCGACTCCCTGCGCGTCGAAGATCCAGGCCATCTCTTTCGCGAGCAGCTTTACCTCGGCCGTGCGTCCCTGTTCCAAGTAGAGGACCGAGAGCTCAAGCGCCACTAAGGCAGCGTCGTAGGGCAGCTCACGCTTAATAAACTCTCGCAATACCTGCTGGAAGGCCGCCATCGCCTCCACACTCCGACCCAGGCCGGCGTCGACCTGGCAACGAAGCCAGAGGCAGCGTGCGAGATCCAGCTCGTTCCCGAGCCCGATCGCCAGCTCCAGTACCTCGGGCAGCAGAACTTCGGATTCCCTGAAGCGTTCAAGGAGGACGAGGTTGGCCGCCAGGTTGAAGCGCAGAACCCAAAGCAATCGCGGTTCCCGCCGGCCGTCAACCAGGGGAGCTGCCTCGCATAGAACCTCGACCGCACGCTCGCCCTCCCCCTGGAGCACGAGGACCGAAGACCTCTTGAGAAGGATGCGACCCAAGGCTTCTGGAGGAGCCACGGCACGGGCGCGATCGAGGAGGCCCAGGGCCTCTGCCCAGTGCCGCTGGGCTCGTCGCAGAGAGGCTTCGAGGTCCAGAAGACGCCAGACGGGGAGCAGATCGGAGCCCACCTCTTCTCCCTCCTTCCAGAGCTCCCAGGCACGCCGGAAGGTCGCGTCCGCCCCCGGCAGGTCGTTGTGGACCCGCAAAGCATTCGAAAGAAAGGCGTGCACGAAGCCGAGGAGCTGGGAACGCCAGGCCGCCCCGCCGGGAGCCAGCTCGGCGACCCGCACGGCGAGCCGGGCGAGATCCAGGGCACGGTCCGCACTATCGGCCGCCGCCTTTTCGCTCTCCACCGCCAGGCGCACCGCCAAAGCCCAGGTCTGAAACTCGCGGGCCTTCTCGACCAGCAGCCAGCACCGCTCCGAGGGCAGGTCCTGCAGCCGCTGCCAGAGCCCGGCCGCGATGCGGTGCGCCCGGCGCGCCGACCTCGTGCGCGCCAGCTGTGTGAAGCGGCGCTCCATCAGCTCGAACATCGCGAAGCTCAGCCGCCCAGCCGCCCGCCGAATGCGGCCGAGCTCGGCGGGCGATGGGTCGGCGGGGGTGGTCGGATCGGCCGGTATCTCCGCGGCCTGGAGGCCGAGGAGCACCAGGTCGATCGCCTCCGGGCCCTTGCCGAGGGCCGCGGTCATCGCCTCCAGCTCCTCGCGGGAGGGTTCCAGCTCACCGCTCTCGAAACGGGAGATCCGCTTGCGCGGAATGCCGCTGGCCGCAGCCAGCTCCCCCTCGGTCCACCCCGTGGTCCGCCGCAGGGCGGTCGCGGTCACACTCGTCAACGGCGGGATCTCGCGCGGCATCGGCTCCCTCTTCTTTCGTTCCCTGAAGAGAAGAGTAGCCGCAACCGCTGTTTTTGGGACAAGAAAAATCGTCGCTGGAAAAACACGCCCAAAGGGGCCGCCGCCGGCATCGCGGCGGGAGTTTCGGCGGCCTCCCGTTCTCCACCGCAAGACTCCGATCTACCCTCGCGGTGATGGCAGACACCACCCCACCGACCCCGGAGGCCCCCGACGACGACCCCCTCAACCGCGGCGGGATCGGCTGCCCGTGGACCGTGGGGCGCCGGCTGGGACTCTGGGGCACCGAGGGGCCACCCCCGGGAACCCCCGGCAATCAACCGCCAGCCTATGACTATGGCCCGGTCTTCCAGCGGGTGCGCAGGCGCCTGCCCAAGCTGGTGCAGCAGGTCCACCAACGGCGCCAGGAGGCGGTGGCCCACCTCGCCGAGCTGCGCGGCCTTCCCCCGGAAGAGCGCCGGCGCGCCCTAAAGGACCCCCGGTTTCGGAACCCGGCCCTGGTCGAGCTCCTGCTCGAAACCAGCGGCGCCGTGCAGCGGCGGGAACCGGGCGAGTCCGAGGAGCTGGCCGGGCTCGCCGCGGCGCTCGCCGCACGCACCGAGCCGACGCCGGACGACCTCGCCGCGATTTTCGCCCGCTCCCTGGGTCTCGCGGCCAATGCCCGGCGGCTGCGGGGCGAGCACCGGGCGGCGGAGGTCGCCCTGGAGCAGGCGGTGCCGTTCCTCGCCCAGGCCGCCGACTGGGGCGCCTTCTGCCGTGGGCTCGGCCTGCTGCGCTGGGAGCAGGGCCGGCTCCACCCGGCGGCCGCGCTCTTCGACCACGCCGCGGCCCTCTTCCAGAAAGAGAAGCTGGCGCCCGAGCAGGGAGACTGCCTCGCCCTCCTCGGGCTCCTCCTCACCGAAGCGGCTGCCTACGCCTCGGCGCTGCCCATTCTCGGCGCCGCGCTCGCCGTTCTGGAAACCCGGCGGCGGCCCTGGCTCGCGGTGCGCGCACGACTGGCCCTGGCGCTCACCCTGGCCGAAACCGGCCAGGCGAAGGTGGCGCGCCAGACCCGGGCCGAAGCCTGGCGCGACTACCGCTGGCTGGACCGGGAGGACGACCTGCTGCCGCTCCAGTGGCTCGGCGGCCAGATCGCCGCGCGCCTGCGCGAACGGGAGGCCGGGGCCCTGTTGGACGCGGTGGGGCAGGAGAGCCAACGCCAGGGCCGCCTCGCCGAGACGGCCCTGATGGCCCTCGACTGGAGCCGCACCCTCCCCAAGCCGCGGCGCGCGGGGGAGCTGGCCGTGCGCACCGCCGAGATGGCCGAGGCCTTTGCCGGGAGAAAGGGGCTGGAGCGAGTGCTGGGGAGGCTCCGCGAGTCGGCGGGAGGCACGGAATCGCGGACAGCGGCCGCGGCGGGGCTGCGGCGCGCGCTGCGCGCCGGGGGGATCGGGCCGGCGCCCCTGCCCTTCGTATGAGACCGGTCCGGTCACGTCGCGCCTGCACGCCATTTCCCCAGCTGCGTAGATCGCCCTTCGCTATCCTCTTTCTCGGTTTTTTCGGCTTGGGCTGAAACCAGATCATTGAAAGGACTCTATTTTAAGCCGAGGACTTTCCCATCTCCGGAACTCGTGTACTAGGCTCTGGTTATGTCCAATGACGACCTGGCTGTTACCCTCTCCATCCTGCGGATCATCCGCCGTTGGAGCCAGAGCGAGCTGGCCGAGGCGGCCGGGGTTACCAATAGCGCCATCTCCGACTACGAGCGGGGCAAAGTCGATCCGCAGACCCAGACGCTGCAAAAACTGGTGCGCGCCCTGGGCCTCCCCCTCTCCGCCCTCGACCAGGCCCAGTCCTTCATCCAGATCATCCGCGCCCAGATGGACATGGGCGACACCCGCGTCCCCTCGGGGGAAGGCCCCCAGCCCTTCTCGAACGCCGCCGCCCTCTCCCCCCGCGAGCGCGAGGTGCGGGCCGAGATCGCCCAGATCGCCTCGGAGGGCGGCCGCTTCGCCTCGCGCCTCACCCGCATGCTGCTGGAGCTGATGGCCGCGAACCCCGGCCGGCCCATGGACTAGTATTGCGCCGGCAACGGCACAATGACTGGTCCCCCCATCCTGTCGCGCGGCCCCGTCCCCTTCGCCACCTTCATGGAGGAGGCCCTCTACGGCGAAGGTGGCTACTACCGCCGCTCCAACCTCCCGATCGGCGAGGCGGGGGATTACGTCACCGGCTCCTCCCTCTCCCCCCTCTTCGGCCGCGCCACGGCGCGCCTCCTGGCCCGGCTCGACCGGGCGCTCGGCCGGCCGGCGGATCTCTTCGAGGCGGCGTACGGGACGGGATCTCACCTGGAAAGCGTCGTCGCCGCCTCGGCCAGCGCGGGCCGGCGTTTCCGGGCCTGGGACCGGGTGGCCCGACCGGTGCCGGCCGGGGTGACCCGGGTGGCGGAGCTGGAGGAGATCCCGGAGGGAGGCATCGAGGGGCTGCTCTTCTCCTATGAGCTGTTCGACGCCCTCCCCGTCCATCGGCTGATCGGCCGGGAGGATGGCGGGCTGGGGGAGCTGTGGGTGGAGGACGATGGCCGCGGCGGCTTCGCCTGGCGCGAGGGAGAGCTTTCGAGCCCTGCCCTGGCGGACCTCTTGCGCGCTCCGGACATTTCCCTGGAGCCGGGACAGGTGGCCGACCTCGCTCCCGGGTGGGTGCCGCTCTACCGACAGCTCGCCCGGCGGCTCGGGCGGGGGCTCCTCGTCACCTGCGACTACGGCTTCGAGCGCCTACGCCTGCTCGACCCGCGGGTGCGGCGGCACGGCACTCTCGCCTGCTACACCCGCCAGCGGGTACACCGCAACCCGTTCGTGAAGATCGGCGAGCAGGACCTGACCGCCCACGTCGACTTTACGGCCCTGCGCCAGGCCGGTGAGGCGGAGGGGCTCGCGACCGTCGCCCTTACCCGCCAGGCCTTCTGGCTCACCGCCTGCGGCCTCTTCGAGGAGATCGCCGGCGCCGACCTGCCCACCCGCCAGGCCGCCATGGCGCTCCTCGACGGCGAGGGGATGGGACAGGAGATCCGGGTGCTCGTCCAGGCGCGGGGAGTGGAGCCGGGCGAGGTCTTGGACCTCGCGGTCCTCGGCGCAACGCGCTGAGCAGCGCGCGCCTACCGGGGAGCCTTCGGCCCCAGGTAGCGCCGCTGCAACTCGGGAACGGTCATCGGCCCCAGCTGGACCAGCACCGCCGTGGGCTCGCCGGAGGGGTCCTGCCGGAAGGTGATGTAGGCGGTGTCGCCGGGACGCAGGTCTTTCAGGGTGAGCGGCTTGCCCCGCTCGTCGCGATAGACGGTCTGCCCGGTCACCCGCATCGGGACGGTCACCTCCGTCGGCCGTTTGAGCACGATCCGGCCGCGCGCCGCGTCGAGCGAGGAGACGAGGAAGAACTCCTCGTGCTCGGTTCCGGCGGCAGAGGCCAACCCGGCGACCAGGAGCAGCAAAACGCCCAGGAAGACGCGGCGGCTCATCGTGGCCTCCCCCCTCCCGCCGGACCGGGGGGCCGCGGGGCGCCCTTGGCGTTGCTGGAGCCGGCGGCGAAGGCCCCGGTGACCAAAGCGTCGCCCTCCTGGAGCTTGCCCTCGATCAACTGGGTATTGGCATAGTCGGAGATCCCGACCTTGACCGCCACCGGCTCCAGCCGGTCATGGCCGGCGAGCTTCCAGACCACCTGCTGGCCGCCGATGTGGGAGGCGCGGGCGGTCTCCGGGATGCCGGCCTCCCGGTAGAGCCGTTCGAGCTCCGCCGCCGGCAGGTCGGGGGTGTAGGTCAGCGCCGCGTTGGGAATCCGCAGGACGCTCTCGACGTGGCCGGTGGGGATCGTCACGTAGGCGGTCTCCCCCGGCAGCAGCCGCTCGTCCGGGTTGTCGAAGTCGATCACCGTGTCGTAGGTGACGACGTTCTGCACGATGTAGGCGTTCAGGCGGATGGTGCTCACCCGGCCGTGGAAGACCTCGTTGGGAAAGGCGTCGACCTGGAAGGTGGCGTCCCCGCCCACTTTGATGAAGCCGGTGTCCGACTCGTCGGTCTTGGCGTAGACCTGCATCCGCGTCAGGTCCTGGGCGAGAGTGAAGAGGTTGGGGGCGGTCAAGGAAGCGGCGACCGACTGACCGACGGTGACGTTCTTCGCCACCACGGTGCCGTCGGTGGGGGAGAGGATCGTGGTGTAGCGCAGGTTCGCCTCCGCCTGGTCCAGGGCACCCCGCATGGCGCCGACCTCGGCCCGGGCCTGCTCGACCTGCGCCACCTGCTCCTGGTACTGGGCCTTGGCCTGGTGGATCTGGGCCTCGGCCGCCCGCGCCCCGGCCTCGGCCTGGTCGAGGGTCGACTGGGAGAGGTCCTTCTGATCCAGGGGGATCAACCCCTGAGTAGAGAGCTTGCCCAGGCGGGCGGCGTTGACCCGGGCGTAGCCGGCGTCCGCCCGGGCCTTGGCGGCGTTGGCCTCGTTGGTCTCGATCAGCGCCTGGCTGGAGCCGAGCCCGGCCGTCAGATGGCGAAGGTTGGCCTCGGCGCTCGCCAGGTTGCCGCGCGCGGTGACCACCTGGGCGGTGTAGACGGCAGGGTCGATCTGCGCCAGGACCTGGCCGGCGCGGACCCGGGTGTTGAAGTCGGCGAAGATCAGCTTCACCGTCCCCGACACGTAGGAGCCGACCGGCACCGTGGTCAAGGGATTGATGGTCCCGGTCGCCTCGACCGCGGCGGTGATCGCACCGCGCTCGACCGGGGCGGAGAGGTACTCAGGTCCCTTCGGCCGCCCGCCGATCCAGAAACCGAGGAGGAGGAGCGCGACGACCGCTCCGGCGAGGAGCAGAGCGATTCTGCGCCGCGAAGCAGGGAGGGTCGGGGTCACCGGGGTATCATACCCAAACGATGGATCTCCGCACCGTCCTCCCCGAGGCGTTGGGCGCCATGGCGGCCAACAAGCTGCGCACCGGCCTCACCATGCTCGGGATCATGATCGGGATCGCGGCGGTGATCTGCACCGTGGCGATCGGCGAGGGGGGCTCGAACCGGGTGCGCGAGCAGTTCCAGAGCCTGGGCGACAACTTCGTCTGGGTCGAGGCGGGGAGCCGCAACCTGCAGGGGGTGCGGACCGGCACCGGCGCCACCAAGACCCTGACCCTGCGGGACATGCAGGCGATCCGCGAGGCCATCCCGCTCATCAAGAGCGTGTCGCCCAACGTCGACGGCCGGACGCAGGTGATCTACGGCAACCAGAACTGGTACACCCAGTACCGGGGGGTCACGCCCGAGTACCTGGCCATCCGCCGCTGGACGGTGGCGAAGGGGGCCTCCTTCACCCACCAGGACGTGACCCTCTCGGCCAACGTCTGCCTGCTCGGCCGGACCGTGGTCGAGGCGCTCTTCCAAGGGGCGGACCCGATCGGCAGGAAGATCCGCGTCGGCGCCCAGCCGTGCCGGGTGATCGGGGTCCTCGCTCCCAAGGGAGAGACCGCCACCGGCCAGGACCAGGACGACACGATTCTCCTGCCGAGCAGCACGGTGATGCACAAGCTCAAGGGGATCAACTGGCTGGACGACATCGTGTGCTCGGCCATCACGCCCGAGGCGATCCGCCCGGCCAAGGAGCAGATCATCCGTCTGCTGCGCCAGCGCCATCACCTGCGCGCCGGAGCGCCGGACGACTTCAACATCCGGAGCCCGGAGGAGGTCCTCCAGGCGCAGCAGGAGACCAGCCGCACCTTCACCATCCTCCTGGCGAGCATCGCCTCGGTGTCGCTCCTCGTCGGCGGCATCGGGATCATGAACATCATGTTCGTCACCGTCACCGAGCGCACCCGGGAGATCGGGGTCCGCCGCGCGGTGGGGGCGACCCGGGGGAGCGTGCAGATGCAGTTCCTGACCGAGGCGGTCGTCCTCTGCGCCCTCTCCGGCGCCATCGGCGTCCTCCTGGGCGTCGTCGCCTCCAGCGTCTTTGCAAACGTCTTAGGCTGGTCGATGATCATCCCGCCGCGCGCCATCGTCATCGCCGTCCTCTTCTCCGGCCTGATCGGCGTCGGCTTCGGGTTCTACCCGGCGCGCAAGGCGGCGCTCCTCGATCCGATCGAGGCGCTGCGGTACGAGTAGGGGTGGGCCTAACGCGATGCCTTAAGAGACACACGGCTGCGGAACTGGTGTCACGCCTACCGGGAGCGCCCGCACAGAACCATAGATGTATTAGAAAAGTGCCATAAGGTACCGCGCGCAAAAGCGGCTCGCTTTTCGAGTCCTAAAGCACCTATACTGGTAGAAGCATCCTCGACGCGAATCCCGTTCATAGTGTGTAGTGCCTTTCGGGTGAAGTGACCCGCACGGGATGCGTCTTGGCACGATAATGGCTACTACTAACGGCACCAACGTTGCGGGAGTGCTTGATGTCGCGCGCGGAGCGCAGGCTATCCTGCCTATAGGAGCCGAGGGCGGTCCGTCTATGACTCGAACTCCACCCGGTGTGTCGATGGCAGTAGCGGGTGTGATCTCCCACTCTCTGAACCTCAGGAGGGGCCAAACCGTGTCGCGGAATCGTAGAATCACCGGAATCGTGACGGGTTGGAAGGTATTGTTGGTCATGGCTCTCGTAGGAGTCGTTCAGCTCGGTCGTGCCACCTCTCGTGGGGCCGAGCTCCGGCACTGCTATCGCGTGTCTCTCCAAGAGCCTCCGAGCTGGATCAGTAGCGCCACCTGGATTGAGGACAGCTCACGGCTTCTCGTCGTAGATCCCTATCGTAATGAGTTCATCTCCTACGGCCCAGATGGCCGCTTCGTGGGTCTCGACGGACAGTTTCGTGCCGTGAGGGAAAACGCCCTGGTGTGGAAGAGTGCAGCGAGTAAACGTGTGGGCTCCTTGTATCAATGGAAGGTCGCTGGTGACGAGCTCGTCGCTTTCGGCACCCTTGCGAGGCCTGACCTGGGCTTCGATCGGGGATTATCCGCACACCAGGCCGGTCGGACTGCAGGCATCTACGCCCAAGACGGGATGCTCTACCTACTGACGAGAAGGCCTGGCGGCAAAGCAAAAACGGCTTGGTGGCTCTTCCAGATTGTTCCGAAGAAGGACGTGAGCCTGGGACGAGGCCAGCTCACGACTGTGAATCACTTGACCGTGATGCCTGGTGAACGGAGCTGGTACATCTTCGAGAACGGGCAAGTGGAGCCATTCCAGCCGCAGAAGGTGCCATACTCGATGCTGGTTCACGGAACCGAAGAGCTTGGCTAGAATCGTTCGCATGAGCGGCTCGTTTTTCCGCCTGCGCAGCTACATAGGTAGATGACTGAAAGCGGAGCACCAGCTAGTGGAGGATGAGGTAATGGCAATCATCGAACACGCTTCGAATCAAAGGGCCACTCGGCATTACCTAGTCTTCTTCGGCCATTACTCCGGGGATCGTTTTGTAGCCCATGCAATCGCAGAGAAGATGCGGCAGCAGGGTTGTGAGGTCTGGATAGACGAAAACGAACTCGCTGGAGGCGATCCTATTTACGGAAAAATTCTTGAAGCGGTAGATACCTGCGACGAGGCAATCGTCTTGCTTTCGCCGCCCGGCCTAAATTCCAAGTGGATCCCTTTTGAGTTGGGTGCAATTTGTGGCCAGCACAAACGAGTTACTCCAGTCCTTGATCACGTTGGACCGGAGGCAGTTCCGATTATCCCGGGAGTCAAGGCGATCGATATTAATCACTTTGAACAAATCTTCCTGCCGGAGCTCGCTCGCCGAATCGCGGAGAAAAATGCCTAGAGCGGGATCCGCCCGAGCGGCGGCCACTCCGGCGGTGGGAGCTTGAGCAGCCAGGCCCACATCTGGCGGGAGCGCCCCAGGTACCGGATCAGGCGTGGCCAGAGGGCCCGGATCGCGGCAGCATCGACGAAGAGCCAGACGTCCCGGGTGTTGGCCTCCCGTAGCAGGGCACCCATCCAGTAACTTCTGGATCGGACGAAGCGAGGTGCTCCTTGAGCTGGCCGACCGTGGTGTCCGTCCACCAGAGAAAGTACGGCCGCGCGGTGTCGTCGAGGAGAGACTCCGTGGTCGGTGGCAGGCGGTCCATGGGCGGGCGGGATGGTGTGAGGGCTCATCACGACGGTGCCCCTTCGCGGAAACACTCCGCGAGCGGCTTTGGTAAGGATATCAGCGACCCGAAGCCAGCGGTTACTGCGCGGTCATGCGTTCGCCAGAGAGACCACCAAGCGTTTGCCCACGGCGTCGGCATAGCGCACGAGGGTCTCGATGGTGGGATTGAGGCGTTGCCCGGTTTCGAGCTTGGAGAGCGCCGACCGATCCATGCCCGTCAGTTGGGTCAGGTCGGAGAGGCTAAGTCCTTTAGCTTCGCGAGCGGCCTTCAGCTGTTGGACCAGGTCTGCCAACTGGTCGAGAGTGACCAGCCGCTCGTCATGCCGCGCGATCAATGCGGGCAGCTCGTCGTCTACCTGCTCCCGGACCTCGCGATACTTCGCGGCTTCTTCCGGAGAGAGGCGGCGATTGCGGGTGATACGCCGAAGGGTCATCGTCGATATCTCCTGGGAACTTCGTAGGCCGTTACCGGGTACACCGTGCTGACATCGACGCTCTCGTACACCACCATCAGGTGCCGGCCGGTGCGGGTGTCCCCGAACACCACCGGCCGGCTGGAAGACCGGCTGATGTCAGCATCCATCGCATTCTCCAGCGCCTCTTCGACCTCTTCCCTCGTGACACCATGGTCGGCACAGTGCTGTACATTGCCATCAGGATCGTCGTCCAGGTCCCAGAGGATCGCTTCGAATCGCATGGATCGAGCGCCCTCGTGTGGAACTATAATACCACAGGGCGCAAGGTGCGCTCCAGCGGGCGATCCCAGGGGCGTCCGCATCGCCGCCTGACAGACCCGGCTGAAGCCGAGGACGTAGGGGACACCCAACGATCGCAGCTCTTACTCATGGTTCGCCCGGATCTGGCCGAGCGGCGGCCACTACCGACAGGGCGGACACGCCTCGGGTCCAGACGAGGGCGGCGCGGAGCAGCAGGCGTGAGATGTCAGGTGACATCGCTCCCCGCTGCTGCCTGCCTGGCTTCGCTTTCCCGCCTCCGGTCCACGAGCGGCACCGAGGGTGAGGACGCGCCGTCCACCGCCAGCGTCGCGAGGTCGTAGCCGAGCCCGGGGAGGTCGTTCGTCCACAGAGGCTGTCCCGTCTGGGCGTCCAGGCAGAACAGCTTGCCGTAGGTGTGAGCGTAGACCCGCTCGCCATCGGCCAACAGGGTGACGAATTTGTCGCCCGCGATGGCCATGCCGCCACCGAGCCAGGTCTTCCAGAGCTGGGTGCCGTCACGCTTGCTGAACGCGACCACATACCCTTTGGTCCCAACGAAAAGGATTTCCGGCTGGTTCATGCGCATGCCCTCCTTGCGTAAGGATATCAGCGGCGCGGAGCGGCGAGCCATAGGACGAGAGGGAGGAAATAGGCCCTTGCGTCGATGATATATATAGAGAGAATCTTCCGCGGAGGGTTCCGTGATGACCACAACGCATCCGATCCGCCGGTCGCGATCGGCGACCAGCCCAACCCGGCAGGGGCGAAGAAGCTCGTCCCGTTCCTCCTCGCCAAGCTCGGCCGCTGAGCCCGCATCGCTCCCGGGAGGCGTAGAATCGGTCCGGGAGGATACGAGAATGCGACGACGCACCCCGACCGTCGTCTCCTTTGCCGAGCGCGCCCAGGATGAAACGAGGCAGGTGGGCCGAGTCCACGAGTCCGGTGCCATCACCTTTCGGGGCCGGACCTACCGGACGATCAAAGAGGTGCCCCCGGAGTGCCTCGCCTTCCGGGTCGACCTCGCGACCTACACCCAGTGGCGCCGCCTCTATCGCGCCATCGCGCCGCAGCCGCGGGGACGGGCGACCTGATTTCTACAGCTGCCCCGAGGAGAACCGCGCGAGGCTCGCCAGGTAGGCGGGGTCCTCGTAGCGGCTCAAGAGGAACTCGGAGGCATCGTCCGGGAGGGTCTCTCCGGTGACATGGGCGGCGAGCAGCTCGGCCGCGGCCTGCGAGGCCATGATGCCGAAACCCGAGAGGCCGCAGAGGAGATGGTTGCCCGGAACCGGGGTGGGGCCGATGAGCGGCCGGTTCTCCCGCGTTTTGCAGTAGTAGCCGCCGTCCACATAGGGGCGCCGCATGCGGGAGAGATACTGGGCGAGGGCCGGCACCATGCGCACCAGGCCGCGCAGGACGACCTCCGGGTAGAACGGGTCGAAGCTGGGGGGGAAGACCGGCTCGGCCGGCTCCAGGTGGTAGGTCCAGAGGAGGAGGAGCGAGCGGCTGCCCTTCCCCCCTTCGGGCCGGAAGTGGACCCCGGCCGGCATGGGATCGAGGAGCCAGGCGAGCTCGGGATCGCGTGCGAGCTCGGCCCGCTCCTCGTCGCTCCAGGCGAGGGTCACCGGGTCGGACCAGATCATGAGCGGCAGATCGCGCGGCACCAGTCCCAGGTAGTCGTCGAACATCACCTTGCCGTGCAGCTCGTTGAAGAGGGGAAGGTCCACCCCGCTCTTCTGGCCGATCTCCGCGGCGAGCGGACCCGCGGCGTTGACGAAGGTGCGGGTGGCGATCGTCCCCGCCTCCGGGCCGCCCTCCACACGAACGCCTTCGATTCTGCCGCCCTGCACGAGGACCTCGGCGATCCGTCCCTGGACGAGCCGCACCCCGTGCTCCCGCGCCCGCTCCAGGAGGTACATGCCGAGCTGCTGGGCGGAGAGCCAGCCGCAGCGCCGCGGGTGGAGCATGGCGACGACGTCCCCGGGAAGGAAGGGGA
This sequence comes from Thermoanaerobaculia bacterium, assembly GCA_035644215.1. Lineage (GTDB taxonomy): Bacteria > Acidobacteriota > Thermoanaerobaculia > Multivoradales > UBA5704 > DASQPA01. The sequence continues at coordinate 21,998 of DASQPA010000579.1, forward strand.
AGCGCTCGAGGATACGGTCGCGGTCGAGCACCAGGTCGGCCCCGCCGAGCGACCGGTCGAGCTCGTCGAAACGGTCTTCCGGATAGGGCGGATCGGCCGGCCGGCCCCTCTCCCCCGCTCGATGCACGCGCAGCTCCCCCGCTCCCAGCTGTGAGATCTCCCGGCCGAGCGTTTCGAGCTCCGCCGCCTTCGCCGGATCGGCGGTCAGGTAGACGTAGCCGTTGCGGTTCATCACGAAGCGGTTGTCACTCTCCCCCGCCAGCTCCTCCAGGAGGTCGATGCTGCGGTTCATGAACCGCACCATGGTGTCGCCCGGCCCGGGCCACCAGTTGCGGTAGCACTCGGTCGATTTGTCGCTCGTCACCGAGAGCGGCGGCTGGTCGTCGACGATCACCACCTCCCGGACGCCGCGGCGGACGGCCAGGTGGTAGGCGGCGGAGATCCCGGCGATCCCGGCGCCGCAGATCACGACATCGGCGGTGGACATGGGCGAGCTCCTCTCGCAGGTCCGGGGAAGCTTACAGGGAATGGAATCGAGGGGCGAGAGGCCCCCGGCAGGTACGGCAGGTAGAGGGCCGCCAGGGGGCGCCCCTACCCCAGGGGGTAGGTACGGGTCATCCTTCTCGATGAGGTTTGCACCCACGCGGCGGGGTGTGGGCAGGGCCCCGTGAGAAGCCCCAGAATGTGGCCCTCCAGAGCTCAAGCAGGAGGAATGCTCTTCATGATCAGCGAGAGGACCCTCGTCTCCAGCCCGGCGCCCGTTGCGCCGGGTCTCCTGGATATCGCAACCCCGCCCGGTCTGGGCCGATTGACCGACTGGGGGATCTCCCTCGGAGAGGCAGCGCCGGTCCTCCGCGGGGTGCTCGCGCTCGCCCCGACCGACGGACTGGTGACCGCACACCTGTCCGCCCGGGATGGCGAGCGCGGCTCGGCAGTGCTCCGCCTAGGGGTCGGCGACGCGGTTCAGGACATCGCGGGCTGCGCCGTGCACCGGGACGGCGCGAGCGGCGTCGGCCTGCGCCGAGCGAGCTTTTCCGTGCCGGTACCCCGGGGGAGCCTGTTCCAGCTCGACGACGAGGCCACCGCGGGCGCCCCGGTGCTCGCGGCCCGCTGGACGCCTTTTTCCCCGGGCTTGCATACCTTGGGTGACCTCCTCCCCATCCCCCTGGACCAACCGCTCCAGGCGACGACGAACGGTATCCTGGTCGCCACTCTTACCGCCCGCGAGAACGGCGACCGGGGAGCGCTCTTTGCCGCCTCGACACCCTGGCCGGTGGCGCTCGACCAGGCCGAGTCGCTGCGCGCCGCCACCTACGCCGAGCGCAGCCCCAGGGTCTGGGTGGCCCGCGGCTCGCTCACCCTGCCGGTCGCTCGCGGGGAGCACTTCAAGGTCCAGACCGGCTCCCTCGCCGGCCGGCCGGAGATCCGGGCCTGGTGGCGGCCCGTCCTCGGCTGAGGTCCGGGCGTCAGGACGGCGGTATTAGCGGCATGGGCGGCATCGGCGGCACCGCCGGCCGTTCGTGCGCCTTGAGGAACGTCTCCGGCTTGCTGAACACCTTGGCGATGTTCATCCCCTTCTTGAGCGCGCCGAGCGACACCTTGCCGGTGGCGAGCGCCGCCCCCATGGCGAAGTAGGTGCGCGTCTTGCCGCGCAGGCGGTAGCGCACCTCCAGCACATGCCGCCAGAGCCGGCTGTACTCCTCATAGAAGTCGGCGAGCGGGAGCTTGGTGGGGAGCACGGCGTGGATGATGTCGAACATCTCCCAGTCGTGGGTCGTGACCTGGTTCCGGGCGGTCTCCCAGAGGTCGGTGCCGGGGAGCGGGGTCAAGACCGAGAAGCCGCTGTTGTAGGCGCCGGTCTCCTCGATCCAGGCGCGCAGGCGGGCGAAGTCGTCGTGGTCCCAGGCCGGATCGACGATGAAGTTGGGGGTGAAGCCCACCCCGAGCTCCTTCAAAATCGACAGCGCGCGGACGTTGTTGGCCGCCGTGTTGCTCTTGTTGACCGCGTCCAGCCCCTCGTCGGTGATCGATTCCAGCCCCAGGAAGATGGAGAGCTGCCCGCAGTCCTTCCACATCTCGATGAGATGCGGGAACTTGCAGATGATGTCGGTGCGGGTCTGGACGGTGAAGTACTTCTTGATCCCCGCTTCCTTGATCTTCTTCGCCAGCTCCTCGCCCCGCCGCACGTCGAGCCAGAAGATGTCGTCGGTGATGAAGACGTTCGGCGCCTCGATCGCGGCGAGCTCGGCGACCACCCGGTCGGGCGACTTCTCGCGGAAGGTGCTGTCGTGGAACTTCCACACCGAGCAGAAGTTGCACTTGAACGGACAGCCGCGGGCGGTCTCCATCAAGGCGAGCGGCTTCCGGAAGTTGATGTAGTACTCCGGAGCGTAGTGGGAGATGAGGTGGCGGGCGGGCATGGGCAGGGTGTCGAGGTTCGCCCGCATCGGCGCGCAGCCGGTCGAGCGCTGGGCGCCGCCACCGTTGAAGGCATTCAAGACGAGACCCGGCACCGTACCGAGATCGACCCCCCGCTCCAGGGCGTCGACCAGGGGAGGCATCACCTCTTCCCCGTCGCCGACCGCGATGGCGTCGATGGCGGGGTGGAGGAACCACCCCGGCTCGCGCGAGGCGTCGTGCCCGCCCACCAGGATGAACGCCTCCGGCAGCTCGCGCCGCACCTGCTCGGCCAGGCGCAGGGTGCGGTTCCGCTCGGTCGTGAAGTTGCACTGGAGGCCCACCACGGCCGGCGCGAAGGCGGCGCACTTGGCCATCCCCGCCTCCAGCCCCTCCAGCCGGAAGTCGAAGACCCGGCACTCGTGCCCCTCCGCCTCCAGGCCGCCGGCGACCGAGATCGGTCCCAGCGGCTCGACGAAGGTGAGCATCTCGAGACCGAGAATGCCGCCGATGGGCGGCTTCAGGAAGGCAACCTTCATGACACGACCTCCTTGCCTCGCCGAGGGCGGGCACTGGCGGGAACGGGGGGATTCTACCGCAGACGGTTTCCAGAAACTGGGATGCGGAACGTGGGTTCCCGAGGACGTTTCCCCCGGGCCAGGGATGAAATTTCAAAAGGGGGGTTGACATCCTGCACCGTCCCGCACAAGAATGTTCCCCAGCGGACAACTTACCCCGCTTTCGTACCCGAGTATACACCAGATCCGGGCCGGCGCCAATTCCGGCGCCTGCCCGTTGTACCCCGGGCCTTCGGGCTCGAACGAAAGGAGAATGTCATGAACACCGTTGCACCGCAGGAGACCCCGTCCCCGACCCCGAACAAGGCCAAGCCGCAGGAGACCACGTACGCCGGCAAGCTCTCCGACTGGGAGCGCATCCTGACCTCGATCGAGGCCAATGCGGCCGACCTCTCCCACCTGGCGACTCCGCGGGCCCAGCTCGCGGCGCTCCTCGCCCAGGTCAAGGAGATCAAGCAGCAGCAGTCCGCCAGCCGGGCCACCAAGGAGACCGCCTCCCTGCAGATCCAGTCGGCGCTCGTCGACGGCCAGCGCCTGGCGGCGCTGCTCCGCCAGGCGGTCCGCCAGCACTACGGCCCCCGCTCGCCGAAGCTCGCCGAGTTCAGCCTGAAGGTCTTCCGCGGTCGCGCCAAGAGCGCGACCTCCACCCCAGAGGCGCCTCCGCCCGTTGAGATCGCCTCGACCGCAGCCGAGGCTGTCGTGAAATCCCCGTCCGCTCCCACCCCCCACTCCTGAAGTGGGCCGTAACGGAACCCCTGGGGCGTGTTCGCCACGCCCCGGGGGTTTTTTGTTGTCTCTCCCTCCGCCTCCTCCACGAATCTCGATAACGGCGCAGGTATAACGGGTCGTTGCACGGTGTAAACGTGACGTTGTACCGGTACAACGAAGCGTTGCACTGTGGCAATGAGTCGTTGTACCCGTACAACGGGTCGTTGCATCGTGTAAACGTGGCGTTGTACCGGTGCAACGAGGCGTTGCATTGTGACAATGAGGCGTTGAACCTGTACAACCAGTCGTTGCACCGTGACAATGAGACGTTGAACCTATCAATGAGTCGTTGCACCGTGTAAACGTGGCGTTGTACCTGTACAACGAAGCGTTGCACTGTGACGATGAGGCGTTGAACCTGTACAATGAGTCGTTGCAGCGTGGAAATGTGACGTTGTACTGGTATAATGAGGCGTTGCACTGTGACAACGAGACGTTAAACCTGTACAACGAGCCGTTGCACCGGCTCGGCGCGACCGCTCTGCCTCGCCTTCCGCCTCCTCTTGGTGGGGGACTCTTCCTTCCAACCGACCAGAAGATCCTACCCTATCGTCATCCTGCGGGGAGCCTTGGCGACCCAAAGGATCTGGGCGGGGGAGGCGCCTCAAGCCAATTGAAGAGAGCTACTCTGACCGAGATCAAGAACAATCTCAGCGCACTGGTGGACCAGAGCACCACCGGTTGCATCAGCGGAGTCGAAGATGAGGCGCTTACCTGCGCAACATCTTCAGACCTCCACATACGCGGTAACGGATGTAGGCTCTGGAATCTCTTCTCCAGCTTCCCGCATCCCCTCGAGGTGAAAATCGATGGCTTCCCGGATCAACTCCAGGACTTCCTGCTCGGTCTCGGCGGCGGCAACACAGCCCGGAAGGTCGGGAACATAGGCGCTGAAGTTGGCTCTTGCCTTTTCGACGACGACGGCATATCGCATGGGAGCTCTCCTGCTACTTGAGACCAGCCTGTTTCAAGATACTGTTCAGTGTGCCTGGAGGAAGGTCCAAGCTTGGCTTGCCGGACACCGTCACAGTCCCTGGTTTGATGGGGTGTCTGAACTGCCGGTGGCTTCCCTTGGTCCGAGCAAGACGCCAACCATCCTCTTCGAGGGTCTTGATGACGGCTTGGACTTTCACGAGTCCATGTTAGCCGATCCGAACCGCCAGAGGCGCTCCCGTGGATGCCGCAGCTTGACGTTCTTGACTTGACGCTCTCGACGCCACAGACTTTTTCTCATGTCCCACGCCGCCACCGCCGCCCGCGGATCATCAGCGCGAGGCGGGCTACGTCTGGGGAGAGGCAAGTCTACGAGACAGGAGGTCCACAATGAGCCAGGCAACCAAACGGAGATTTGAGCGCGAAGCGGAACCGGTCCGTGTCCTAGGCCGCGGACTGCGAGCGCGGCAGGGGGTCCACCTCACGCTGCGAACCCTCCGCGAGGCGGCCGGGAAGACCCAGGCGGAGGTCGCGGAGGCCGCCAAAATGGACCAGGCGGACATCTCTCGCCTGGAGAACCGCGAGAGTTTCGCCGACTGCCAGGTCTCGACGCTTCAGCGCTATGTGGCCACGCTCGGTGGACAGTTCGAGCTGGTCGCAGCCTTTGGGAACAAGAGGATCATCCTCGCCGGTGCGCAGGCAGAGCCCCTCGCGAGGCCGACCAGCAAGGAGTCACGGCGGGTGAGGTAACGTCAACGAAACAAAGGCTCTGAAAGGGTGACGATCAACGCACCGTCGCCCCTTCGGGGCTTTGGGCTATAGGGGATTCTCTTCCTGGGGTTGGCACCCATATGGTTACACACAACTTGTAGTGGACAAAGAGCCCTGAATCTGGTTACTTAGTCCGCAGAGGCGACACCTTAACCTCTAAGGAGGAGAGATGGGCTCGCAGTCTGTGGAAGGAGACCCAGAGG
>DASQPA010000580.1:0-61477 GCA_035644215.1 Thermoanaerobaculia bacterium
CCGGCGAACGGAAGCGGGAGATCATCTCGATCGAGACCGGGAGGTCGGCGAAGCGGCGGCGGAAGGTCTCCAGGTGCTGGTCGGCGAGGATGGTGGTGGGAGCCAGAACCGCCACCTGGTAGCCGCCGTCGACGGCTTTCCAGGCGGCGCGCATGGCGACCTCGGTCTTGCCGTAGCCGACGTCGCCGCAGAGCAGGCGGTCCATCGGCCGCTCGCGCTGCAGGTCCTCCTTGATCACCGCGATGGCCTCCAACTGGTCGGGGCTTTCCTCGTAGGGGAAGGCGGCCTCGAACTGGCGCTGGAGGTCGGTGTCGCCGGGGAGCGCCGGGGCCTTGGCGATCTGGCGCTCGGCATAGAGCTTCAGCAGCTCGCCCGCCATGTCGCGCATGCTGCTCTTGACCCGCGCCTTGGTCTTGTTCCAGGAGGTGCCGCCCAGCTGGTCGAGCCGCGGCGCCACCCCTTCGATACCGCTGTACTTCTGGATCAGGTCGAGCCGCGAAAGGGGGAGAAGGAGCCGCTTGCCGGAGGCATAGGAGATCTCCATCACCTCGGTCGCCGACGGCGGGGCGGCGAGGTCGCGCAGGGTGGGGGGGAGCGCCGCGCTGCCGTCGCCCTCCGCGCCCACCGAGCGCAGGGCGACGAACTGGCCGATGCCATGGTCGGCGTGGACGACGTAGTCGCCGATCTTCAGATCCCGCAGGGAGGCGACGAACGGCCCGAAGCGGGCACGCTGGACCCGGCGCTGGAGCTTGGCCTGGGGCAGGAGCTGCTGCTCGCCGTAGACGACGACCCCGGCCGCGGGGAGCCGGAAGCCGCGGGCCAGCTCGCCGGCCACCAGCTCCACCCCGCCGTGGCCGATCGCCACCTCGCGGCCTTCGAGCAGCTCCTCGATGCGGTCTCGGTGGAGCGGCGAGACGACCAGGAGACACCGCTCGCCGCGGGAGCGGGCGGTCGCCACCTCCTGCGGGAAGCGCGGCAGCTGGCCATGGAAGAGGTCGGTGGTGACGGCGTGGAAGTCGAGCGCCGCCCCTCCCCCGTCGGCTCCCAGGACCAGGTCGCGCAGGCGGATCTGGGCGCGATCGAGGATCTCCTGGACCGCCTCGACCGGCTGCTCCAGGGCCTCGGGCGGCACCGCCAACCGGCCGTGCTCGCGCCGCGCCGCGAAGTCGGCGGCCAGGCGGTCGGCATGGTGCGCCACCTCCGCCGCGAGGGCCGGCGGGTCGACGGCGAAGATCAGCGATTCCGCCAGAATGTCGGCGAGCGAGGCGGTTTTGGCGCTCCCGGCGAGGAGAGGCAGGAGGTTCTCCCAGCCCGGGAAGCCGCCGCGCTCGCGCAGGTCGGTCAAGCGTTCCGCGATCTCCGGCAGGAGGTCGAGGTCGGGTCCAGCCTGGGCGGCGACGAGGTTGGCGAGTCGGATCGCCTCCTCCGGCCCCCCTGGGAAGAGGTAGAGCGGCAGGATGCGGACCGACTCCAGAGTGTCCTCGGAGCGCTGCGACTGGGGGTCGAACCAGCGGATCGACTCGATGGTGTCGCCGAAGAAGTCGAGGCGGACCGGCGATCCCTCCCCCGGAGGGAAGAGGTCGAAGATGCCGCCGCGCACGGCGAAGTCGCCCACCTCGTAGACCAGGTCGGTGCGGCAGAAGCCGTGGCGCAGAAGGTGGGCCGCGAGCTCGTCGATCGGCCAGTCCTCCCCCGGCTTGAGCGCGAGGACGGAGCTCCGGAAGACCTCCTTGGTGGGGAGAAGACGGAAGAGGGCGCGCGGCGTGGTCACCACCGTGGTCGCCTGGCCGGAGATCACCCGGTCGAGAGCGACCGCCTCCTGGGCGCGCACCTGGAGGGAGGTCGCGGCCTCCTGGTAGGGGGTGAGCGAAGGGGAGGGGAAGTAGACCGTCCCCTCGCGCTTGCCGAAGAGCTGCGCCGCCTCGATCCAGGTGAGCGCGTCCCCCTCGCGCGGCACGACGGCCAGGAGCGGCCGGCCGAGATCCGCCGCCAGAAGCTCCCCCAGCCAAGCCGCCGCCGGCACCGGCAGGCGCACCACGTCCCCACCCCCCGCGAGGAGAGATCGGTAGGGCGCACTGCTGCGCAGCGTGCGGGAGAGCTCCTCCCAAACGCGTTCGGCCATGGGGGGAGTTTATCCTGTAGGGACAGGGGGAGCCGAATCCCGGGCTGGAGAGTGGACGTTACGACGTAAACGCGTTAGCGCTGGGCGATTCGATCAAGCCGTGCGAAAAGCTCCTCGGCAGAGATGGTCTCGCCGCGATCCGCTTCGGCCATGGCCTCAAGGAGGTCAGCCTCTTCTTCGGGGTTCCGCCAACGATCGTCGGGGGGGAACAAACCCCCCGGCGGATGACCAGTACGGTTTCATGGCGTTTCCTCCCTAAAATAATATACCTTGCCAGGCTGCTGCCGCCGTGCCCATCCCGCGGGTTGGCTCGCATACGCAGGCAGGCTGGAAGAGCGAAAGACGCGAACCGAGGAGAACCCCATGGACGAGACCCCGAGCCTGACCGACTCCTATCTAAAGGACGTGGCCGTCGAATTCCGCAAGCTGAAGACCCTGGCCGACAAGGCCATCGCCCAGGTGGAGGACGCCGACCTGTTCACCACTCTGGACCCCGAATCGAACAGCCTCGCCATTTTGATGCAGCACCTGGGCGGCAACCTGCGCTCGCGCTGGACCGACTTCCTGACCACCGACGGCGAGAAGCCCGACCGCGACCGGGACGCCGAATTCGAGCCCGCCCCGGGGACGACGAGGGCCGAGCTGCTCGAGGTCTGGGAGCTCGGCTGGAGCCGGCTGCTGGGGACGATCGACGGCCTCCTCCCGCCGGCCCTGGGGAAGACCGTGGCCATCAGGGGCGAGCCCCACTCCGTCCCCCAGGCCATCCAGCGCGCCCTCATCCATGCCGCCTACCACGTCGGCCAGATCGTTCTCCTCGCCAAGCACGCGCGGTCGACCGAGTGGCAGAACCTCTCCGTGCCGAAGGGCGGCTCGGGGGCGTTCAATCGGGTGATGGCGGCGCGGCAGGGGAAGTGAGGGGGCAGCGCAGGGCTTCTCGCTCATACAGCGAAGAGATGTACACTGAGACAACGGCGCCCTGAGAGACGTCGCGCGATCTCGCGCGGTTTTCCGCAGAGAGATTTTTCCGCGGAACCATGGCATAGTTCCGCCATGGCGCGACGGAAGGCCCCTTCCGACCAATTGACGCTCTTCCCCGGGGCTGAGCCGGAGGTGGAGGAGGCGGCCCCCTCCGGGGTGGGGTCGGCTCCGGTCTCCCCCGAGGAGGTCGAGCTCGGGCAGGCGCTCCACCCGGAGATCCGGCTGGGTCCGTCCACCTGGTCGTTCCCGGGCTGGGCGGGGATCGTCTACGACGGCAAGTACACGCCGACCCGCCTGGCGCGGGAGGGGCTTGCCGCCTGCGCCCGCCACCCGCTCCTGCGCGCCATGGGAGTCGACCGCACCACTACGCGCCGGTCGCCACCGCCGAGCTCGCCGCCTATGCCGCCGAGGTTCCCGCCGGGTTCCGCTTCCTGGTCAAGGCGCATGAGGCGCTCACCCTGGCCCGCTTCCCCGACCGCCCGCGCTACGGCCGGGACCGCGGGCTCGGCAACCCGCTCTACCTGGACGCCGCCTACGCCGCCGACGCGGTGGTCGCCCCCTATGTCCAAGGGCTCGGGGAGAAGGGGGGCGCCCTCCTCTTCCAGTTCGCGCCCCAGGACCTGGGCGGCCCGGCCCGCTTCGCCGAGGAGCTGGGCGCCTTCCTCACCGCTCTGCCGCGCGGGCCGCTCTACGCCGTCGAGCTGCGCAACCGCGAGATCCTGACCCCGCGCTACGCCGCGGCCCTGGCCGCCGCCGGCGCCGCCCACTGCATCAACGCCCACCCGCGGATGCCCGACGTGCGCACCCAGGCGGCCCTGACCGGCCTCGCCACCGCCCCGGCCCTCGTCGTCCGCTGGCTGCTCGGGCCGGGGGAGACCTACGAGGAGGCGGGCCGGCGCTTCGCACCCTTCGATCGCCTCCAGGAGGAGGACCCCACGACCCGGCGCGGCCTCGCCACCCTCGCCCGCGAGTCCGTGGCCCGCCACCAGCCCGTCCTCATCACGGTGAACAACAACGCCGAGGGCTCGGCGCCGCTCTCAATCGTCAAGCTGGCGGCGGAGATCGTACGGCCGACGAGCGGGTGATACTCTGGCGGGCGTCCGGCCCTGGAGACCCGCCCTTGAAGATCGCCAAGATCCTCGCCCCCCTCGGAATGATCGCCCTAGGCGCCCTCGCCCTTTTCGCCTTCGGCCGCTTCTTCCTCGGCCAGCTGGGTGGTGGCCGCGGGCCCGAGCCGGCGGGAGTGATCGAGGCGCCGCCCGAGGGCTACGAGGTGGTCCAGGAGGGAGTGCTCTCCCCCGCCGATGCGGCGACCCGGCTCGCCGCCCTTCTCGACTCCCAACCCGGACGGCAGGTGGCGATCCGCTTCGAGCGGGCCGGCGGCACCCCGGGGTCGGTCTACTGGCTGGCCGACACCGGCGCCGATCGCCTCGAAGAGCGGGCCGCCAACGCCTCCGGCACCCGCCTGCAGACCGTCTGGCCGGGGCACCTCCGCGACCGCCTGCGCTGGGCCCAGGCGCACGGCGGCGACCCCGCCGCCCCGGGCCTGCTGCCCGCCGAACGGCACAATCTGTATCACTGACCTGCGCGCCCCGGCCGGGACGGGCGAAATCTTCGCGGGGGAGCGATGCCCCCGGGGGGCTATAATCGAGTTTCTCCCGGACCGGCAACGCGGACGGCAGGAGACCCTTCAATGCGGGTGCTTTTGCTTACAGATGACACTCCTGCTCCAGCCCTCCTCATGGAGGCTCTGGCGGCGCGTGGGCACGAGGTGCGGACCGGCTCCCACCCGGCGGCGACGATCTCCCGCCTGGCACGGGAGGCCGACGCCGACGAGCCCTGCCCGGTCCTCGTCGTCTACGGCGCCGATCCGGCGGCGGCCGCCGCGCTCTGCCGGCAGGTGCGGGCGCTCCCCGTGACCGGCCACTGCTACCTTCTCGCCACCTGTACCGCACCCTCGCCCGCGGCCCTCGTCCCCCTGGTCGAGGCGGGGGCCGACGACGTCCTCCCCTATCCGCCGGAGCCGGCGATCCTCGACCTGCGGCTCGCCGTGGCCGAGCGCCGGCGGGACTCCCTGCGGGCGGCCGAGGAGGTGCTGCGGATGGAGCGGGCGCACCGCGAGTCGGAGGAGCGCTACCGGAGCCTCTTCGACGGCGTGCCCGTGGGCCTCTATCGCAGCACGCCGAAAGGCGACCTCCTGGACGCCAATCCGACCCTCGTCCGCCTCCTGGGCTACCCCGACCGCGAGACCCTCCTCCGCGTCAACTCCGCCGACATGTACCTGGACCCCGAGGACCGCCTGCGCTGGCAGAAGGCGGTCGAGACCGAGGGGCGGCCGCAGACCTTCGAGGTGCGGATGCGCCGGCTGGACGGCGCGGTGATCTGGGGGCGCTTCTCGGTGCGCGGGGTGCCCGGCGAGGACGGCCAGGTGGTGCTCTACGAGGGGGCGATGGAGGACGTCACCGATCGCAAGCGTGCCGAGGAGGCCCTGCGGGAGAGCGAGGAGCGCTTCCGGGCGCTGGTCCAGAACGCCTCCGACATGATCGCCATCCTCGACGGCGAAGGGCGGATGGCCTACGGCAGCCCGTCGCACGAGCGGGTGCTCGGGCACCGCCCGGACGAGTACGCCGGCCGGCCGATCCTCGGCCTCTTCCATCCCGACGACCGGGAGCGGGTGACCGAATTCTTCTCCCGGCTCACCTCTCAGCCGGAGGAGGTCCTCACCCTGGAGGCCCGCATCCTCCACCGGGACGGCGCCTACCGGACCATCGAGACCACCGGCTCGAACCTGCTCGCCCACCCGGCGGTCCAGGGGATCGTCCTCAACTCGCACGACGTCACCGACCGCAAGCAGGCCGAGGACCGGCTGCTCCATGCCGCCCTCCACGACGGGTTGACCGGGCTGCCCAACCGGGCGTTCTTCATGGAGCGCCTGAAGGCCGCCATCGCGCGGACGAAGCGGGAGCCCGAGCGGCTGACCGCCGTCCTCTTCCTCGACCTCGACCGCTTCAAGATCGTCAACGACAGCCTCGGTCATCCGGTGGGCGACGAGCTGCTGGTCACCATCGCCGGCCTGCTCACCGCGGCTCTGCGCCCCTCGGACACCATCTCGCGGGTCGGCGGGGACGAGTTCGCCATCCTCCTGGAAGGCGGCGGCGACGTCGCCGACGCCGTGCGGGTGGCGGAACGCATCCACCAGCGCCTGACCGCCCCCATCGCGCTCGGCGGCCACGAGGTCTTCCTCACCGCAAGCCTGGGAATCGCCGTCTGCACCCCCGACTATGAACGGCCGGAGGACCTCCTGCGCGATGCCGACACGGCGATGTACCGGGCCAAGGCCTCCGGACGGGCCTGCCACGTGGTCTTCCACCGCGGCATGCATCGGTCGGTGATGGCCCGCCTGAAGCTGGAGAGCGACTTGCGCCGGGCGGTCGACCGCGGCGAGCTGCTCCTCCTGTACCAGCCCTTCGTCGCCCTGGCGAGCGGCGAGGTGATCGGCTTCGAGGCCCTGGTGCGCTGGCGTCACCCGCAGCGGGGGCTGCTGCCGCCCGACGAGTTCCTCCCGGTCGCCGAGGAGACCGGCCTCGTCGTCCCCATCGGGCGTTTCGTCCTCACCGAGGCCTGCCGCTTCCTCGCCGCGCTCGACCGGCGCCATCCCGGCGAGCGGCCGCTGTCGCTCTCCGTCAACCTCTCCCACAAGCAGTTCTTCCACCCCGACCTCTTCGCCCAGGTCGAGGAGGCCCTGGCGAGCTCCGGGCTCGCCCCCGGCTCCCTGGGCCTGGAGATCACCGAGGGGGTGATCCTCGCCGGCGCCCAGGTGACCGGCCGGCGCCTCGCCCGCCTGAAGACGATGGGGGTACGGCTCCTCTTGGACGACTTTGGCAAGGGGTACTCCTCGCTCAGCTACCTGCACCGCTTCCCGGTCGACTTCCTGAAGATCGACCGCTCCTTCACCTCCCGGATCGAGGCGGAGGCGGGCAACCTGGCGATCGTCGAGGCCATCGTCAAGCTCGCCCACCAGCTGGGGATGGCGGTGGTCGCCGAGGGGGTGGAGAGCGCCGACCAGCTCGCCCGGCTGCGCGACCTCGGCTGCGAGTACGGCCAGGGGAACCTCTTCGCCGCCGCGGTCGACGGCATCGAGGCCGAGTCGTTCCTCGCCGCCCGGCCGATCCGCTAGGGCGGGTCTCCCCCTCGTATAGAATCCTCTCTGTCGTCGAAGAGATCCCCGTATGCCCGGCACCTCCAGATCCGGCCCCGGCTCCGGGCCGCCCCGAGCTCCCTGGCTGCCGGCGCCGCAGGGCGGAAACCCGGACGTCGAGACCCTGGAGCCGCTGCTCCTCAAGCCGCGGCATACCCGGCTCGGCATGCTCTTCGGCGTCCTCTTCCTCGCCGCCTTCTGGAACGGGATCACCGGGGTGTTTGTCTGGCAGCTGGTCCTCTCGTTCCGCCAGGGGACCCCCGAGTGGGGGATGGCGCTCTTCCTCTCGGTCTTCGTGCTCGTCGGCCTCGGGCTCCTCCTCGCCGTCCCCTACCAGTTCCTCGCCCTGTGGAACCCGCGCCCGCAGCTGACCCTCGGCCGCGGCACCCTGCGCGTCGGGGACCGGATGGACGTCGAGTGGCGCTTCACCGGCCGCCCCGGCCGGATCCGCCGGCTGCGCCTCACCTTCGAGGGCCGGGAGGAGGCGACCTACGCGCAACGCCGCTCGAGCTCGACCGCCCGCGAGGTCTTCCACACCATCGAGCTTCTCGACACGACGGAGCCGTCGACGATCCCCGCCGGCACCGCCCGGCTGACGCTCCCCGCCGACACGATGCACTCCTTTTCCGCCGCGAACAACCGGATCGTCTGGAGCTTGAAGGTGGCGGGCGAGATTCGCCATTGGCCGGACGTGGACGAAGAGTTCGAGATCGCGGTGCTCCCCCAGACCGTGGGAGGCCGCTTCTGAGCTGGCTGCGGCTCAAGACGGAAGAGGCGAAGACCGCCTTCCGGCCCGGCGAGATCCTGGCCGGCACCGTCGACTGGCAGCTCGACGGGCCGGCCAAGCGCGGAGCCGCCGTCGAGCTCCGCCTCCTCTGGTTCACCCAGGGTCGGGGGACGCCCGATACCGCCCTGGTCGAGACCGTCCGCTTCGAGGCGCCGGAGGTGACGGACCGGCGCGACTTCCGTTTCCGGCTCCCCGCGGGCCCCTACAGCTTCGAGGGCAAGCTCATCACCCTCGCCTGGGCCCTGGAGGCGGTGATCGCCGGCGCCGTCCTCGGCCGGCTGGAAATCACCGTCTCCCCCACCGGGGAACCGGTCCGCCTGCGGTAAATCGCTCTACTTCCGTCCCGCCGCCGATCCCACCGACGCGTAGAAGGCGGCAAGGTCGGCCTTCAAGCGGACGAGAGACGGCTCGTGCAGGTAGATCATGTGCCCGGACTCGTACTCGTGGAGGCTGACGTTGGCGCGCAGGGCCGGGGCGAGCCCCAGGTGGCCGACGATGTAGCGCGCCGAGAGCGTCGTCGTCACCAGGTCGTAGCGGCCGCTCGCCACGAAGAGCTTCAGGCGCGGGTTCTCGGTCATCGCGGTGCGCAGGTTGCCCGAGGTGTTCAGGTAGCCGGCGGTGTCGTGGCCGAGCTCCCAGGCGCCGCCGGTGGGCTGGGAGAGGATCTCGTAGAACTCGTCCGAGCGCACCTTCAGGTCCTCGCGCAGGTAGCGGTGCGCGGTGGCCGCGAAGACGCCGTCGACCTGGTAGCTGGGGTCGACCGTCCCATAGAGGTAGGCCGGGGCGACGGCCACCGCCGCCATCCCGTTGGGGTTCGCCCGGTAGCGGGCGTCGAGCACACCGATCGCCAGCTTCTCCTTCTCCAGGAGCTTCGCCGCGAAGGTGAACCGGTCGACCCGCAAGTCGTCGCGTTCGACCTCGTCTGCCGGCAGACCGGTGTAGCGGGCCACCTGGTCGATCACCTCCTGGCGTTTCGCCGCGGGAAGATCGGCGCCGCGCAACAGGGCGTCGCTATAGGCCCCGAGGGCAAGCTCCTGGGATTCGCGATAGGCGCGCGGGAAGTCCGCCTGAAGGTCGGGCGGGAGCTTCTTGTGGTACCAGGCGGCGGCGGTGAAGGCCGGGAGGGCCAGGGTGTGGACCAGATCGTTGCCCGGGTCGCCGGAGAAGACCGCGGTGTTGAGAGCGGGGGAGACGAGGACCACCCCGGCGAGCGACATGCTGTAGCGACGCTGCAGGTAGTCGGCCAGGGCGGCGGCGCGGACGGTGCCGTAGCTCTCGCCGGCGAGGAAGAGCGGCGAGCCCCAGCGCTCCTGCCGGGTGACGAAGAGGCGGACGAGCTCGCCGACCGATTCGATGTCCTTGTGCACCTCGTGGTACGGCTGCTCGGCCTGGCCGGGGAGGGCGCGGCTGTAGCCGGTCGAGATGGGGTCGATGAAGACCAGGTCGGTCAGATCCAAAATGGAATAGGGGTTGGCGACCGGAGCCCAGGGCTGCGGGCCAGGCAGCCCCTCGGCATCGACCGGCACCCGCACCGGCCCGAAGGCGCCCAGGTGGAGCCAGACCGAGGAGGAGCCCGGGCCGCCGTTGAAGAGGAAGGTCAGCGGCCGCTCCCGCCCCGCCCCTTCCTTCAGGTAGGCGACGTAGAACATCCGCACCTTGGGGTTCTTGCCGTCGTCGCCCAGGAGGATGTCCCCGGCGAGCGCCCGGTAGCGCACGGTCTGGCCGCCGATCGTAGCGGTATGGTGGGTTTCGGACAGCGTCTCGACCGGCTTGGCGGCGGCGGGTTCCGGCGGCGGAGCGGGTTTTTCCTCGGCGCGGGCGAGCGGGCAGGCGAGAAGCAGAAAGACGAGCAGGGCGGTCCAGTGCCGGGGCACTCTGAGCATGGTTCCTCCTTCGTAGTCCGGTTTCTACGTACGTAAGCGGAGGCCGGAGGTTCTCGGAGGGCTCGGCTGAGGAACTAGGCGAGCGTTGCCCGGCCGGTACGGAAATCCAGGGTCAATTGCTGGCCGCGAAAGAAGTCCAGTCCAAGGAGGCCATCGACTCCTGCGCTAGGCGGCAAGGTATGACCCAACACTTGAAACCCTGTGCGTTCCTGCCCCAGAGCGCTGATCTTGTCCAATTGAATACGAGGCACGAACTCAATCCCACTTCCCGTCGTCACTTGAAAGCGGGTCGGCTCCAGAGCAGGGTCGTAACCGATCGCGACCAGCATCCCGATGTTCGCCATGGTAGCGGTGGCTCCGGTGTCGAGCGCCAGCCGCAGAACGGCGCTACCGGCAGGTCCCCACAACTCGGTATACACGATGATCAACCCTTGTCGGGCATCGAAGCGGAAGCTCACAGAACGACTGCCGTGTCGTGCGGCATTTTACCGGTATAGAGCATCGCGAAACGCTTGGGGCGAAGCTCCACCGCCTTCCGATAGACCTCATCCCGATCCTTGCTGTGCCAGCGTACCTTGCCACTCTGCACTTCCAGTGCGTCGTTGGTCTGGGGGTCTTCCACCAGAATCCACTCGGATTCGAACTGGGCTTCGATCTGAGCGACGGTAAGTATTTTCTCCATGGTTCGGTTTCCTCTGGATCATTATAGAGCGCCTCTCGAAGTGGCTGCTCCCCCAACCACCCCTTCCAGCGCAACGGCCAGCTCCTCGACCCCGCGCCGGATCGCCGGCGGGTCGACGGCGGCGAATCCCAGGAGGAGACCGTCCCGGGCCATGGGGCCGCGGGCATAGCGGCCGAGCGGGCTGACCTCCACCCCGCGCTCCGCCGCGGCCTGGGTCGCCGTCTCGCCGTCGATTCCGCCGGGCAGCCATCCCACCGTCTGGAGGCCGGCCTCGATCTGCGAGATCTCCAGCAACCCCGCCAAACGTTCCGCCGCGGTTTCGAGGAGCACCGCCAGCCGCTCCGCGTACACCTCCCGCATCCGCCGGATGTGGCGGCCGAAATGCCCGCCGGTGATGAAATCGGCGAGCACCGCCTGCTCGAGGAGCGGCGCGTGCCGCTGGGTGATCGAGAGGGTTGCCGCGACGCCGGCCACCAGGTCGGCCGGCACCACCAGGTAGCCCAGCCGGAGCGACGAGAAGAGCACCTTGCTGAAGCTCCCGGCGAAAAGCACCAGACCGTGGCGATCGAGCCCCTGGAGCGCCGGCAGCGGCCGCCCGGAGTAGCGGTACTCGCTGTCGTAGTCGTCCTCGAAGAGGAGCGCGCCGGAGGCTCTCGCCCATGCGAGCAGCGCGAGCCGCCGGGGCAGGCTCATGCTGACGCCGAGCGGGAACTGGTGCGCCGGCGTCACATAGACCAGCCGCGCTCCCCGGAGAGCGGAGTGGCTCAGGGAGAGGCCCTCGTCGTCCACCGGGACCGGCGCGACGGTCGCTCCGGACGCCTCGAAGACCAGCGTCGCGCCGATGTAGCCCGGGTTCTCGACGGCCACCCGATCCCCCGGATTCACGACCAGCCGGGCCACGAGGTCGAGCGCTTCCTGCACGCCGGAGACGATGGCGACCTGCTCGGGGACGCACTTCACGCCGCGAGAGGTGGTCAGGTAGCCCGCCACCGCCTCCTGGAGCGGCCGGTAGCCCAGGGGACCGCAGCCCAAGAGGAGACTCGCCGAGGCCCGGCGGAGGCGACGCGCCGCGACCTGCGCCCAGAGCGTCGTGGGAAAGAGGTCGAGCGCCGGCCGGTTGGCCCGGAAGGCGCGAAGGGGACCAGCCGTGATCTCCTCGAAGGGACGCACCCTCCGGGCGTAGTCCGAGAGCCGTCGCGCCGGGGGCGGCTCCGATGCCGGTGATGCCGCCGGCATCGCCCGGGCCGAACGGACTTCGAGCAGGCGGTCGGGCAGCACCCGGGCGACATAGGTGCCGGAGCCGACGCTCGCCTCCAGGTACCCCTCCGCCTTCAGCTGTTCGAACCCCTCGACGATCGTCCCTCGCGCCAGCCCATAGTGCCGGGCGAGGTCCCGGGTGGCCGGCAGCCGCGCTCCGGGGCGCAGCCGGCCCTCCAGAATCGCGGCGCGCAGCTGGTCGTACAGCCAGCGGCTGGCCGGCGCGCCCGGCTCCCGCGGCGGCAGGGTCAGCGGGAGCTGTACGGTCTGCTTGGCCATGTAAGTGGTCCAGTCGAAATACTCTAAGTGGATCTTCTTGGCAAGTCCACTCCGCGGTAGATTGAGGTCCGACCGAGAGAGACTGACCTCGAACCCCAACCTGGAGGACTCATGAAAGCACGACTCAATTACGCCAAATTCGCCCCCGGCGTCTATGACGCCATGGATGCCCTGGACAGCTATGTCGGGGAGTGCGGCCTCGAAAGGCCCCTGGTCCTGTTGGTCCAATTGCGGGCCTCCCAGCTCAATGGTTGCGCCTACTGTCTGGACATGCACTGGAAGGACCTGCGCGCGGTCGGTGAGGGGGAGCAGCGGCTCTACTCCCTCGACGCCTGGCGCGAGTGCCCGTACTACACCGAGCGGGAGCGGGCCGCCCTCGCCTGGACGGAAGCGGTGACCCGGGTCGCCGAGGGCCACGTGTCCGACGCGGTCTACGAGCAGGTCCGCCCCCACTTCAGCGAGAAGGAGCTCTCCGACCTGACCCTCGCGGTGGCCGCCATCAACGCTTGGAACCGCCTGTCGATCGCCGCCCGGCTCGTCCCCGGTGGGTATCAGGCGGCGGCGGTGCCGCCGGTCGCCGAGCCGGCGGTACCGGCGCAGGTCGCGGGCTAGATCGACACCCTCGGCGCCTCAGTTGATGCGGAGTGAAAAGAGGACGGGGAAAGAGCTGGTGTCGGTCCGGCTCACGGCGCCGAGGATCCAGTAGTTGTACTGGGTGAAGTCGAAGGTGGTCGAGCTGAAAGAACAGCTCTTGATGCCCGAGGTCGTGCCGCTCGCGACGGAGCAGATGGTCGTATTGGCCCCCGTCGTGAGGTCCGTCTGGAACAGGATCGCCGACACGGAGCCGGTCGTGCTGACGCTCGCGCAACTGAAGGAGAAGGTCGTCCAAGCGGGGTTGGTCTCCGCGGTATTCGTGACGTTGTAGCGGATCTTGAGGAGGCTCGACGTTGCCGCAGTGGGAAAGGTGATCCCAGGACCGTTGGTTTCGTAAACGGGCGTCGCTGAATCGAGCATGCCACCGGCGGAGGCCACGCTGCTCCAGATGCCGGTGGCACCGGCAGTGAACGGCAGAGCGAGGAACGCGGCGAGAGTCCAGCGGACGACGAGTCGATGCATTTTGAGGTCTCCTTTCGAAATTAGATCTAAATTTTAGCATGCCCGTCATCGCGTAACGCGGTCACAGCGGCGGCGCCTTGTACACCGTCCCCGCCTTCATCACGAAGGCCACCCGGGTGAGAGCCGCGACGTCGGCCGTGGGGTCGCCGGGGACAGCGATGACGTCGGCGTACTTGCCGGGCTCGACGGTCCCGATCTGCTTTTCCATCCGCAGCAGCTCGGCGGCGCGGACGGTGGCGGCGCGGATGGCGTCGAGCGGCTTCATGCCGTAGTCGACCATGCGGACGAACTCGCGGGTCGAGGTGCCGTGCTCGAAGGCGCCCACGTCGGTGCCGAAGACGATCTTCACCCCCTTCTTCATCGCCTTCTGGAACACCTCCTTGTGGTGGGCGACGATCCGCCGCCGCACCTCGGTGTCGTCCTCGGGCGTGTCGGGGATGTAGACCGCGAGGGTGGGGCACCAGAAGGTGCCGTGGGAAACCAGCAGATCGAGCCCCTCGTCGTCGAGCAGCATCCCGTGCTCCAGCGAGCGCACGCCGCCGCGGATGGCATTCTTCGCTCCCGGGCCGCCGTAGGCGTGGGCCGCCACGTCCCGGTGCCAGCGGGCGGCCTCGGCGACCACCGCCCGCACCTGCTCCTCGCTGACCTGGGAGAGCGGCTCCAGGGTGACCGGGTCGAGGTGGCGCAGGGTGCCGGTGGCGTAGAGCTTGATCCAGTCCGCCCCGTATTTCACCTCCCGCCGCACCTCGGCCACCATGGCATCGGTCGAATCGGTGAGCGTCGCCGGCTCGGGGACCTGGATGTCGGGGTTCAGGCCGGCATTGTTCATATGCCCGCCGGTGATGGTGAGCGCCAGGGTCGAGACGAAGAGCCGCGGCCCGGGGATGAAGCCGCGGTTGATCCCGTCCCGGATGGCGACGTCGGCGAAGCCCGCCCCTTCGCTGTCGAGGTCGCGCATGGTGGTGAACCCGGCCTCCAGGTCCCGCTTCGCGGCGGCGACCCCCTGCACGGTGCGGAACGCCTGCGACTTGGTGAGCACCGGCGGCGGCCCGTGCTCGTCCTCGGGCTGGAGGAGGACGTGGGTATGGCCGTCGATGAGCCCCGGGAGACAGGTGTACCCGGCGAGGTCGACGGTCCGCGCTCCGGCCGGGATGGCGAGTCCCGCCGCCACCTTCTCGACCCACTCCCCGCGCACCAGGACGACCGCCCCCTCGGTCATCTTCCCCGAGGCCGGGTCGAGCAGCCGGCCGCAGCGCAGGGCGGTAAGGGTGTCCGGAGCCGCGAGGGCGGGCAGGGAGGCCAGGGCCAAGCCTACGGGAATGAGAAGCTTCGACAGCCGAGCGTGGTGCATCGCGCTTCCACCTCCGGGCGCTCTTGGCGCCGGTCCGCAAATTTACAGAAGCGTAACAAACCACGGGGCTCCTCGTCCGTACACTAAGGTTGGATGAAGACTCCCTCTTCTCCCACCCTCCAAAAGGGGCGGCGGTTCCCCAAAGCCGCCGCCCCTCCTCTTTACCAATCTTGTACGACTAGGGCAGCTGGACCCAGGGTGAGATCTGGGCGTTGGACTGCCCCACGATCCCATAGTTGAAGACATAGGCGCCGCACGAGCCTCCTCTGGGCGGCACCGGCAGGGGAATGGCGATCTCGTCTCCGGGCTTCAGCGTAGCGCCGGAGGACAAGTCCTGGAGCTGCGCCGCCAACGCGCTGTTGGTCCGGTTCAGGTCCCCCAGCTTGATCGGCGCCGCCAGGCACGCGCCGCGGATGTTGGTGAGGGTGATCGGGATTGCGCAGATGTTGCTGAAGAACCCCGAGCTGCCCGCCACGTGATTGGTGACAAGGACGGCGACGTCCGTGCCCGGGATCTTCAGGCCGTTCCGGTCGGTGAAGTAACCGGTGATGCACGGCGGGCACGTGTTGTCCGAGGTGGTCCAGCCGACGTGGATCTGGGTGCCGTTGACGATCACGCTCTGCGGGCCGGTCCAGTGGAGGATCTCGTCCGGGCCCGAGAAACTGGCGCTGAAGCCGGAGAACACGTCGTCGCTCCCAGAAGTGCCATTGTAGGTGGCCGTAATGGACGCGTGGGTGTTGTGGAGGACGAGCGCGAAGTCATAGGCCTGTTGTGAGATGGTCGCGGTGAAATCGATGTTGCAAGTGGTCGCCGAGGCGGTCGCACCGACCAGGCTCGTGACGGCAAGAGCGAGCAGAATGATGAGTTTACGCATAGCTGGTCTCTTTCCTTTCAAGTTGGTGGCCGGGGCAGGGATGTAGGCTGGTCGACCGAGCCGCACCGTCTCCCCCAGGCCGACGCGCAGCATATACGTAAATTCATTTGAAAAGCAAGTTAGTTTATGCGGGTTGGAGAAGAGACCCGCCAAGCCGCTTTCAGGAGGCACTGCCGCAGGGAAAGAAGCCCAGCGCAAGAAACCTTAGGGCTCTTCGACCGTACATACGATTGGATGAACACTTCCCCCCTCCTCCCCCCCCAAAGGGGCGGCGGCCTCTAGGGCCGCCGCCCCTCCTGCCGACCTTCCATCGATCCTGCCCCCCTCAAACCGACGAGGGCACTCCGCCCCATCGTCATCCTGAAGGGAGCCTAAGCGACCTGAAGGATCTGGGAGGGAGGCGCATCTGTGCCGACCTCGACCTGGCCGCCCCGAAACTTGTACCAGGTTCTGGTACACTTCGAAGCATGAGAGAGATCTCCGTTCACGAGTTCCGCAGCCACCTCCGGGAGGCGGTCGAGGAGGTGGTGGAGGATCACATCCCCCTGCGGGTCCGGCGCCGCGGGGGGCAGGACTTCGTGGTCGTCAGCGCCGAGGACTGGGAGCGGGAGCAGGAGACGCTGTACGTCCTTCAGAACAGGTCGCTCATGGAGCAGATCGAGCGTTCGCTGAAGACCCATGGAGAGGGCACCGGCTACCGTCCCTCCCCCGAGGATCTGGATGCGCTCGATCGTGTTTGAGGGCGATACCTGGGAGCGCTATGAAGAGCTGCGCCAGCGCGATGCTGCCCTGCACCGCGTCCTCTGTCGCCACCTCAAGGAGATGCAGCGAGGCGACCCCGCCAGCGGGACCGGCAAGCCGGAGCCCCTCAAGCATGCTCTCTCCGGCCCTATGGTCCCGCCGGCTCTCGCTCAAGAACCGGCTTATCTACCGGTTCGCCGACGAGAACCTCTACGTGATGGCGATTGGCGGGCATTATGAACGGTAGTAGGCCGCGGGCTTGTCAGGGAGCCTCCCTTCACCTTCTAAGCACTTGCTTGGCGATCAGCTTTGCCTGCGGATTTGCACGAGGATTCGATATTACAGCCATAACATCGTGGCCACTCAGCTTCTCTAGCATACGACGAGCAAAATCTATGTCGCAATTGGCTCTGCTCAATGCCTCCTTGAGCGCCAAATGGCGGACCTGCGCATTTGCATTGACATCAAAGCTTAGCCGCTTAAGTTGACTTAAGGCACGTCCGGGAATATAGCTCTGCGCGAATCTCGCGTTACATTTAGGATTGTGGAGTACCACTTCGACGCTCTCGTCAGATTTGAAGTATTTTCTGTCCGACATTATATCCAGCATCAGTGCGTGATTAATGTTGCGGTACCTCATAATCCTCTCTATGTCATGAGGCCTGATGTGGCGGAGTGTTTTAGCAATTCGCGCATCCGGATGCAGGACAAAGAAATCCAAATAGCATCCTTCACGGGCCAGCTTACGCTGCACTGCTAAGGGGATCTTTTTCAATTCTCCTTCGCTTGGGAGCTTAGCCTTTGGATTGCCAAGCTCCTGTCGACGACGATCCAAGTCGGCCCTAGCATCTCTAAAATAATCCACTTGCAGGCCAAGGCGCCTATTTGCCTCCAGAAAGCGCAATAGCATATCATCCAATCTCTCAAAATATAGATCTTCAACAAAAATCTGGAAAGAGAAAAACGTGTCGATCAAGCTTTTAATCTCATTAATACTCTTGCCTCCTCGGGCCGAATCAAGATGGTTCACCAAATTTCCGCGAACACAATCGAAAAAAATCTTCTTCGTGTCATCCGCTTCACTCCGAGAAAGGCGGATTGCCGCTTCGATTATCAGAGAGATCGGTACCTTGGGATAAGCAATGGTTCTCCAGAGTGCATTAAATGAGACCTTGCTTATGGCCTCAGTGCGGATTTTGATGCTTTGATGCGCAAGGGTTAGGCATTTGAGAGCAATAGCATAGTCCTCCTTCCCTGGAAAATCGCTTGCTAGACCATCGCTGAAAGGGTTTTCGCTACGAAGCCTTGCCCTCATCCGCATAAAGCGAGAGTCGTGCTCGGATCTACTGGCCAATATCGCGAAGATTATTTTGGATTGCTTCCCCTCCGCTTTTCTCTCTGCCATATCTTCAATCAATATCAGATCGGCCACTCCCCATAGGCGCTCGGTCACTCGATGTCTCTGATGGTGCGCGGAACCAATAGCCAGGTAACCAAACAGATTAGATCGCTCACCTAGCAGGAGTTCGGCAAGGATGGTATCCTCTTCGATTTCGTCAGCGCTCAAGAAGTGGTTGATCATTTGTAGGAACGTATCACCGGGAACGAAACTATCCCTCATCGATTCAAGGACGACCAGTTGATTATTCTCAAACGCTTCCTGGTCAAGTTCGTCTAGAGCCAAAACTCTCAAGTCTTCACAGACGGCTCGAAGTACGGTTACCGTGTAAGACCTCCTGCTACCAGCTAACTGCCGAATCATTGCCCATTCTGTGGTCAGATGTTGTGCGTCGTTATATAGAAAACGCTCCCAGAGCGTGACCCTCTTCACCTAAAGCTCCTTCGAGTAAATCGCTCAAACTGCATAAGTCGGCGGTAGATAGATCGCCAAGCACTCTGAGCGTCAAGAACCGGATCCTATCCAAGTAAATATAAATGGTGTCTATAATTGAACGTATCTTTTCTGTTCGGAGTAGCTGTTGGCCTTGCATCATGGCGTCAATGATTCTAGCTAACTGCTTCCCCTGGCCTTGGGCTTGTCTACATAAACTCTCAATTTCTCGCAAAACTACTTCGGGAGTGGTTGGTTGCCGCGAGTAGGAAAAGATGGCCTCTCCGAGCGCCTTTGCCTTATAAGAGAAAATGTCCTGAAGCGTGACTTGCATCGATTTCCTAAGTGAATCTGTTATGCAAAACTCCCAAGAGCGCGACATGGTCGCCATCGTCTCCATGATCTGCGCTCCAGGAAGCTCAGAGAGAATGGGGGCGTACTCCAGTAATGAGTCGTGCCCAAGTATGCGGACATCCCAAGCTTCTGGGTCGGCATTTATTTCTTTGCTTCTGAAGAAAGCAGGCAGACTATCTAGTAAATGCGCGCCAGCCATGGCTGCCTGTTCACACCTATCGTTTCCCCCAAAGGCAAAAAACCATCCACCTTCCTGGAATGTCATCTCAGCACCTCCGTAGCCCGTCAAGCAATCTGCTGAGAATACGTGTATTTCGGATAGTCTATAAGCTTCGGAATCAATTTCCGGGCCGTGACTATGATCTATTATCACCCAGAGGAGCGCGACGGTGTAGGAAGAACCTTGCTCAAAGGGAGTAGAGGCTTTTGGATAGAGGCTGCCGACTTCCTGTTCCTCACCCAGCCTGTTCGGCGGTATTGGTTCCCCTGGTAGGTCATTACCTTCGATAGCCACAGAAGGATAGCCTTCAGTAAGTTTACGCACCACGCTTGATATGCCTTGAACGATGTCAAGGAAGGCAGCATCACGATCGACCCATTGCGTCACAGGCAAGCCTTGGCCGGGCAGTGTTTGTAGTTTGCTAAAGGGCAGCTGATCCCAAAGTACTGGCCTCAAGATGACTGGAATAATTGTTATTTTACCGGCCTCATGGAGCCGTAAAGCTTGCCGCATTTCATTTTTGTAACAATAATCGGATGCTACAAAGTCTGGACTAATGAGCAATAGGACAATATCTGATGAGGTGAGGTGCCGATGAATCTCCTCTTCCCATGCTCCGCCGGGATCGATTTCACCACCATGTCAGCTACTGATTTTTCCTAGGCGTTTGAGAGGGGCGAGGTGCTTCTCAAGCTCCTCTCTAAGGGCAGAGTCGGAATTGGAGTAGGACATGAAAACCTTGAGCATGCCTTTCACCGGAGTCTCCAAGAGTTTGAACACATGTCGCGGTATTGAACCAGTATACCAGGCCCTAACTTAGGGTCGATAGAGTTGGTAGCTTGCTGAGAAGGACACTTCTGGATTTGCTGGCGGTAATCTCGCGTAGCGTCACCCGCCTCTTTCTTCCTAGAAGAGCAATTGGAGGCGGCGAGAGAGGTCCAGGGTGACCGCCAACAGAAGAACCCGGTTGACGATCTCCGTTGATCCGTCGACTATGCCTGGAGAGCGTCCGCATAGATTACCGAGCACCAACCGGCCGCGGACCGGACCCCCACGGCATCCCCACAAAGTGGTGAAGACCCACGTTACGCGGCATGGTCCTCGGTCATCGGTGCATGTCGCGAGCCACAGCCGACCTGCTCGCCAGGCTTTCGGAACTCCGCAGACAGCCGTTCATCGAGGCCCCTCCTCCCTCCGCCACCGCGCCCCCGGCCCACGCATTCGACCCGTCCCTCCCCCTGAATCTGCCGCAGCACCCGCCGCACCAGGTCGTGGCTCATCCCAGGGCAGGCCCGCTCCAGCTCGGCCAGGGTGAAGTCTCGGGCTGGGCGGCGACCGCCGCCTCGACCATGGCGGTCTTCGCTCCGCGGGGAGCTTTGGCCTGGCCGACCCGAGCCTCGAGCTCGACGTAGGCGCGGCGGAGGGAGGAAGTAGTTGAGCCAGGGGAGGAGATCGTGCCAGCCCTCGTGCCAGGCTTCGGAGCTGCGGCGGAGGACGTCGTAGTACTCGACGCGGGTCTCTTCGACCAGCCGCTCCAGGCTGATGTACCGGCCCACCTCGTGGCCGTGCTGGTCGAGGACCAGAAGGGTCAACAGGCGCGAGACCCGGCCGTTGCCGTCGCGGAAGGAGTGGATGCTGAGGAAGTCGAGGACCAGGCAGGCGTCGTGTCGAGGAGCGGTGGCACCTTGCCCTTGTTGAGGACGTGGCAGTAGACGAGGCAAAGCTCTTCGACCGCCGCCGGGGTCTCCGCCGCAGGAACGGGACGGAAGCGCACCAGGGGAGGGGCACGGCGCCCTCGCGCAGCTCCACGATCTCGTTGTCGACCCGCTTCCACTCCCCCGGCATCCCCCGCTCCGTCCTGGATCAGCCGGTGGAGACGGCGAAAGAGGTCGGGAGTGACGCCAGGTGGCCCGCATCCTTATAGATAAGGTCGAGGTCCAGCCGGTAGCCCCGGAGTTCCTCCTCGGAGCGAGGGCGTTCCCTCTTCTCTGGCCTGCGCCCCCTCCTTTCTGGCCCGGAGCAGGACGGAACTGGAGCGGAGCAGAGGCAATCCGCCGCGGAACGGTTCTCATCCGCGGCGGAACGGTTCTCAACCGCCGCGGACCAGAGTTCAACCGCGGCGGAGCAGACCTGATCTGGAGCGGAGCAGCTCCGATATGGCGCGGAACAGAGGTGATCCGCGGCGGAACAGTCCTTCTCCGGGGGAGATCGCCTCGGACCCGGGCCAGAAAGGAGGTGCTCCGCGCCAGAACGGTTCCATTCCGCCGCGGAATGGAGCTGAACCGGGCCGGGACAGCTTCGCTCGGCCCCGGAAGAGAGCGCTCCCGGACCAAATGGGCGGAGATAGTATCCTCTCTAGTACCCTCTTGAAGGGCTTTACCTCTTCTCCAGCCTGGAAAACCTCATTTCCGGGTCAGAAAAGAGCTTTTTAGCCTCAGAAAAGAGCTTTACAGGTCTGGAAAAGAGCTTTACAGGTTCAGAAAAGAGCTTTTCGGGGCTGGAAAAGAGCTTTACAGGGTCGGGAAAGAGCTTTTCCAGGTCGGGAAGGAGCAGCTCCAGGTCAGAAAAGGACGCTTCCGGGCCCCAGGGAAGTCTCCAACCTCCCGGCTGGAGCGAGGCGGGGCTCGCAGCGCCGGTGGTATAACGCTCCTCATGAATGACACCGAGGCGGCTCCGGCTGCCGACGCCTTCCAGGCCCTGGGACTCGCCGACGGACTCCTGCGCTCGCTCGCCGAGGTGGGCTACGAGGCCCCCACCCCCATCCAGACCGCCGCCATCCCGCCGCTTCTGGCCGGTCGCGACGTCATCGGTCAGGCCCAGACCGGCACCGGCAAGACCGCGGCGTTCGGCCTGCCGCTCCTCCAGGGGATCGACTCGACCCAGCCCGGGGTGCAGGCCCTCGTGCTCACCCCCACCCGGGAGCTGGCGATCCAGGTGGCCGAGGCGCTCCATACCTATGGCAAGTACTTGCACAAGCTCGTCGTCCTGCCGGTCTATGGCGGCCAGTCGCTCGAGGACCAGCAGCGCCGGCTGCTGCGCGGGGTCCAGGTCGTCGTCGGCACCCCTGGCCGGATCATGGACCACCTCCGCCGCGGGACCCTGCGCCTCGACCAGCTCCGCATGGTGGTGCTCGACGAGGCGGACGAGATGCTCCGCATGGGGTTCATCGAGGACGTGGACTGGATTCTCGCCCAGGCGCCGCCCTCCTCGGCCGGCCGGCGGACGGCGCTGTTCTCGGCCACCATGCCGCCGGAGATCCGCCGCATCGCCCAGCGCCACCTGTCCGACCCGCTCAACTTGGAGCTCGAACGGAAGGCGCTCACCCAGACGACCATCGAGCAGCGCTTCCTCCTCGTCCCCCAGCAGCAGAAGCTCGACACCCTGACCCGGCTCCTGGAGACCGAGCCCATCGAGGCCGCCCTCGTCTTCATCCGCACCAAGACCGCGGTCGCCCAGGTGGCCGAGCGGCTGGAGGCGCGCGGCTACTCGGTGGCCGCGCTCCATGGCGACATGACCCAGCCGCTCCGCGAGCGGGTCATGGAGCGCCTGCGCAAGGGCACGCTCGACGTGGTCGTCGCGACCGACGTGGCCGCCCGCGGGCTCGACGTCGAGCGGATCAGCCATGTGATCAATTACGACATGCCGAACGACCTCGGCGCCTACGTCCACCGCATCGGCCGGACCGGGCGGGCCGGCCGGGCGGGAATCGCGGTGCTCTTCGTCACCCCGCGCGAGCGGCGGATGCTGCAGGACATCGAGCGCTTCACCGGCCAGCGCATCGCGCCGATGAAGATGCCGACCGCGGCGGACGTCGCGGCCCGGCGGACCGAGCTGTTCAAGGAGAACCTCCGGCGGACGATCGGCGAGGGCAACCTGGACCTCTATCTGGCGCTCGTCGAGGAGCTGGTGGAGGAGGGCTTCGACATCGCCGAGGTCGCGGCGGCGGCCGCGGCCGCGGCCATGGCCCAGCGCGACCGGCCGCTGGAGGTGGAAATTGAGCCCGGTCCGCTGCCCGTGAGGACCGGTGCCGCAGGGGACGACGGCGGGATGGTGCGCTTCTTCCTCGACGCCGGCCGGCGGAACGGCGTGCGGCCGGCCGACATCGTGGGCGCCATCGCCAACGAGGCGGGGGTGCCCGGCAAGGAGATCGGCGCCATCGACATCGACGACCGCTTCTCGCTCGTCGAGGTGCCGGCGCGCTACCAGCAGCAGGTCCTGGAGCGCATGGCCCGCATCACGCTCCGCGGCCGGCCCCTCTCCCTCCGCGTCGCGGGCGAGGGAGAGGAGCGGAGCCGCACCCGGCCGCGGCCCGGCCCGCCGGGCAAGCGCCCGGCGCCCAAGGCCCGGCCGAAGCGGCAAGGCTAGCTACCGATACCCCTCGGCCTCGCCGGCCAGCTCGCAGAGCTGCTGGCGCAGGGCAGGAGCTAAACGATACCCGGCCGCCGCCAGGCGATCCAGGACGGGGAGAACCCGTTCGATAAGGTGGTGCTGCTTGGCAAGCAGGAGAATGCCGCCCGTCCCAATCACGGGAAGACGCCGACTACGGGCCACCGAGCGCCCACGCCTCTCGTCGATGAGGAGCGGAACGCCAGGGTGCTCCTCGGCCATCAGAATCGCTTCAGCCTCTCCGGGATCCAGGAGAAGCTCCAACCCTTTCAGCTCGTCCCTCTCGCGAGGAGGATGGATGCAAAGCCAGCCCTCTGCCAAGGCGGTAGAAAGGAGACGAGAGCCCGGGCGCCCCTGGGTCAGGCCGAGCTCGCCGGCAACCTTGGCCGGTATGAGAACCTCGTGGTAGAGGTCTTTGAGGATCGAGAGCCGATCGATCCGTGCCAGCCCGATGAGCGGCCCGGCGTCGGCGACGATCAACGCCGCACGGGAGTTTTGACCTCTTCGGCCAGTTCAGCGGGGTCATAGTCGACCGCGGCCACCCCGGCCTGCCCCAGCAGCTCGATGAAGTCTTCCATGGACAGATTGGCGATCTTCGCAGCCTGGGCAAGGCTGACCTGGTGGGCCTCGAAGAGATGAAGTGCAAGCGCCCGGTTGACGCCATAGGCCAGGAGTCGCTCGTCGAAAGGCAGCGCAAGAATGGCGGGCCGGCCATGTTTCGTGATCAACGTCAGCCGGCCTTCCTCCGCCTCGCGGAGGAGATCGCCGGAGCGTTGTCGGAGATCGCGGACGGAGAAGATGTCGAGGGGTTCCAAGGCGAGGTACTCCTGAATGTGCTGACAAAGCGTAGCACATTCCTGGCCACCTCTACATCTCCCTGATAAGCTTGCCACCCTCCGGCCAGGCGGCCGGCCGGACACTTCGGATCGATGACCCGTCGCCGCAAGATCGTCCCCGTCGTGACGCTCGCCCTGGCGCTCCTCGCGCTGGGGCTCGGGCTCTACCTGCGGTTCCGCGCTCCACGGCCGCCGATCCCGATCCCGGACCGGCTGGTGCTCACGCCGGCCGGCTTCGCCGACCTGCCGGGCTGGCGGGAGGACGACCTGGCGGCGGCGCTCCCGGTCTTCCTGCGGTCGTGCGCGCGGATCGGCAGGCTGGCGGAGGGGGCGGCAATGGGGGGCGCGGAAGATCTGGCGGGCACGGCCGGCGAGTGGAAAAGCGCCTGCGTCGCCGCGGCCCGGGTGCCGGCTGCAAACCGCGCCGCCGCCCGCTCGTTCTTCGAGGCGACGTTCACGCCGGTCGCGGCGAGCAACCATGGCGAGCGGCAGGGGCTCTTCACCGGCTACTACGAGCCGACCCTCCACGGCAGCCGCAAACCCGGCGGCCGCTATGCCATTTCCCTCTATCGCCGGCCGCCCGAGCTGGTGGTGGTCGACCTCGGGCTCTTCCGCGAGGAGTGGAAGGGACGGCGGATCGCTGGCCGGGTCCACGGCGGAGCGCTCCTCCCCTATCCCGACCGGGCGGAGATCCGGGCCGGGTCGCTCGCCGGCCGGGGCCTCGAGCTGGCCTGGGTCGACGACCCGGTGGACGCCTTCTTCCTGGAGATCCAGGGCTCCGGCCGCATCGAGCTCGCCGAAGGGGGTGTGCTGCGGGTGGGCTTCGCGGCCCAGAACGGCCACCCCTATTTCGCCATCGGCCACGACCTGGTGGAGCGCGGCGCCCTGAAGCAGGAGGAGGTCTCGCTGCAGTCGATCCGCGCCTGGCTCCTCGCCCATCCGGTCGAGGCGCCCCAGGTCATGGCGCGCAACCGGTCCTACGTCTTCTTCGAGGAGCTGAAGGGCGAGGGACCGCTGGGGGCCGAGGGCGCGGTCCTCACCCCCGGCCGCTCGCTCGCCGTCGACTTGAAATACCTGTCGCTCGGAACGCCGGTCTGGCTCGACGGCCAGGCCCCCGCTACCGTAGAAAAAGCGCCAGACCGGCCCCTACGCCGGCTGCTCGTCGCCCAGGACACGGGCGGCGCCATCCGCGGGCCGGTGCGGGGGGACGTCTTCTGGGGGCACGGCGAGGCGGCCGCCGCGGTCGCCGGTCGGATGAAGCATCCGGGGCGGATCTGGCTGCTCCTGCCGAAGGCCGCCGCCGCCCGCCTCGCCACCCGTCCGCAGTAGCTTTTAGTGGATCTTGTCCGACCAGGGGCCGCGCCGGACGTCGCGGTCGCCCGGGACCGCCCGCAGGCCGCTCTTCTTGCGCATCCGGTTCATCTTGCGCTGAATCCAAAAGCGCTGGAGGCGCAGGCGGGTGTCGCGCAGAAGGCCTCGCCGCAGCCCGCTCTTGGTAAGGTAGAGATAGGTCATGCCCACCGCGGCGGAGATCCCCAGGAACCCGGCGAGGTCGTGGGTCTGGAGGAACCCCATGAAGGCGAAGAGGATCTCGATCCCCAGGAACCAGCGCGCCTCAATGGGCAGGACGAAGAAGAGGTAAATGGTGGCCCGCCGGTTCATCGTGGCGAAGGCCGCCACCATGATCGAGAGCAGCATGAGCTGCCCCTGCATCAAGGGGAACGGGAGGGAATCGAGCATCGCCGTCGAGCGATCCTGCGCCAGCTGCACGAGGAGCGCGACGATCCCGCCGGCCACCGAGGCGAAGACGATCATCCGCCAGAAGTGCCGGCGGCCGAGCTGCGCGAAGACGTCGCGGGTGAACCAGAAGAGGATCAGCAGCTGAAACAGGAACCAGAGGCTGGCACCGCCGAACCCGATGAACGGATAGGTGACGAGCTGCCAGAGGAAGCCATGCCACACCGCCTGGGTGAGGCGCAGGAGGACCAGCGTCGGGGCGGAGAACTGGAAGAACTGGAGCGAAAACGTCGCGAACACCACCGCCAGAAGGACGATGACGTCCCGTGCCGGCGGGCCGCCCATGCCCCCGAAGCTCAGGGTGGGACGGCCGGGAGGGGCGCTACGGGTGTACAAATCGTGGGCTCCGCATCAGATCTCCGCGGTCATTGTAGCGGAGCCCGGGAGAAACCCCTCACGCGTAGAGCACCCAGCGCCAGATCTCCTGGAGCGTCGGCTTCTTGCCGTACATGAGGATGCCGGTGCGGTAGATGCGGGCGGAGATCCAGACCATCCCCAGGATGAAGGAGAGGGTGAGGACGTAGGAGAGCCCGATCTGCCAGAAGGGCGGCGGCTGGAGGGCGATGCGGAGAGTCATCAGGAGCGGGGTGAACGGCGGGATGAGCGAGGCGACGACGGCGAGCGTCGAGTCCGGATCGTTGACGATGCGGAACATGAGGAAGAGCGGAACGATCAGGAAGAAGACCACGAGGGCTGCCACCTGCTGCGCCTCCTGGAGGTTGTTGAAGGCGGCGCCGATGGCGGCGTAGAAGGTGGCGTAGACGAAGAAGCCGAGGATGAAGTAGGTCGCGAAGCTGATCGCGAGGAGCGGCGTCACCGTCGGTAGGTGCACCCCCTCCGGCAGCGAGACGATGGCGGCGGCCACCCCCGGCGCCGAGAGGGCGATCAGGGTGGCGAACCAGATGGCGATCTGGGTGAGGCCCAGGAGGCAGATGCCGGTGAGCTTGCCGAGGAGCAGGTCGAAGGGGCGGACGGTCGAGACCAGGACCTCGACGATACGCGACCCCTTTTCCTCCAGCACCCCGGTCATCACCTGCTGCCCCCAGATGGCGATCGTCATGTAGAGCATCATGAAGAGGCCGTAGGCGAAGGCGAAGCCGGCCATGCCGCCCTCGGCCCGGCTCCCCTCCTTGGCGATGCGGACCGTGTCGAGATGGATCGGCTGGGTGAGCTCGCCGATCTTCTCCGGCTGGTTGAACCCGGCCTGGCGCAGGCGCACCCGCCCGACCGCGGTCGAGAGGTCGTCGCGCAGGATCTCCTGGGTGACGAAGTTGGCCACGTTCTTGGCGTGGTACTCGACGTTGTTGGTGGCGAGGCCCTTGGCGTCGACCCAGATCCAGGCGTCGATCGCGCCGGTGCGCACCCGGCGGTCGAGGTCCTCGCGTTGAGCCGCGGGGTTGGGTCCCATCGCCTCGACCGTCGGCTCGAAGCTGGCCGTGGGATGGCTGCGTCCCTTCTCCCTCTGATCCTCCCTCGGAGGGGCGGCGAGCACCGTCTGGAGCTCTTTGGCCACCTCGCCGGTCGAGTCGACCACCACCACCCGCTGGCGGGTGCTCGACTTCGAGAGGAGGAGCGACGGCACCACCGTCACCGCGACGAGGAAGAGGGGGAGCACCAGGGTGGCGATCCAGAAGCCCTTCCCTTTGACCCGCTGGAGGTACTCACGCTTCGCCACCACCGCCACTCGGTCAAGCCGCATCGCGCACCGCCTTGATGAAGATCTCCTCGAGCTCCGGCTCCTCGGAACGGAACTCGCGGACGTTGGCGAACTGGACGATCTGCCGCAGCACGTCGGCGCCGTCCGCCTCGGGGGTCAAGAGGAGCTTCGCCCCGCGGTCCTGGGTGATGACCTGCTCGACGCCGGGGACCTGGTTGAGCTTCGCCAGGTCGCCCTCCGCCACCAGCCGGTAGGAGTTGCCGGAGAGGCGCCGCTTGATCTGGGCGAGCTCGCCGGTCAGCACCGCGCGGCCGTGGGAGATCAAGCAGATGTGGTCGCACATCTTCTCCGCCAGCTCCATGCCGTGGGTCGAGAAGAGGACGCTCTTGCCCTGCCGCTTCGATTCGACGAGGAAGTCGCGGAAGGTCTCCTGGTTCAGCGGGTCGAGCCCGGAGAACGGCTCGTCGAGAATCAGAATGTCCGGCTTGTGGAGCACGGTGCCGATGAGCTGGACCTTCTGTTGCATGCCCTTCGACAGCTCCTCGATCTTCTTCTTCCCCCAGCTCGCCAGCTCGAAGCGTTCCAGCCAGCGCTCGATCTCGGGCAGCGCCTCCCGCCGCGGGAGGCCGCGGATCTCGGCGAGGAAAAGGAGCTGGTCGGTGACCGTCATCTTGCGGTAGAGCCCGCGCTCCTCGGGCAGGTAGCCGATCCGCGCCAGGTCCTTATCAGTCCGCGGATGGCCGAAAAAACGGATCGCGCCCTGGTCGGGGGCGATGATGTCCATGATCATGCGGATGGAGGTGGTCTTGCCGGCGCCGTTCGGCCCCAGGAGGCCGAAGATCGAGCCCGGCGGCACCGCCATCGAGACGCCGGAGACGGCGGCGAAGTCGCCGTAGCTCTTCTTGACGTCCTGAAGCTCCAGGATGGGTTCCATAGCAGTCCCCTCTGCCTTCCTGTACGCAGGAAGCGCCCACAGGTTCTTCCTGCTCTCCTCAGGCCAGCCGCATGGGCAGGCTGCGCATCGGCTTGCCCGTGGCGGCGAGGAGAGCGTTGGCGACGGCCGGGGCGACCACCGGGACCGCCGGCTCGCCGATCCCCGTCGGCGCCTCGTGGCTGGGGACGGTGTGGACCTCGACCTTCGGCATCTCGCGCAGGCGCAGGAGCTCGTACTCGCCGAAGTTGCCCTGGACGATCCGCCCCTTCTCGACGGTGATGCCGCTTTTCAGGGCCGAGAGGCCGAAGACGACGCTCCCCTCGACCTGGGCTTCCAGGATGTCAGGGTTGACGACCGTACCGCAGTCGACGGCGCAGACCACCCGGTGGACCCGGAAGTCCTTCCCCGAGACCTCGACCTCGACGACCTGCGCCGCGTAGGTGCCGAAGGAGGGGAAGCAGGCGATCCCGCGGTGCAGCCCCTTGGGGGCCGGCGACGCCCACTTCGCCTTGGCCGCGGCGAGCTCCAGCACCCCGCGCAGGCGCGCGGTGCGGAGCTTCGCCCCCTCGCCGCCGAATTCGCGGTCGCCGGCGAGCAGACGGCGGCGGACCTCGAAGGGGTCCTTGCCGCCGGCGCGGGCGAGCTCGTCGAGGAAGCTCTCCGTGGGATAGGCCGCCTGGGGGGCGTAGACGGCGCGCAGGGCGCCGATCGGTACCGGAGTGTTCACCATCACATACTCGAAGCGCAGGTGGGGGATGGCGTAGGCGAAGACCGCCTGCCCCTCGATGCCGCGGTCGTGGCCGCTCTCCACCGCCTCCTTGTTCCGCCGCGCGGCGAGCGAGGGGGAGACGAAGGTGTGGGCGAAGGCCGCCGGCCAGCCGTCGGCGTCGAGCGCCCCCTGCAGCCGGTGGTAGCTCGCCGGGCGGTAGAAGTCGTGGCGCATGTCGTCCTCGCGCGTCCACACCACCTTGACCGGCTTGCCGATCTTCTGCGACACCCGGGCCGCCTCGACCGCGTAGTCGGTCTCCAGCCGCCGGCCGAAGCCGCCGCCTAAGAGGGTGACGTGGACGGTGACGGCGTCCGGGTCGATCTGGAGCAGCTCGGCCACCGCCTTCTGCACCGACTGCGGCACCTGGGTGGGCGCCCAGATCTCGCACTTCCCCGGGGTGACGCTGGCGGTGCAGTTGCCCGGCTCCATGGCGGCATGGGCGAGGAACGGCATCTCGTAGACCGCCTCCAGGCTCTTGCCGCCGGCACCCAAGGCCTGGGCGAAGTCGCCTTCGCTGCGCCACACCTTCCCCCCCTTGGCCGCCCCCTCCGCGAAGCTCTTGCGCATCCCCGCGCTGTCGAACCCGGCGTTCGTCCCCTCGTTCCAGGTGAGGTCGAGCCGGCGGCAGCCCTCGGTCGCCGCCCAGCTGTTGTCGGCGATGACCGCGACCGCGTCCCCCAGGTCGAGCACCTCGCGCACCCCGGTGAGCGCCTTCGCCGCCTCGGTCTTCATGCCGGCCGGCTTGCCGCCGAAGACGGGGGAGCGGACGAGGGCGGTGTAGACCATCCCGGGGACCCGGACGTCCATCCCGAATCCCGCCGTGCCGTCGACCTTGGCCGGGGTGTCGAGCCGCGGCACCCGGGTGCCGATGAGGCGGAAGTCCTTGGGGTCCTTGAGCGGCGGATCGCTGGGCACCGGCTGGCGGGCGGCGGCCGCAGCCAGCTCGCCGTAGGAGAGGCGCTTCCCGGTGCCGGGATCGACGATCGCCCCCTTCTCAGCCTTGAGCCCGGCGGCGGGGACCGCCCAGCGCTCGGCGGCGGCGGCGATCAGCATGGCGCGCGCCGTGGCCCCGGCGCGGCGCAGCGGCTCCCAGCTCGTCCGCACGCTGGCGCTGCCGCCGGTCCCCTGGCTGCCGTAGCGCGTCTTGTGGGCGTCGGCCTGGCGGACGCGAACGCTCGACCAGACGACCTCCAGCTCCTCGGCGAGGAGCATGGGAAGCGAGGTCAGCACCCCCTTGGCCCATCTCCGAACGGGCCACAGTGACGGTGACCTGCCCCGCGGGATCGATCAGAATCCAGGCGTTGGGGGCGAACTCGGTGGTCGCCGGAGCCGCCGACACCGCCGGGGCTTCTGCCCGGGCGTCCTCGGCCAGATGGAAACCGATCACCAGGCCGGCGGTCGCCGCTGCGCCACCCAGCAGGAAGTCGCGCCGCGAAACCGGGCTCATGCCACACCTCCCGCCGCGCGGTGGATGGCGCGCCGGATGCGCTGGTAGGTCCCGCAGCGGCAGAGGTTGCCGGACATTGCGGTGTCGATCTCCGCGTCGGTGGGGTGCGGCGTCTGCGCCAGCAGGGCGGCCGCCGACATGAGCTGCCCGGACTGGCAGTAGCCGCACTGCGGCACCCCCTCGGCAATCCAGGCTTTCTGGAGAGCATGGCTACGGTCCGCCGAGAGGCCCTCGATGGTGGTGATCTTCCGGCCGGCGAGGACCCCGGCCGGGGCCGAGCAGGAGCGCAGGGCCTGGCCGTCCACCTGGACGGTGCAGGCGCCGCAGAGCCCCACCCCGCAGCCGAACTTGGTCCCGGTCATCCCCAGCTCGTCGCGCAGCACCCAGAGGAGGGGCATCTCGGGAGCGATGTCCACCTCGTGGTCGCGGCCGTTGACGTTCAGAGTCACCTTCGCCATGGCTCCTCCCTTGCCTCGCGCAGAATCCGCGCCAGAGAGTATGCCAGAACCCTCGCGCCAGGCTACAGGCCGGAGATGATCCAGGCCACCCGCCGGGGGGAGGTCGGCGCCCGGCGACCGCCGCCGCGCTGCCGCCGCGGCTCTCCGCGTCCGCGGCCCGCGGTGGCGACCGACTCCAGGAGCGCCGCGAGGTTCTTCCCGGCCGGCGGCTCCAGGGCCAGGGTGTAGAGGCCGCGATGGCCCAGGGTCGCGACGAAGAGGTGGCCGGGCTGGAAGGGATCGACGGCCAGGGTCTGGACCGGCATGCCGGGGAGGCCCTCGCCGATCGACGCCCAGTGGGCTCCCCCGTCGGTCGAGGCCCAGACCCCCTGGTCGGCGGTGACGGCGTAGACGCCGCCCGGGACGTGGGGATCGACGGCGAGGCGCTGGACCGCACCCGGGAGGCTGTCGACCGCTCGCCAGGTCCGGCCGCCGTCGGTGCTCTTCTGCAGGCGCGGGGCGGCGGCGTAGAGGACGTCCGGCTGCAGGGGATCGATCTCCAGGCCCGCCAGAGCGCCGTCGGGGAAGAATGGCGCCCAGGTGATCCCGCCGTCGGCGCTCTTGAAGTTCCGCTTGCAGCCGACCAGGTAGACGTTCCGGGGGTCGACCGGATCGAACCGCACGGCGGTGAAGCTGCCGCCGTCCGCGAGCTCGGTCAGGTTGTCGGCGAAGGACGTCCAACTCGCCCCGCCGTCCGCGCTCTGGAAGGCGGCGCAGAGCCTCCGGGCCGAGCCGGCGGCGAGGAGGTGGCGGGAGTCCCGGGGATCGATCGCCAGGTCCTCGATCCGCAGCCCCGGAGGCAGGCCGCTCGGCTGGAAGGTCGCCCCGCCGTCGACGCTCTTGTAGAGGCTGGCCAGCGAGTCCTCGTCCGAGCCGGGGAGCACATAGAGGGTGCCCGCCGTCCGCGGGTCCAACACCAAACGGGACATGAACATGGGCCGGCTCTGGGGGAGCGCGGTCCAGGTGGCGCCCCCGTCCAGGCTCCTCTGGAGCCCGGGACCGGCGAGCAGATAGAGGCTCTCCGGAGTCGTCGGGTCCGGAGCGAAATCGACCGCCACCGCCTCCGGGAGCCCGGGGCACGGGACCCATCGTCGGTCGGCGCTCGGAACGGAAGCGGTTACCCTGCCGTGCAGCATGAAACCCTCCCTTCTCCTTCAAGTGGACTACCGCAGGCCCTAATTATGCCACGAAAGCAATGCCGCAATACCATGGTGGGACAAAGATTGAGACGGGGCCACGAAGGCTGCCCTCGTAGGAGCCCTACCTTTGGGTATAATGTTGAGGGAGGGATCTATGAAGAAGGCTAAGCTCGAAGACGACGACTGGCTCCGCCCGGAATACACGCGCTCGGACCTGGGGGAGATCGTTCGCGGCAAGTACGCCGACCGCCTGGCCGAGGCGACCAACATCGTCGTCCTCGAGCCGCGGGTTACCTCCTCGGGAGAGGCTGCGTTGCAGCCGACTCTATCGAGCGGGGAGGCGAAAGTCAAGCGCTGAATGCGCGCGGTTTACGCCTCCGGCTCTACACGAAAAGTCTTCCGGAGCCTCCGAAACGCTTCCGGCGGCTCGGAAAGTGTTTTGGACGCTCCCAAAGTCTTTCCGGATGCTCCAAAAGTCCTCCCGGTGCTCCGGAAACAGTTTACGGGGCTCCGGAATTCGTTCTGGAGGCTCCGGAAACAGTTCCGACGCTCCGAAAATCGTTCCGGGCGCTCCGAAAACAGTTCCGGATGCTCCGGAAGAGTTTTTGGAGCTCCGGAAAGCGTTCCGGACGTTCCGGAAGCGTTTTGGAAGGTCCCGGAGGGATTTTGGAAGCTCCGGAAGAGTTTCCGGACGCTCCGGAACGTCCGACCCTAGAACGCCCCGGTGTCCGCCAGGCCGCAGAGGTTGCCCTGGCGGTTGTGGTAGCGCTTGCTGGCGCCGGTCGCGAGGTCCTGGACGGTCACCCAGTACTCGACGTTCGACAGGGCGCCGTAGAAGATCCAGTACTTGCTGTTCAGGGCCCGGCCGTCGAGGGCCTTGACCACCAGCTCGGTGTTGGTGGGGCTGAAGAACCAGAAGGTCCCGGAGGCGTCGCTGCCGGGAACCGCCTGACCCGCGCCGGTCGTCCCGTCGTTGGGGTTGCGGAACTGGACGCTCACCTTGAACTGCCCGGAGAGCAGGCAGAGGCTCTGGGCGTCCGGCACGCAGGCGACGGCGGCCGCGAGGGTCGAGGGAGCCGAAGCAGGCAGCGGAGCGAGGGCGGCGAGAAGGGGGGAGCCGCCGAGGGCGAGGTCCGACCCGCCGAGCCCGCCGGCCACCGCGGCGTGGGGGGCCGAGGGGAAGGCGCTGGTGTCGGCGCCGCCGCAGAGGTTGCCGTCCGGGTTGTGGTACTCGTGGACCGCCCCGGTCGCCGTGTCGGTCACGTCGATCCAGTACTCGACGTCGGAGAGGGCGCCGTAGAAGGCCCAGTACTTGCCGTTGACCGTGCCGCCGTCGAGCATCTTGACCACCAGCTCGGTGTTGCTGGGGTCGAAGAACCAGAAGAACCCGGTCTCGCGGGTCGCTGGGATGGCGCGGCCGAAGCCGGCCCGGCCGGAGTGGTCGCGCCAGGAGACCTCGACCCGGAAACGGCCGCCGAGGAGGCTCAGATCGCGCGCCGACGGCGCCGGGGCGGCATCGACCTTCACCGTCCGCGCCAGGGTGTCGCCGAAGAAGCGCACCCCTTCCCGCACCATCCGCCAGGTGCTCGGGTAGGAGCCGGCGGCGGGCGCGGTCATCCGGAAGGCGAAGGTCCTCTGCTTCCCCGGGGCCACCGACTCGCCGGCGGCGAGGAGCTGTCGGGGCTCGGCGAAGGGGTCGTGATCGCCCACCGCCCCCAGCTTGTAGCCGCCGGCAGCCGTCCAGGTGGTGGTGCCGGTGTTCTGGACCGTCACCCGCACCACGATCCCCTGTCCCGCTTCCATGCGGTCGGGAAGGTTCTCGGCGACCCGGTGCGCGTCGTCGACCTCAGGGGTGTTGCGGAAGATGAAGTCGTGGTAGGCGGTGTAGGCCGGCTTGCCGCTGCCGTCCGGGCGCAGCATCCCCCAGCGGGGATTGGTGGTGTCGGCGCTGTCCTTGGCCTCGTAGAAGAAGACCTTCTTCACCCAGCCGCGCTCGGTCAGGCCGGTGTACCAGTCGGTCAGCAGGCCGTTGTAGTAGGCCGCCTGGGCCGCCTCGCTCGTCTGGTCGGTCGCCCAGCCGGTCTCGGTCAGCCAGAAGGGCTTGCCGAACCAGCCGGTCGCGACCAGCACCTCCTTGACCGACGGCGGCGACACGCTCCACAGGTTCGGCCGGTCGCCGAACAGGGTCGAGTCCTCCAGCTTCTTGGTCACCGCCCGGTTGCCGTCCTTGTCGTAGACGTGGTGGGCGACGAAGTCGAGCCGGTCGCTCGCCTGGTGGATCGACGCCTGGAGCCAGGTGAACCAGTCGGCGGACGACAGGTGGGCCAGGTCCGGCCCGCCCACCTGGGCCTGCGGGTTGCCGGCGTGGATGGCGTCGGCCCCACCCTTCAGGATGACGTCGATGTACTGCTGCATCGAGCCGGCCCAGAACTGGGCTAGGTTGGGCTCGTTCCACATCCCCCAGTAGCGGATGCTCCCCTGGAAGTGGCGGGCCGCCCGGAAGCAGACGTCCGCCCAGTCCGCCGGGTTGTCCGGCACGCCGAAGAACTCGGGGCCGTGGGTGGCCCAGCCGGGGGTGTAGGCGAGGGTGGCGTAGATCTGCAGGCCACGGGCCTGGGCGGCGGCGGCGATCTCGTCGTAGAGCGACCAGTCGAAGACCCCCTGTTTCGGCTCGACGTAGGCCCAGACGAAGTCGATCCGCACCCAGCCGAGCCCCGCCGACTGGGCGCGATCGAGCAAAAGCTGCAGCTCGGCCCCCGAAGGGGCGTGGATGTTGATACCGTAGGGGGAGGATTCGTCGGCGGCGGAGCGCACGGCGCTCGTCAGCAGTGCGAGGACGAGGAGCCAGAGGGCCGGGTAGAAGCGGTGTGACATCTTGGGAAGCCCGGATGTCAATGTACCATGGCAACCTGGGTTTGCCATAGCTTTGCAGCTATAATCGCTTCACCTCTAATCTTTTTGGGCGAGGTCCTATTCGGGGGGATTCGGGATGACCCAACCGCGCGAGATCACCGAGCGCTACCAGCTGGAGAAGATCCTCCGGTCGAGCCGGACGGGGAGCGTCCTGCGGGCGACGGACTCGACCTCCGGGCAGACCGTGGTGGTCAAGATGATCACCATGGGGGTGCCGACGCCCGAGGGGATGGCCCGCTTCGAACGCCTGGCCGAGGCCCTGGGCGAGAGCCCCCACGCCAGCTTCCCCGCCGTCCACGACGCCGGGTTCTCCCCGGACGGCAGCGCCTTCCTCGTCCTCGAGAACCTGGAGGGGCGAGGCTTCGAGAGCCTGGCCGGCGGCCGCGGCCACCGCGTCCTCTCGCTCGTCGACCAGATCCTGGAGGGGCTGGAGGTCCTCGCCGGCCGTGGCCTCTTCCATGGCAACCTGTCGCCGGACAACCTGCTGGTCATCCGCCCCCAGGCGGACGGAGTGAAGATCTTCGGGTTCGGCACCGCCCTCTTCCGCACCCCCGAGGCGGCCGGCGCCGACGCCCAGAACGCCCGCTTCCGCGCCCCTGAGGAACTGGACCCCGCGGCCCTCCTCCCCGACGCGGCGCGCTGGCGCTCCGACCTCCATTCGCTCGCCCTCACCGCCTGCCGCGTGCTGGGGGCCGAGGTGAGCTTCGCCGACACCCCGACCCCGAAGGTGGCGATTCCCACCGTGCTGGGCTTCGAGCTCAAGGAGCCCGACGCCCTGCGGACGATGCTCGAAGGCGCGCTGCGAAGAAAGCCCGAGGACCGCCCCACTCTCGCCCAGGCGCGCACCGGCCTGCGCCGCGCGCTCGGTCTCTCGGCGGCACCGCCGCTTCCTGTACCGGCGAAGAAGCCCGCCGCCCGGCCCACGCCACCCCCCGTGGCGGTCGCCGCGAACCTGGACGACACCAACCCCATCTTCCCCCTGGAGACCTCCGGGCCGCCCGCCGCCCCCCCGGCTGCCGTGAAAGCTCCGGCACCGGCTGCTCCACCGACGCCCGTCGCGGCCGGGCTCGTCACCACCGATCTGCCGCCGCTCCCTCCGTCCCTGCCGACGCCGCCGCTGGCGGCGGTCTCGGCCGCTCCGGTTCCGGCAATCCCCCCGGCGGTTCCGCCTCCCGCCGCCGCCGAGGAGCCCGAGGGTGCGCTGCTGTCGTTCGACGACGATCTCCTGGGGGACCTGCCGCCAGTGACTCCGGTTCCCCCCGCCGGCCCTGCCGGACGCCCGGCGCCCCGGGGAGCCGCCCCGGTCTCCCGGACCGGACCGGTGGCGGTCGCCGCCCCCACCGCCGCCGGTACCGCCGGCACCACTCCGGGCGCCCCGGCGACCCCGGGCACTCCGGCAGGAGCGCCGGCCGAACCGCTCTCCTGGCGCGACCGCTTCCTGAAGCCGGTCCCCCTGGCCGCCGCCGGGGGCGGTCTCCTCCTCCTCCTCGTCGGCCTCGGGTGGCTCCTCTTCTTCGGGCGGAGCGCTCCGCCGCCGCCCCGGGTGGTCGCCGCGCCCCCCCGTCCGGCCGTGCCGGCACCGCCGCCCCTCCCGCCGCCGGCGACGCGTCTGGCCACGGCCCAGGGCTATGCCACACAGGGACAGGAGCACGAGGCCCTGGTGGCCCTGAAGACGCTCACCCCCGCCGAAGTGGGGACGCTCGCGCCGCCCGACGCCCAGACCTATCGCACACTCCAGGACACCCTGGCCAAGAACATGCCCGTGCGGGTGCCGAACGACCTGGCCACGGGATGGAAGACCAAGGACCTCTCCCTGCTGCACGGCGCCGTGGAGGACGCCGCGCTGCTGCCGGCCGGCGCCCTCCTCCCCTCCGCCCAGGGCGATCTCGCCCGGGCGCGCCAGGTCACTGAGATCTACGACCGCGCGGCCGCGGCGGACCACCAGAGCCAGGCGGTCGAGGTGCTCGAACGCTTCGGCGAGATCGGCAAGCTCCTCCCCGGAGTGCGCGACGGCTCCGGCCTGCGCGACAGAGCCGCCGCCAAGCTCGAAACCGAGTCCGACGCCCTGGTGCGCGACGCTCACTACGACGAGGCGGTC
Organism: Thermoanaerobaculia bacterium; assembly: GCA_035644215.1. Taxonomy (GTDB): domain Bacteria; phylum Acidobacteriota; class Thermoanaerobaculia; order Multivoradales; family UBA5704; genus DASQPA01. The sequence goes on from DASQPA010000580.1 coordinate 37,147, forward strand.
GCGCACCTGGAGCCGCTCTCCCGCACCTGGGCCGACCGGCCGGGCTTGAAGGCCCGGCTCGCCGACGTTCGCGCCCAAGAGAAGGCCGAGCTCGCGGTCGCCGCCGCGATCACCGAGGCCAGTGCGGCGGAAAAGCTCAAGAAACCCGACCAGGGGCTCGCCGCCCTGCGCAAGGTCAAGACGACCGCCCACCTGGAGGCGTCCTACAACGACGTCAAGCAGCGCCTGGAGACCCTCCTCGCCCAGTATGACAACAACCCGCCGACGGTCGAGCTGCGCGACGGCTATCTCCTCGACTACGACCGCGGCACCCCGGTCAACCTGAGCTTCCGGGTGCGCGACGACTACAAGGTCGAGAGCGTCAAGATCTACGCCCGGCCGAGCGGCGGCCGGATGGCCGAGATGCCCTATACCAAAGACGGTTTCTCCTACACGGTCGCCATCTCGCCGTCGTTCCACCAGAACCAGACGGTCGAGTTCTATGTCGTGGCGACCGACCCGTCCGGCCACGAGACCTACCTGGGGACGCGGGACAAGCCCATGCAACTCAAGCGGAAGAAGGGATTCCGCGAGCAATAGGAAGAAGAGGCGAACGATGCGGAATCGACACCTGGCGATCCTGGGACTTTCCTGCCTGGGGGTTGTGCTCATCCTGGCGCTTTCGGCCACTGCGGCCGCGGCGGCGGGCGGGCGGGTGCTTACCGACGTCCGGAAGGGCACCTACCGGGGCGACGCGGCGCCTTTCGATCCGCTCGCGCCTCTCGTCCCACTCGCCCCGCCCGCTCCGGCGGTGGGCAACGGCATCGACTACAACGGCGGGCCGGTGATGCACGGCACCGTCCACGTCTATTACATCTGGTACGGCAACTGGAGCAGCAACACCGGGCCCACCGTGCTGCAGGACTGGGCCCGCCACATCGGCGGCTCGCCCTACTTCAACATCAACACCACCTATACCGACTCGACCAACGCCGCTGTCAGCAACTCGGTCACCTTTGGCGGCGCGGTGAACGACGCCTACTCCCAGGGCACCTCGCTCTCCGACGCCAAGATCCTCACCATCGTGAGCTCGGCGATCAACAGCAGCGCGCTGCCGCTCGACGCCCAGGGGGTCTACTTCGTCCTCACCTCGGCCGACGTCGCCGAGACCAGCGGCTTCTGCTCTATTTATTGCGGCTGGCACACCTACGACACGATCAGCGGCGTGAACGTCAAATACGCCTTCGTCGGCAACAGCGACCGCTGCCCGAGCGCCTGTCAGGGCATCCCGGGGAATCAGCCCAACGGCAACTCCGGGGCCGACGGCATGGCCTCGATCATGGCCCACGAGCTGGACGAGACGGTCACCGATCCTCTCCTGAACGCCTGGTTCGACGCCTCCGGCAACGAGAACGGCGACAAGTGCTCCTACAACTACGGCGTCACCTACACGACCGCCAATGGCGCCAAAGCGAACCTCCGTCTCGGCAGCCGCGACTATCTCCTGCAGCGCAACTGGATCAACGCCGGCGGCGGCTCCTGCCAGGTGGGCTTCAACCCCGGCCTCGCCTTTTACAGCATCACTCCCTGCCGGCTGATCGACACCCGCAACCCGCAGGGGCCGGCGGGCGGGCCGGCGCTCCAGGCCGGGGCGACCCGCACCTTCGCTCTCGCCGGCCAGTGCGGCATTCCGGCGAGCGCCCGCTCGCTCTCGGTCAACCTGACCGTGACCCAGCCCGCCGCCGCGGGCTATCTGTCCCTCTTCCCCGCCGACCAGTCGATCCCGGTCGCCAGCGTGATCAACTTCTCGGCCGGGCAGATCCGGTCCAACAACGCTACCCTCCCCTTGAGCGGCGAGGGGAGCGGCAGCCTCGCAGTCACCGACAGCTCAGCCGGGACGGTGCATTTCATCCTGGACGTGAACGGGTACTACCAGTAAGGAAAGGCAAGGGGGCTCGCGATGGCCCACGCCTCCCTCGGTGTAGTCGATCCGGATGGAGGTAGCGCGGAGGTAGCGCGTCCCAGGGCTCGCATAGCCGCTGCGGCGAGCTCGAGCCGACCTTCCACTACGCCTTGAACCGCAACCCGGGGTTGTGCCGAGTGCGTGTAAGATACGTAAGGATCTTCCCGGTCAATTCCTCCGTCACCTCTTCACGGTCGGCCGCCTGCCGGAAGTACGCGAGGGCGGCGAGCGCTTCCCGGTGGAGGACGTTCGCCTGAAAGATAGGCGCCATGTGGCCGGCGAGGGCTTTGACCGCTGCGGTGTTGCCCTCGCGGGCGTAGAGGCCCGCAAGCTCAAGGGAAACAAGCGCCGTCTCGACGCCGATCTCGCCGGACGTGAGCTCTGCGCGTGCCTTCGTTAAAAGCGTGATACCCCGGCTCACCTCACCCAATCCCGCCGCGATCCTGCCCTCGATCCACCGGAGGCGTGCGCGGTCGAGCCGCGAGGCGTGCCGTTCGGTGAGGCGCTGTACTTCGGGGAGAAGGCAAACGGCTTCTTCGAAGCGATCTGCCTTGCTCAAGGCGTCGAGCAGATTCTCTCGGGCGCAGAGGTAGAGGCGTGGGTCCTTGTCCCGATCTAATTGCGTCTCGGCCTCATGCAGTGCGGCAATTGTGCCCGGAAGGTCGCCCTGTTCCTCGAGCACACGGGCTTTGTTGATGAGGATACCGGCAGCAAGCGCGGAAGAGGGTCCCATAGCAAGCGCCTGGTCGAGGAGTTCGCGCGATTCGGAGAGCCGGCCTTGGGCGAGGCGGAGCGAAGACCGAAACGCCGGAATTCGCGCCTCTTCAAGAAGATCGCTCTTGAAGCTCGCTCCGGTGGGAAGAAACTCGTCGGCGGCATCAAAGGCTGCATCCGCCTCAACCAGGGTGCCTAGTGCCTTCCGCGCGTTCCCGAGGTGCCCCCAAAGATACCACTGTACTTTGGCTCCGCAGGCAGAATCGGCATCAAGCCTGCGGGCCACAGCAAGGCCGAGCTCCGTAAGCTCAACGGCAAGCTTCGGATCGTTGCTCGCTACCGCGAGGCTCCGGTTGGCGAGGAGAACGGCAACCTTCAAGTCACGGAACTCGGGATGGGTCTGAAGGTGATCGCGCCGCTTCGGCACAGGGAGTGCGAGCAAGCGTTCCACGAGCACCTCGGCTTCGACCGGCGCCGCGGGAGCCGTAGGCCCCGCAGGGTGCGCCTGGAGGAGGCCGACCGCCTTGCGGAAGTAAACGGCCGAGGCCCGTCCCCATTCGACCGCAAGCGCGTCAAGATCTTCCGGCAGGCGTGACGGTGCGCCGCCCGGAGTCCACGGGAGATTCGAGAGCGCGGCTTCGTCGTCGAGCGACCGCAAGAACTCGCGGGTCTTGTCGATCGCCGCAAGCGAGTACCCCAGGGCGGTGACGATCCGTTCGAGCGTCTGGAGCTCCGGGACTACCTTGCCCTGCTCATAGTCGGAGAGCGCGCTACGGCGAATCCGGGCAGCACCTGCGAGCCGCCGCTGCGTCCACCGCCGCCGCGTCCGGAGAATCGCGATGATCGTTCCGACTTCAAGGTCTTTCGTCGGCATCCTCTCCTCCCTCACATAAAAGAATTAATTAGCCGGTACGCTCAAACCGGAGCATCGGATTCCGCCGTGCCCGAAAGAGATAGCGGGAGATGCTCGAAGCAAGCTCAAGGGTAAGTTTGCCCTTTGCCGCCGCTTCCTGAAACAGAGCCACCGCGACGAGAGCTTCGCGGTGAACATCCTCGGCGGCGAAGACACGGTATGTCTCAAGGGCGAGCGTCTGGACTTCGGGAACTCGTTCCAGCTGCAAGAGGACGATCGCAAGCTCCAGCGAGACGAGCGCGGCGTCGTAGCCCATGCGGTGCACAAGGAACGTATCGCGTACCGCGATGAATCGGCCAATTGCTTCCTCAGGGCGGCCCTCCGCGGCGAGGAGGCGGCCCTCGATCCAGGAGAGGCGCACGAGATCAAGCTCGTTCCCCTCAGCGCGGGCAAGCGCCTGGACCTTCGGAAGGAGCGCTTCCGCCTCGCGGTATCTCCTGTCCTTGCTCAGGGCATCGAGGAGGTTATGACGGGCGCAGAGGAAGAGGCGCGGGTCCTTGTCCCTGTCGATGGTCTCTGCGGCTTCTCCGAAGAGCCGGATCGCCGCTTCGAGGTCCCCCTGTTCTTCCAGCACGCGAGCCCTGGAGATCAGAATACTGGCGGCGAGCGAGGGGGCGGGCTCCGCGGCAAATGCCTGATCGAGAAGCGAGAGCGCCTCTTCGAGCCGGCCTTGGTTCAGGCGGAGCGAGGCTTTGAGCGCAAGGATCTTCGCTTCGTAGCCGAGCACGTTTCCCGCGCTCTCGGCGTTCTTCCAGTGCGCATCGGAGATCCGGAACGCCTCCTCGGCGCTGCGGAGCTCGCCGAGGAGGTGGCGGGCCTTCGCAAGGTGTGCCCAAGTCATCGCCCGAAGCTCTTCGAGCCAAGCCGCCTCGGCCGGCTCGTGCTCTTCGAGTAGCGAGCTTACGAGGACGGCGAGCTCGGCCGCTTCGACCGCCCGCGAGGAGTCCTCGGGGGCGAACCGGATGCTTTCCGCCGCGAGCAGCTCGGCGAGACCCCAGCTATGGAACCTGGGGGTCTGCCGGACGAGCGCCTGCTGCGCCTCGTAGGGATGTCGCCCAAGCTCCGCCAGGAGAAGCGGCGCCTCCGCGCGGGACCGCGCGAGGTCGAGGTCGACCGTCGAGAAGGCAAGGTCGATCGCGCCCGCCTCGAAGAGGTCGAGGACGTAGCCCGCGACCTTGTAGCAGGCGGGGCAGACGGCGAGGTGATGAAGGAGGAGCCGGTGCTCCTCCGGGTCGTTGTCACGCGTGAGCAGGTGGTGAAGGATTTCGGGGGTCAGGTGGCTGTCTCTCATCCGTCCTCTCCTTCAAGGTCTTTACACAATGGAATTCTGACTAGCGGGGTGCGCCACACACCCCTTTTCGAGACAAGTTCTCGACGAGGAGACCCGGATCCGGGCCAAATGTCCGCTTCGATGGACGCGCGGTCCCTACCGCGAGACACTTCTTTCTAGAGAGGAACCCGCCCCGGCCATGGTGGCCGGCACGGCGGTACCTCCGAAGGAGGTTGGTCGATGATCCGCGCTTCACGTCGCATCGGGACAGCCCTCGTCCTCACCGCGGCCCTCACCGGCGTACCCGCTGTTGCGGGCCAAGGGCGCCCAAAGAAAGAGCCGTCCCACCGTCCGAGCGTCGCACAAGAGATCCGAGGGTCCCTCGTTTCCGCCTGGAGACATCTCGCGAGCCTTTGGGCCGCAATTGGCAGCGGGCTCGATCCGTTCGGCAATCCGCTACCCACGAACACCTCAGGAGCGGCGCCGACCGGGGACAACGGCAGCGGGATCGATCCGTTCGGTTGAACCACTAAGGGGGCCGGGTGTCGCGCCCGGTCCCCTGTTCCCCTTTGCCGGACGGACGTTCGGTAGTACCCGATCGAGGTCATCTTTCACTTCCTCTCCTCCGGAGTTCCTCCTACGCTTCGCCCGTGGTCCGGGAGAACTTCAGCGATGTCCCCATCCCCGGGGATGACGGTGCGAGGCGCGCCCTTGAGATCGCGCTTGCCGGCGGACATCACCTCCTGCTCGTCGGTCCCGCGGGCTCCGGGAAGACCGGGCTCGTCCGCTCGCTTCCCAGCCTCCTGTCGCCCCTGAGCGAGGAGGAGGCCCGGGAGGTCGCGGCCATGTACCGACGCGCCGGGGAGGCGCGCTTCGAGCGAATACTCCCGCCGATCCGGATGCCGCATCCGGCCAGCACCGCGAGAGGTTTCCTCGGGTCCGAGCGGCGGCCGGGCGAGCTCGATCTCGCCCACCGGGGCGTCCTGGTCCTCGAGAACCTCCCGGACTTCCGGACGGAGGTCCTCTGTGCCCTCCGCCAACCTCTGGAGGAGGGCGCCATCCGGCTTGCCCGGCCCGGCGAGCGGCGAGCGCGGCCCTCTCTCCTCATCCTCCTCGCGACCATGCGCTCCTGCCCCTGCGGGGGCATAAGCGGTCAGCTGAACCGGAGCGAGATCATCCAGCCGGCGCATCTCGCCGAGGCCCTCGGATACCGCTCGCTTCTCCGTCCCGGCTGACGTGAACGGGTATTACCAGTAGCGGTTACAGAGGCGCAACCTTCCCGGGGGGCTCGCGTACAGGTGGGCATGCGCTCCCCTGGCCTCCTGGCGGCAATCGCCGCGACCGTCACGACTGCCGGCATCGCCCTGCTCGGCGCCAGTACCGTCCGTCTCGCCGGCCCCAAGACCAAGAGGAGCGCGGAGGGGCCGAGCCCGAGCTATCGCGCCGAGCTGATCGCCCCCGGCGTGCTCTCGACCCCCGCCGACGAATATGGAGCGGCCTTCAGCCCGGACGGCCGCACCGTCTGCTTCACCCGGCGCTCGCCCACGACCACCACCCGTCCCTTTCTCGTCCTCCTCGTCTCTCACCTCCGGGCCGGGCGGTGGAGCGAGCCGGAGGTGCCTCCCTTCTCGGGGCTGACGAACGACTTCGCACCGTCGTTCTCGCCGGACGGCCGGCGGCTCTTCTTCACCTCCGACCGTCCGGCCCCCGGGCGCACCCATGCGGCCCCCGGTACGATCGGCGCGGTCGGAGCGGCCGACGGCTTCCCGGACTTCGACCTCTGGGTGGTCGAAAGGCAGGGGGAAGGCTGGGGGGAGCCGCGGAACCTGGGGGCGCCCATCAACACCGAGGCGCTCGAGCAGCACGCCTCGCAGGCCGCCGACGGCACCCTCTATTTCAGCTCCAGCCGCGCCGGTGGGAAGGGGAGCCTCGATCTCTACCGGGCGCGCTGGCGGGGCGACCGCTGGGCCGAGCCGGAGAACCTGGCCGAGATCAACACTCCCGGCTATGAGTCGCATCCGGCGATCGCCGCTGACGGCAGCCTCCTCGTCTTCGCTGCCACCGACCGGCCGGACGGCTACCTGGGCGGCGGCTTTCCCTACAGTCGGGGCGATCTCTACGTGAGCTTCCGCACGCCGGCCGGTGGCTTCACCCCGGCGCGGCACCTGGGCCCCGCGATCAACAGCACGGCGAGCGAGTCGAACCCCAGCCTCTCGCCCGACGGCCGCTGGCTCTACTTCACGAGCGAGCGGAGCTTCGCCGAGGTGCCGGTCGCCCGCCCCCTGACCGCCGCCAGCTACGCCGCGGCCCGGGCGAGCCTCCTCTCGGGATCGGGCAACCTCTACCGGATCGACGCGCGAGCCGTCCGCGCGCTCGCCCCGGAAGCGTTGGCCGCCGCCGGGTCTCCCCCCTACGCGTTGGCCCCCTACGCGTCGGCCTCCCCCCTGCCGCACCCGCGGATCTTCGCCCCGGGCGTCGTGTCGACTCGGGAGGACGAGTTCGGCGGCGCCTTCGAGGCCGACGGCCGGACGGTCTGGTTCGACCGTACGGTGCCGCGTTCGCAGCTCTATACGATCTTTTTCTCGCGCTTCGCGAACGGCGTCTGGGGGGCGCCGCAGGTCGCCCCCTTCTCCGGCCGCTATCGCGACTCCGACCCGGTGTTCACCCCCGACGGCGACCGCCTCTTCTTCGTCTCCGACCGGCCGCGGGACGGCCGCCCGGTGCGCGACTTCGACATCTGGGTCGTGGAGCGGAGCCCGGACGGGTGGGGCGAGCCGCACCTCCTCCCCGCCCCGGTCAACAGCGAGGGAAGCGAGTACTTCGTCTCCGCCACCCGCGAGGGAACGCTTTACTTCACCTCGAATCGGCCGGGGAGCAAGGGGGGGATCGACGTCTGGCGCTCACCCTGGCGGGGCGACCGCTATGGAGCGCCGGAGAACCTGGGAGAGGCGATCAACGGGCCGGGCCTGGTGAACATCGAGGCCTACGTGGCGCCGGACGAGAGCTTCCTCCTCCTCGGCTCTTTCGGCCGCCCGGACGGCCCTGGCGACAGCGACCTCTTCGTCAGTTATCCAGCGGGGCCAGCGGGGCCGGAGGGCCACCCCGGGGAGGCCTGGTCGAAGCCGATCCCCCTGGGGCCGGAGATCAACACCGCGGCCCGCGAGTACAGCCCGCGGCTCTCCCCCGACGGGCGCTACCTCTTCTACAGCAGTGAGAAAGGTCTGCCCCTGGAGATGCGGCGGCAGCCGTGGACCTACCGCGAGTTGGAGAGCGCTCTCCAGCGCATCGACAACGGGCTGGGCAACATCTATCAGGTCGACCTCGCCGCCGCCCTGCCCCCTCGGCCGGTACGACCGGCACCGTAGCGCGGCTTCCGGCTCAGCCGCGGACCGGGGCAGCGCCTCGCAGTTGCTGGGTCAAGTGGTCGGCCAGACGGATCGAGAACGCGACGATCGAAAACGTCGGATTCGAAATCCCGGCGGACGCCCAGACCGACGATCCCGCGACATAGAGATTGTCCACCTCAAACAGCTTGAGGTTCCGGTCGACGACGCCGTCCTGTTCGGTGGCCGACATCCGTGTCGTGCCGATGTGGTGGCCATTGTAGGCCATCCGGTTCTGAATGTCGTCCCAGGCTCCGATAGAGACCGGGCCACCCCCCTTGGCCATCACCGATGCCCTGAAGAGGTTCGCCAGCTTCTCGAAGTTTTCCGGCTCCGCCTCGTTCAACACCCAGTCGGCCTTGGTTTGCGACTGGCCAAAGAGGTCCTTGGTGGCGGACAGCAGGATCCGGCTTTCATATTCGGGGATCAGCTCGTGATAGAAGTTGTCGGTTCCGGCCGGTCCGAACCAGCAGCTCCCAGCCTGGAGGCCCCGCAGCGCTTCTCCGTTGGGAGTCAGCAGGCCAGTCACCGTCGTAACGGGATAATATTTTGGACTCAGTTTTTGATACGACAGCAACTGCCGCTCCGAGGAAGTCAGGTACGTGGGGCTCACCGAGACCGCATTCGCACCGTTGGCGATCGGGTGGCCCATGAGATGACGGCCAACGAGATCATATCGATTGCCGAGGTTCGACAGCAGCAATTGACGTGCATTGGCCACGGCGCCGCAGGCCAGCACGTAGACGTCCGCGCTGAGGGTGAATTCGCCCATCGACGTCGGGTTGGTGCGGTTGTCGTCCATGACGCCGACGGTCAACTCGCTGACACTGCCCCCCGGTTACGGTCACCAGGAAGTTTGAAATCGCCCCGATGCGGAAAATCCATTTCACCCTGTTCATGATCATGCGCTTTCTCCAGTCTGGACGGTTAGACGGACCGACGCGGGCTTTTCCGTCGGCGTAGCGCCCCACCCGTGGGGGGCGTTCTCCCGGATGCCGGCGTTTCCACCGGCGGCTGGCTTGTCGCCGGCCAGGGCCGCGTCAGTTCGACAGCAGGGGGAGCCGCCCGGAGCGGGCGTCGGCCGCGACCACCGGCTTCTTCTCGTCGTCTTCCGCGGTCTCCGGGACCTCGCTCTCGCCGGGGTTCCTGAACAGGTTGGCTTCCAGGTTGTACTGGCGGGTGTAGAGGGAGTGGTAGAGGCCGCCCTGGGCGAGCAGCTGCTCGTGCCGGCCGCGCTCGACGATCCGCCCCAGGGCGAGGACGAGGATCTGGTCGGCGCGGCGGATGGTCGACAGGCGGTGGGCGATGACGAAGGTGGTGCGCCCGCGCATCAGCTCGGCGAGACCCTCCTGGATCAGCGCCTCGCTCTCGCTGTCGAGCGAGGAGGTGGCCTCGTCGAGGATCAGGATGCGCGGATCGGCGAGGATGGCGCGGGCGATCGCCACCCGCTGCCGCTCACCCCCGGAGAGCTTCACCCCGCGCTCGCCAACGACCGTGTCGTACCCGTCCGGCAGGCGTTCGACGAAGACGTCGCAGTGGGCGATCTTCGCGGCGGAGAGGATCTCCTCTTCGCTGGCGTGCGGCCGAGCGTAGGCGATGTTTTCGAGCACCGTGCCGTCGAAGAGGAAGTTGTCCTGGAAGACGACGCCGAGTTGTGCCCGGTAGTCGGCCAGGCGGACCTTGGAGAGGTCGTGGCCGTCCACCCGCAGGGTGCCGGAGGTGGCGCGATGGAAGGCGGCGATCAGGCCGATCAGCGTGCTCTTGCCCGAGCCCGAGGGGCCGACCAGCGCCGTCACCGTGCCGGGCAGGGCCGAGAACGAGATCTCGTGGAGCACCGGCCTCCCCGCCATGTACTCGAAGCCGACGTTCTCGAAATCGACCGCCCCCAGAAGCTCCGCCAGCGGCTCGCGCTCCGCCTCGCCGGAGTTCTCGGGGGTCTCGTTGCGGATCTCGCGGATGCGCTCCAGACCGGCGAAGGCCTCGGTCAGCTGGCTGCCGATGTTGACGATCTGCACCGCCGGCCCCACCAGCAGGCCCAGGTAGAGGGTGAAGGAGAAGAACGAGCCCACGGTCATGCGGCCGGCCAGCACCTCGTTGCCGCCGATCGCCATCATGGCGATGCCGACGACCCCCAGGAGCAGAGTCGAGATCGCCCCGATCCCGGAGAGGCCGGTCATCGTCTTCGCGACGTTCCGGAACAGGCGATGGACGCCCTTCGAGAAGACCAGGGCCTCGCGCTGCTCCGCGCTGTAGGCCTTGACCACCCGCACGCCGGAAAACGTCTCGGTGAGCCGGCCCGAGATCTCGGCCGTGATCTTCGCCCGCTCGCGGAAGAGCGGCCGCAGGGTCGAGAAGGCGAAGTACATGACGATGCTGAAGAGCGACAGGACCGCGAGGGCGACCAGGGTGAGCTTGACGTTCAGATAGAAGAGGATGCCCAAGGCGAAGACCGCGGTGACCGCGCCGCCCACCATCTCGACCAGGCCGGTGCCCACCAGGTTGCGGATGCCCTCGGCGTCGGTCATGACGCGGGAGAGGAGGACGCCGGTCTTGGTCTGCTCGAAGAAGCCGACGGGCAGCCGTCCCACGTGGTGCTGCACCTGCCGCCGCATCTCGGTGATCGAGCGCTGGGCGGCCTTGCCGAGGACCTGGGCGAGGCCGTAGGAGGTCAGCGCCTGGATGATCGTCGCCGTCCCCGCCACCAGCACGAGCAGGAAGAGGAGCTGGCGGTTGTGATGGCCGATGACGTCGTCCAGGAGGTACTTGGTCGTTCCCGGCAGGACCAGCCCGGCCAGCCGGTTGAACGCCATCAGGACGAGGCCGAAGGCCAGCCGCCCCCGGCGGGCGCGGATGAGGTCCTTGGCGTCTTCGAGGACGACCTTGAGCTCGAGCTTGGCTTTCGCCTTCGCCTTGGCCTTCTCGGCCTCGTCTCCTCCCGGGGTCGGCTTTCGGGCCGCCTGTTTGGAGGACACCAGGCCCCCGAAGAGACCGGGGCGGACGGGGCGATGAGGGGCAGGGAGCGGCTGGGGGTCGGCGGTAGCCATAGGTATGGAGAGGAGAACACACGGACCGGCCGGTAACTTCCCCCCGAGCCGGCGGCGGGCGCGAATCGGACGGGGAGCTGGCTCAGATCTGCTTATGCTGGCCCATTGTCTCCGGAGCTGGCCCAGATCTGTTTACGCTGGTCCATTGTCTCCAGAGCTGGCTCAGATCTGCTTACGCTGGCCCATTGTCTCCGGAGCTGGCCCAGATCTGCTTACGCTGGCCCATTGTCTCCAGAGCTGGCCCAGATCTGCTTATGCCGGCCCATTGTCTCCGGAGCTGGCCCAGATCTGCTTATGCCGGCCCATTGTCTCCGGAGCTGGCTCAGATCTGCTTACGCTGGCCCGCACGCCTGGGACGAGCCCCCTGCCCACCGCTTCTTCCAAGTTGACACCGAACCTATGCCGCGGTACTATTATTCAACTCTGCTATGCCACTCTGACATAGAAGATCCCAGATGCTGCGCCAAGATGGCTAGTGCCGAGAAGATCCGTCAGGTACAGCTGGTGGGACGCAAGATCCGCCAGCTACGAAAGGAGCGCAAGCTGACCCAGGTGGAGCTCTCCGCCCGGCTGGGGATCCAGCAGTCCGATCTTTCCCGCATGGAGCAGGGAGAGTATCGGGTCAGCCTGGATACGCTCTTCCGTATTCTCGCCGAGTTCAAGATGAGCATCGGCGAGTTCTTCGACGAGGTTGCCCGGGAGTCGATGACCCCGCGCGACATCCAGCTCATCCGCGCGTTCCAAAAGCTCGACGACGAAGCTCAACGTGAGGTCGAGGAGTTCCTGGAGTTCAAGCAGGCCCAGAGGGTGGCCCGCGAGAAGGAGCAGCCCGATCCGGATCAGTGAAGTGAGGTGCGGTGAACATGACGGACCGAGTGCAGGGTTCCCTGGCAGTCTTCGATGATCTGAGGAGAAAAGGCAGAGAGGCGGTCAAGGAGGGGCGGCTGGAGGAGGCGCTGGAGCTCTACGCCGAAGCCCTCGAATGGGCCCGCGCCCAGGGCGACTCCCGACTGATCGACCGCGCCTTCTGCGGCCGGACCTCGGTCGCCATCGAGCTCGGCGAGATCGAAGGCTCGCTCTCCGAGCTGCGCCAGGTCCTCGTCCGCAACAACGACCCCGAGAACTGCTTCCTCGCCGCCTACAACCTGGGCCGCGCCTACGAGCTCGGCAAGGCGAACAAGAAGGCGCTGTTCTACGCCCGGATCGCCCGCGACCGCGCCGAGGCCATCGGCTCCCACGAGTGGATCGCCTCCGCCCACAACCTGATCGGCAACATGCTGCTCGCCGAGAGCTTCTTCGAGGAGGCCTGCCGGGAGTATGAAGAGGCCCTCCAGCAGCTGCCGGTCGAGCCGAGCGTGCGCCGCGCCCTGATCCTCGACAACCTGGGCTACTCCTATTTCGTGCAGGACCGGCGGAACGAAGGGCTGCGCCTCCTCTTCCAGAGCCTGCGCATGCTGCGCCGGTTCGGCGCCAGCCGCTACGAGATCTTCCCGCGCCTGTCGCTCTGCTTCGCCTACCTGGAGATCGGCCGCTACGAGCGGGCGATCCGCTACGGTCGCCGCGCCCTGCGCGCCGCCGAGGCTCTCCAGGACTGCGAGTCGATCAAGAACGCCCTCTATCTGCTGGGGGAGGCGGCCAACCTCTCGAACGACACCGACGGCGCCGAGCTCTACTTCCGGCGCCTGCAGCGGGACTACTACCCCGAGGCCGACTACCTCCCCGATTTTCTGCTGGCGATTGACGTACGTAAACTGATTCACTTAAAGGCCTAGCCATGCGCGCACGCACCTGCCTCGCACTCACCGTCGCCTGTACCCTCGCCCTGGCTGGCTCGGCTCTGGCCGCCGACCGCCAGGCAGCCCTGGGGGACGCGGGCGAGATCTACCTCATCCATACCGGCAACTACGGGGACCTCTTCCCCGACGGCACTGCTGCGCCGGCGGGCAACGCGGTGCTGGCTCTGGACGTCGTCCGCCCCGGCCAGACGCCGCAGCGCCTCCTCGTGCCCGGCACCGACGGGACCGACGTCGAGTCCTCGCCGTTCGAGCTCTACGAGCCGAGCTCCGGCGCGCTCTTCCTCGTCTGGCAGTCGCAGATCAACTCGATCTCGCCGGTCCTCTATCTGACCAGCTACCAGGGCGGCGCCTGGAGCCCGGCGATCCGGATCACCGGCAACCCCTTCGCGCTCAAGAGCTCGCCGCAGTTCGCCATCACCCACGACACCTACGACATTCTGGCGACGGACGGGACCTACAACACGGTCCCGCGCACGATCCTCCACCTCATCTGGTGGGAGGAGGCCGCCAACGGCGGCAGCAACGTGCTCTACGCGCCGATCCTGCTGCTCGACGGCACCTACGTGGGCACCAACCAGGTCTTCAGCCTGAACAGCTTCATCACCAGCCCGCCGCTCACCACCGTGGCCGGCGCGGCGGCGGAGCTCTTCCGCGCCCCGCAGATCCAGGCGGGCGCCAACGCCCACAGCGTTCTCGTCGGTTTCGCCGACCCGAACACCCAGCGGCTGGTGACGCTCGAAATCTCGACCCTGCCGAGCGAGCTGGTCAGCCTGTGCGACAAGATGCGGGCGCACATCATCGAGTCCGGAGCCAAGTTCCTGCCCGCGAACCTGACCGGGCTCGCCGCCAACGTCCACGACTGGATCCTGGGCTCGGGCGCCCGGCTGCACCCCGGCGTGCTCTCCTACCTCTCCGACCAGGCGCGGGCGCACATCATCGAGTCCGGCATCAAGACGCCCAGCCAGCTGACGCCGCTCGCCGCCGACTCCCGGGCGCACATCATCGAGAGCGGCGCGACGATGGTGGGAGACCGGATCGACAACGTGACCGCCAAGTCGGACAGCTCGGCCTTCTCCCCCTCGATCGCGGAGATCCCGACCACCGACACGGATGGCTCAGCCGGGCCGGCGCACCTCTTCCAGGTCAACGTCGACTCGATCCGCCCGGTGCCGCGCACCGGCTCGGCGCCGAATGCGATCTACATCTCGCAGGACGGTGGCGACGCGATCGTGAGCTGGGACATGCCGGGCGAGGTCCGCTACCGCGAGAGCACGAATCAGGGCTGGGGGCCGATCAACGCCCTGACCCTGAGCAGCACGCTCGACCTGAACGGCGCGCACGCGATCCTCAATCAGCGCGTCCGCGACCGGTAGGCTCTTTGGAGGGGGCAGGCTCCTGTGCCTGCCCCGTTCGATTCTCCGCGGGGTCTTCGTAGAGACGCCCAGCCGCTGACCACCGACCTCTCAGAAACCACCGCCGCCAGGGCGTCTCCGCAGGCCGGGGACGCCTGTGGTCCTGGCGGCGTTGGAGACGCCCCGACATCTCGGTAACGGCCAGGATTTCGATAGCGCCTGGGGCGTCTCTACCCCTTCGGCGGGAGCCCCTCAGTCCCGGGTCAGCAGGAGCGGCTCCGCCGTGGGGCGCGCCGCGAGGACCTTCCCGCCCGCTCGTTCGAGCCGTTCCCCGATCTCGGCCCGCCGTTCCGGCGGACAAAGAAGGGCCAGGCAGCCGCCGCCCCCCGCTCCACAGGCTTTGCCGCCCCAGGCGCCGCCGTCGCGGGCGGTGGCGAGGAGCTCTTCCAGGACCGGCGTCGAGACCCCCTCCGCCAGCTGCCGCCGATAGCCCCACTCCTCGCTCATCAGCGCTCCGAGCCGTGGCAGGTCGCCCGCTTCGAGAGCCGTGGCGGTCGCGGCCGCCACGGCCGTGAGGCCGGCGAAGAGACGGGTGATCTCGGGGTCGCCTTCGAGACGCCTGCGGACCACCTGCCAGTTCTTGCCCGCCGAGAAATGGCTCTGACCGGAGTAGACGACGAGGAGGCTCGCGGCGAGACCGTCCAGGTCTGCGGCGAGCCGCCGGACCTGCTCGCCGCCGGGGGCGTGCAGGATTTCGAGCGCGCCGCCCAAAAGTGCCGGGTAGTGGTCCTGGAGGCCGGTGGGAAGCGACATGAAGCGCGCCTCCAGGTCGCGCGCCAGGCGCGCCTTTTCGCTCGCCTCGGAACGCGGGCGGTCGAAAGCCTCCTCCGCGGCGGCGAGGAACGCGACTACCAGGGCCGAGCTGGCGCCCAGGCCCCCGCCCCGTGGCGAGTCGCTCGTCAGCGAAACCTCGAATGGGGGCAGATCGAGAGCGGCGGCGACGATCCCGACGAGCGCGCTGTCGGGATGGGCGAGGAGCGCCTCGACCGAGGGCGCCTCGACGAGGCTCTCCCCCTGGCGGACCCGGTACACTGCGGACGCTCCAGCCGCGGCCGGCGATATCGGCGATATTGGCCGCAGGCGGACCGTCGCCGCCAGGTCGACGGCCAGATTCACCGTGCGGGCGCCGGGATGGAACAGCCCGAGGGGCCAGATGTCCAACGTGCCGCCGGCGAGATCGACCCGGCACCAGGCCCGCGCCGTGACCATCGGGCGCGTCAGCGGCCGGCGGCGACGACGCCCCGGTCCGCTGGGACGTCGCTCGCGCCCGGGGTCCGGGAGGCGAGCTGCGCCGGGGGCAGGTCCGTCTTCAAGAGGGAGGGCGAGACCACCCCGCTCGTCAGGCTGGCGCGGACGGTCTCCTGCCAGTTGCGGAACGAGGCCAGCTGATACGACGGAATGGGCTCGGCGCGGATCCCCTTGAGCCCCAGCGGATCGACCCACTGGTCGCCGTGCTTGACGCGGTAGTCGAGGTGCGGTCCGGTCGCGAGACCGGTCGCGCCGGTGTAGGCGATGATGTCCCCCTGCCGGACCCGGGACCCGGCCCGGATGCCCGCGGCGAAGCGCGAGAGGTGGAGGTAAGCCGTCAGGTAGCCGTCGGCGTGCCGGACCTTGACCACGTTGCCGCCGCCGCCGTCCCAGCCGGCGGAGACCACCACGCCGTTGGCGGTGACCTGGACCGGCGTGCCCACCGGCGCCCCGTAGTCCACCCCGTAGTGCGGCCGGAACTCGTTCAAGACCGGGTGGAAGCGGTGCAGGCTGAAGGAGGAGGTGATGCGGGAGTAGCGCAGGGGCGAGCGCAGGAACATCTTCATCGACGGCCGCCCCTCCTCGTCGTAGTAGACGCCCGTCCCGCCGTAGCCATAGGCCTCCTGGTGCCGCCCAAGGGCGCCGTCGTAGACCAGGGCGACGACGTTGCCCACCGCGTAGTCCTGCCCGTTCATGCGGACCTGCTCGTAGAGCACCTTGAAACGGTCGCCGCGCTTCAGGTCACGGGTGAAGTCCAAATCCCAGCGCAGCACGTCCGCCATGTGGTAGGCCAGCATCGAGGGGCCGCCGGCGGTGCGGATGGCCCCCTCGAAGGAGCCGTCGAGCGTCGCGGAGAGGACCCGCATCTCGACCGTGCGCTCGAAGGTCTCCCACGAGGTCTCCCAGGACCGCGCCTGGCGCTGCATGCGGAAGCGGCCGGTGCCGTCGAGGGTGATCTGCAGGGAGGCGAGGCTCGAATCGGGGTTGAAGAAGGCCGAGTAGCGGTTCCCGGCTTTGAGCGCCCGGAGGTTGACGTGCTCGGCGAGAGCGTCGCTCGCCTCGCGTGCCTCGGTTCCGGCGAGTCCCAGCTGCTCGAAGACCTGGATCGCCGTCTCCCCCCGCCGGAGCGTGAGCTCGACCGGGATGCGGGCCGCCGCGACCTGAGCGCTGGCCTCGTCCGGGAGCGTGGCGCGGGGGTGGAATCGGGGGGGGGGAGAGAGAGGGTAGGGGGACCGGTTGTAGGCTTCCAGCCGCCGAGTGCTCTGCAGGAGGCCCGCCGCCAGGAGGAGGAGCCCGAGTGGAAGAACGAGGCGGAGCAGGTACGGACCCAGTTGTACCCTCGATGGCTGCATCCGTGCAGACCTCCCCTGGGGTGGGTGGCGATTACATGACGATCTCGTGACTACGCGGGCGGATACTACACAGAAGGCGGAGAGCGGCGCAACCCCCCCTCGGTCCTCACCCCCGGAGGAAGGGCGGGCGGTCGAGGGGCCGGGGGGTGAGCGTCCGTGGGGGTCTGTGGCAGTCCGTGTTGCCCTGCGATCAGCCGAGAATCCCGGCGATCACCCGGTCGGCGTCGTCGGGGAGCTTGCCGCGATAGGCGACCTGCCCGTCCTTCAGGACCAGGAGGCCCGGCAGGGTGGCAATGGCGTACTTCTTCGAGAAGGCGCCGTCGGAGTCGAGAAAGACCGGAGCGGCGAGGTTCTTGCCGGCGAGGAAGCCCTGGACCGCCGACGCCTCCTCCTGGAAATCGACCGTCACCACCCGCGCCCGCCCTCCCCAACGCTGGGCGAGGGGGTTCACCCGCTCCACGATGTCCCGCGAGCGCGGCGACCAGGAGGCCCAGATGACGACGATGGTGGTCCCCTGCGAGAGCTCCGCCTCGCTCAGCTGCTCACCTTTCAAGCCGCGGAGGTGGAGCCCCTGGGCAGCGGCGGGGAGAGGCATGCCGAAAAGACCGAGGAGCAGGACGGCGAGGAGAAAAGGGAGCGCGGCGAAAGAGCCGCGGGCAGGGCGGAGGGGGATCAAGATGGGCTCCTAGTGAGGGTGCTCGAGGCCACCGCCACGATGGGGCAGGCTGATGAGGATGCGATGTCGCAACCGCTCCGGCGCGGAGCAGCGCAGGCACCTCTCGCGGACGATCAAGAGGAGCTTCCGGGTGTAGTCCATCCTGCGTGCGCAGGCACCACAGAGGGCCACGTGATCCCTGAAGGGGGACAGGAGATCCTCTTCCATCTCGTTGTCGAAGAAGAGGAAAATCACTTCGTTGACCCGTTTGCAATCCATCGACTTCCTCCACGATCCCTCAGAGCCTTCCCGGCGGCCTCTCGAAGCGAGCGCCAGCCAGTGTAATCAACTCAACGTTTTCAAGGGAAATTCCGTAGCTGAGCCTTGCTACTTGGTGGAGACGGGCTCCCGCCGGCTGCGCATCTTCACCGGCTCGCCCTCGCGTAGATAACCGTGCTCGCGCGCGAACTCCAGCATGGCCGCTTCGAGCAGTCGCCGGCCGCGGTAGAGCCGGCTCATGACGGTGCCGACCGGCACCTCCAGGATGTCGGCGATCTCTTTGTAGGAGAACCCTTCGAGGTCGGCCAGGATGACCACCATGCGGTAGTCGGGCGGCAGCTTGTCCAAGGCCCGCTGCACGTCCTCGTCGAGGACGTTCTCCAGGAACTCCTCCTCGGGGTTCTTGATCGGGCGGGCGACGTCCTCGCTGACCTGGCTCTCGAACGACTCCTCGATGTCGGCGAAGTCGGAAAACGCCGGCGCCTGCTGGCGCTTGCGGTAGTTGTTGATGAAGGTGTTCTTCATTATTTTGAACAACCACGCCTTGAAGTTGGTACCTTCCTCGAACTTGTCGTAGTACCGGTACGCTTTGAGATAGGTCTCCTGGACCAGGTCCTCGGCGTCCTCGGAGTTGCGCGTCATCCGATACGCCGTGTTGTACAGCGCATCGACGAACGGCATCGCCGCCGCCTCGAAGTCCCACCCCTTCTGGTGGTGGTTGACTGCTTCCTTGGACATGCAATACCCCCTTGGGATCGGGAAGGCTCGCTACCCGCTCCCCTACGGGTGATACGCACACCTAATGCCAGCGGTTTGCCCGCGGCAGAGGACGGTCCCGTTTCCCCGGGAATGAAGCCTGGAGAGGAGGGGTTCGTCCCCTATTAGAGACGCCCTCTCACCCTCCCCCGCGAAGCCGAATCGGCATAGGAGGGTGCCAAAAACTGTCGGTCAAAAGCTACGGCAAGGGCAGAATACTGTTCTTGGCGAGGTAGTCGATGAAGGGCGCCGGATAGACCCCCAGGACCAGGGTGACGAGGGCGCAGAAGGCGATGACCCCCACCAGGGCGGGCGCCGCGAGCGGCACCGGGGTGGTGGCGGTCGAGTCACGCTGGTACATGTAGACGACGATCCGGAAGTAGTAGTAGAGCGAGATGGCGCTGGTCAGGACGCCGACGATCGCCACCCAGCTCCAGCCGGCCTGGACCGCCGCCGCGAAGAGGTAGACCTTGCCGACGAACCCGCCGGTCGGCGGGATGCCGGTCAGGGCGAGCATGAAAATCAGCATCATGGCGGCCAGAAACGGCGAGCGGTGGGAGAGGCCGGCATAGTCGGCGCAGGTCTCGCCGGCGTACTCCTTGCGTTCGAGCAGGATGACGGTGCCGAACGCCCCCAGGGTGATGAAGGTATAGGCGAGGAGATAGAACACCACCGACCAGAGGCCGATCAGGTTGACCGAGAGCACGCCGATCAGGATGTAGCCGGCATGGGCGATCGAGCTGTAGGCGAGCATCCGCTTGACGTTGTCCTGGGTCAGGGCGGCTACGTTGCCCCAGATCATAGTGATGACGGCGACCACCGCAAGGATCATCTGCCAGTCCGGCCGCAGGCTCCCCAGCCCCTCGTAGAAGATGCGCAGGAGAATGGCGAACGAGGCCGCCTTCGAGGCCACCGCGAGGTAGCCGGTGACCGGGGTGGGCGCCCCGACGTAGACGTCCGGCGTCCAGATGTGGAAGGGCACGGCGGAGACCTTGAAGAGGAGGCCCGCGGCGAGGAGCAGCCAGCCGAGCGGCACCAGGCGGTTGCCGTCCGCCGCGGCGCGGGCGAGGCCCTGCGAGAGCTCGTCGAGCCGCAGGGTGCCGGTCGCCCCGTAGAGGAGCGAGATGCCGTAGAGGAGGACGCCCGAGGACATCGCCCCGAGGATGAAGTACTTCATCGCCGCCTCGGTCGACCGCAGCTCGCGCTTGAAGTAGCCGGCGAGGATATAGCTCGCGAGGGCCATGGTTTCAAGGGCGATCCAGATGGTGAGAAGCGAGTAGCCGCCGGCCATGAACAGCATGCCGGAGGTGGCGAGGAGGAGGAGCGAGTAGTACTCCGTCGCCCGGTATTTCCCCTCCTCGACGAAGCGCACCGAGAGGAGGACGGTGAGCGCGGTGGCCACCAGCACCAGGTACTTGAAGAAGAAGGAGTAGCCGTCGAGGATGAAGAGGCCGCCCAGGATCAGGTGCCGTCCCGAGATCAGGCCCTGCACCCGGTAGACCACTCCGGCGGTGAGGCCCAAGGCGACCACCGAGACGCTCGCCGACTCGCGGTTGGAGAGGCCGCGGCCGAGGGTGCCGACGAGGAGCAGCAGCAGGCCGGCGGCGGAGAGCAGGATCTCCGGCGCGAGGAGCAGGAACTCCTGGGGATTCAGGCTGTTCACTTCTTCGCCCCCGCGGTCGTCGACGCCGGCGTCGCGGTGGTACCGGTACTGTCGGCAGTGCTCGCCGTCGCCACGGCGGTGGCGAGGCTGGGATCGACCTTGGCCACCACGTAGTTGACCGGCTTTTCGAGCACCGCGAAGAAGGGCCGCGGGTAGAGGCCGATCCAGAAGCAGAGGACGACGAGCGGCAGCAGGTAGGCGAGCTCGCGGCCGTTCAAATCCTTCAAGTCCTTGTTCTCCGGGTTGGTGAGCGGCCCGAAGAAGACCCGCTGGAACATCCACAGCATGTAGGCCGCGCCGAGCACGATGCCGAGCGCACCGAGGAGCGCCCACCACCAGGTGCGGTTGAAGGCGCCGACCAGGATGGTGAACTCGCCGACGAAGCCGTTCAGGGTGGGCAGGCCGATCGACGACATGGTGATGATGAGGAAGATGGTGGCGTAGAGCGGCATGACTGCCGAGATACCGCCGTACTCCGAGATCAGCCGGGTGTGCCGCCGCTCGTAGATGACGCCCACCAGAAGGAAGAGCGCGCCGGTCGAGAGGCCGTGGTTGATCATCTGGAGGACGCCGCCGTTCAAACCCGGGCCATTCAGGGCGAAGATGCCGAGCATGACGAAGCCCAGGTGGGAGACCGAGGAGTAGGCGACCAGCTTCTTCATGTCCTTCTGCGCCATGGCGACCAAGGCGCCGTAGACGATGCCGATGATCGCGAGCCCCGCCATCCAGGGCAGAAGGGCGCGGGTGGCGTCGGGCAGGATGGGGAGCGAGAAGCGGACGAAGCCGTAGGTCCCCATCTTGAGGAGGACGCCGGCGAGGATCACCGAGCCCGCGGTGGGCGCCTCGACGTGCGCGTCGGGCAGCCAGGTATGGAACGGGAACATCGGCACCTTGATGGCGAAGCCGACGAAGAAGCCGAGGAAGATCCAGATCTGCAAATCGAGCGGGATCGAATGCCCGATCTCGTGGAACTGGAGGATCGAGAAGGTCGCCGGGTTGCCCAGGCCCTTCCAGCCGAGGAGGCCGGTCGAGTTGTAGAAGTAGAGGGCGAGGATGCCTAAGAGCATGAGCACCGAGCCGAACAGGGTGTAGAGGAAGAACTTGATCGCCGCGTAGAGCTTCCGCGGACCGCCCCAGATGCCGATCAGGAAGTACATCGGCACCAGCATGACCTCCCAGAAGACATAGAAGAGGAAGAAGTCCATCGCCATGAAGACGCCCAGCATGCCGGTCTGGAGGAGGAGGAGGAAGACGTAGTACTCCTTTTCCCGCAGGTGGATGGCGCTCCAGGAGGAGAGGAAGGCGAGGACTCCCAGCAGGGTGGTGAGGAGAACGAGGAGGAGGGCGATGCCGTCGATCCCGAACTCGTAACGGACGCCGATCGTCTCGATCCACGGGTGGCTCTCGCGGAACTGGAAGAGGTCCCCGCCACGCTGGAAGGCGAACCAGAGCGGCAGCGAGAGCAGGAAGTCGACGAAGGCCACCCCGGTCGCGAACTTGCGGATGGCGGCGGTGTTGTCGCCCTTCATCGCGAAGATCACGACCAGCGCGCCGACGAGCGGCACGTAGGCGATGATGGAGAGGATCGGGATGCTGTGAATCCAGTCGAACATGACTCCCCCTCAAAAGACCCCTGCTAAACCCGGAGCCCTATCCTCGCTGCAGCACGAGATAGAGACAGACGAGGGCGAACATGCCCATCGCCAGGACCAACGCGTAATTCGAGACGTAGCCCGTCTGCACGCGGCGGAAGAGCGCCGAAAAGCCGGTGAGGATCGTCCCCACCAGGTTGACGAGGCCGTCGACCACGTACTTGTCGAAGAGGCCGGAGGCCCGGGAGACGACCAGGGCCAGATTGCGCGCGCCGTGGACCAGGAAGCCGTCGACGAAAGAAGCATCGAACTGGAAGAGCCCGCGGGCGGTCGCCCAGAAGCCGCGGATCACGGTCGCGTCGTACAACTCGTCGACGTAGTACTTGTTGGCGAGCACCCGGTTCAACCCGGGGAAGCGGCGGGCCCATTTCTCCCCGCCCGCTAAGCCGCCGCGGCCATAGATCGGCCGCGCGATCGCCTGCCAGCCGGTGACCGCGACGACGACCGAAAGAGCGATCAGCCCGGCCTCGATCGCCCAGTGGACCTCGTGCTCGCCCGGCGTCAGCCCCTGGACCGGGCGCAGGACCCGGTCGAAGAGATGGGCGAAGACGTTGAAGTCGTAGGTCGCGATCTTCGGGATCCCCACCCAGCCGGCGACGACCGCGCCCACCGCGAGGACCATGAGCGGGACCGTCATCACCTTCGGCGACTCGTGGAGGTGGTGGCGCTGCTCTTCCGTACCGCGGAAGTCGCCTTCGAAAGTCAGGTAGACCGCCCGGAACATGTAAGCGGCGGTCAAGCCTGCAGTGAGGAGGCCTACGCCGTAGAGCACCCACTGTCCCTTGGCGGCGACCGCCCCCAGGATCTGGTCTTTGCTGAAGAAGCCGGCGAGCGGCGGGATGCCGGCGATGGCGACCGTGCCGAGCCAGAAGGTCCAGTAGGTCACCGGCATGTATTTCTTCAAGCCGCCCATCTTCCGCATGTCCTGCTCGCCGCCCATGGCGTGGATGACCGAGCCGGAACCCAGGAAGAGGAGGGCCTTGAAGAAGGCGTGGGTCGCGAGATGAAAGACCGCCGCCGGATAGGCGCCGACGCCCGCCGCCAGGAACATGTAGCCGAGCTGCGAGACGGTCGAGTAGGCGAGCACCTTCTTGATGTCGGTCTGGGCGATGGCGATGGTGCCGGCGAAGAGCGCCGTGGCACAGCCGATCACCGCCACGAAGAGCGACACCCCGGGGGCCAGGCGGTAGAGCACGTTCGACCGGGCCACCATGTAGACCCCGGCGGTGACCATGGTGGCGGCGTGGATGAGCGCCGAGACCGGGGTCGGGCCGGCCATGGCGTCGGGCAGCCAGACGTAGAGCGGGATCTGGGCGCTCTTGCCCATGGCGCCGACGAACAGGCAGAGGGCGACGAAGCTCGCCACGTTCATGCCGAAGTGGTAGTGCGAGAGGGCGAGAGCCGGATCGGCGGCGATGCGCTCGAACAGCTGGGTGAACTGGAGCGTGCCGAAGTTGGCGACCAGGGCGAACAGCCCGATCATGAAGGCGAAGTCGCCGATCCGGTTGACGATGAAGGCTTTCCGGCCGGCGTAGGGCGGGAACTCCTCCTTGTAGTAGAAGCCGATCAGGAGGTACGAGCAGAGCCCCACCCCTTCCCACCCGACGAACATCACGAGGTAGTTGTTGCCCAGGATGAGCATCAACATGGCCCCCATGAAGAGATTCAGGTAGGTGAAGAAGCGCTGGAAGCCGTCCTCGTGGGCCATGTAGCCCACCGAGTAGACGTGAATCCAGAAACCCACGAAGGTGACGACGAAGAGCATCACGCAGGAGAGCGGATCGAGGAAGAAGCCCATCTCGACCTGCAGGTTGGCGACTCCGCCGCCCCCTGACACCGCCGTGTGGAGGGCGCCGGCCGGAATCCAGCTGTAGAGATGCAGATCGAGACCATAGGGGTACTGGGCGCTATGGGCGGCATAGCTCGCGATGACGCCCAGGGCCATGGCGGCGGCCAGGCCGACGCTCCCCAGGGCGATCGCGATGACTCCCGGCTTGCCGATCCGGCCGCGCAGGACGACGCCATTCAGGAACGCCCCGAGGAAGGGGAGGAGCGGGATGAGGTAGACGTACTTCTCCATCGCTTACCCCTTGAGCCCCGAGGCGCGTTCGAGGTCGGTCGACTCGCGCAGCCGGAAGAGCGCGATCAGGATGCCCAGGCCGACCGCCGCCTCGCCCGCCGCGACGGTGATGGTGAAGATCGCGAAAATCTGCCCGGTCAGGTTCGAGTGCTGGTAGGAGAAGGCGATCAGG
>DASQPA010000581.1:0-10759 GCA_035644215.1 Thermoanaerobaculia bacterium
GGCGCTCGCGGGCCTCGTCTTCCTGCTCCTCTTCCGCCTCACCCGCCAGGCCGGCAGCCGGCTCTCGGCGACCGCCGCCACGGCCCTCGCCGCCGCCCTCTGCCTGGGGGCGCCGCGGGGCGGCGCGTTCATCTTCCCCTACTCCTCCTCCAGCCTTTTCGCCCTCGCCGGCGGCCTCTTCGCCCTGAACCTGGCGATGAACGACGAAAGGACCGCCGGAAGCACCGCCGGCTGGCGCCGCCTGGGGGTGGCGCTCGGCGTGGGCGTCGCCCTCGCCTCCCGGGTGGAGATCGGGGGGGCGGCGGCGCTCGTCCTCGCCGTTGCCGCGCTGCGCTCCCGGCGGCGGGAGGGCGCTCGCGGCATCTTGGGCGGCGATCTGGGCGGCGTGGCCCTGGGCACGTTCCTCGCCGGCCTCGCCTACCTCGCCGCCTGCGCCGGGGTCTCCTGGCCGGAGCTCGCGACCGACGGCCCGCTCGCCCCCTTCCTCGGCATGCCCCGGGAGTGGCAGGGCCTCTATCTCCAGGTCGCCGGCCTCGGGGCACCGGGCCGGACGACCGGCAACCTCCTGGCCTCGCTGCTCCTCGACGGCCTGCTTCTCGCCGCCGCGGCCGGGCTCGCCCTGCCCCGGCGGGAGGGTCCGGCGGAGCGCCGGTTGCGCCCGCCGCTCTTCGCCCTCGCCGTCCTCCTCCCCTTCGCCCTCTACATGGGGACCGGCTGGTCCGCCACCGTCAACAACCTGCCGCCTCTCCTCCTCATCCTGCCCCTGGTCGCCGCCGGGGCGGCCCTCGGCCAGCTCCGCCGGCCTCTCCTGGGAGTGGACCGTCCGCGCTTCTTCCTCTTCGGCTGGAGCGCCCTGGTCGCCGCCCGGGTGGTCTGCGGGCTCGCGGTGGGGCCGCGGATGAGCGCCTACGCCGCCCTGCCGCTCCCCGGCCTGCTGGCGACCGCCGCCGTCCTCATCTTCGACCTCCTGCCGCGGTTCCTCCCGGAACCCGGCGTCTTCGTGCGGCGCATGGCCGTCGTTTTCGCCGGC
Organism: Thermoanaerobaculia bacterium; assembly: GCA_035644215.1. Lineage (GTDB taxonomy): Bacteria > Acidobacteriota > Thermoanaerobaculia > Multivoradales > UBA5704 > DASQPA01. The sequence goes on from DASQPA010000581.1 coordinate 1,031, forward strand.
CTCGGCAGCCTCTTCCTCTACCAGCTCTGGCGCCTCGACCACCAGCCGGGGATCGTCGAGCTCAACACCGCGGCCGGCGCGCTCCGCCTGCCGGAGCGCGAGGCCACCGCGGTGGCGCGAACGCTCGGTTACCTGGAGCGCAACGCGCACTCCGGCGAGACCCTGACCGCCTTCCCCGAGAGCGGCTTCTTCAACTTCGTCCTCGGCCTGCGCAGCCCGCTGCGCCAGGACCTGATCGTCCCCGGCGTGCTCCACGGGCCGGGCGAGGTCGCCGCGGCGCGGCAGGTGGACACCGCCGGCCCCAAGTACATCCTGCTCTGCAACCGTCCCACCCCGGAATATGGCCCCATCGCCTTCGGCCGTGACTATGCGGCCGGGTTGTGGAGCGAGGTCCAGGGGCGCTACGTGCTCGCCGGAGCCTTCGGCTGGGGCGCCCCCACCGCGCCGGCGGGGGCCGGCCCTTTCTTCATCCGCCTCTACGAGCGCAGCCCCGGGTCCAGCGCGCCGGTCCAGCTGCCGTCCTCCGGTCTGCGGCACCGGCCGAGTTGAGGGGGGCGGCGTGCGGGGTGGAGAGATCGACCGCGCGGGGACGCCCCGGTGGGAGCCGATCGCCGCGGCCGCCCTGACCCTGGCCGTCGCGGCCCTCCACGTCCTCCGCCTGGTCCATGCCGGCGGGCTGTGGCGGGACGAGGCGGGAGCGGCGCGGCTCGCCACCCTGCCCACCCTGGGGGAGATCTACCACCTCTTCCCCCACGCGGCCTTCCCTCTCCTCTTTCCCGCCGTGCTCCGCGCCTGGTCGTGGGGGACCGGCGGCGGCGACCCGGCCCTGCGCGCCTTCGGCTTGGCGGTGGGGCTGGGGATCGTCGGGCTCCTCTGGTGGAATGCCCGCGCGACGGCCAAAACCGTGCCGATTCTCTCGCTGGCGCTCCTTGGGCTTGATGTGCCGTTTCTGGTCTATGGCGACGCGGTGCGGGGGTATGGGCTGGGGAGCGGGTTCCTCCTGCTGACCTATGGGCTTTTGGCGCGGGGGCTTGTGGGTTCGGGACGGACACGGGGACGAACACGGACGGACACCCTGGCGATTGCGGCCACTGCGTTCGCCGCGGTGGCCAGTGTGCAGGTGGTGCTGGGGAACGCGGCGCTCCTCTTTGCCCTCTGCGCTGCCGCGGCCACGGTGGCGGCGGTCCGCCGGCGCTGGGGGCAGGTGGGTTGGAGCCTGGGGTATGGCGCCCTGGCCGCCCTGTCGCTCCTCCCCTACGCGGGACCGCTGGCCGCCGCCCGGCGGCAGTGGAGCTTCATCGTCGTCTACCCGATCGGTCTCGGCCGGCTGCGCAATGCCTTTCTCTCCACCCTCGGGCCGCCCGCCGTGCGCTGGGTCTGGCTGCTTCTCCTGGTGGCCGGCCTGGCGGCGCTCGTCCGGGAGTGGCGGCGGGGGGAGCCGCCGGGGAAGCCGGGGATGCCGGGGATGCACGACGCGGCCCTCTTCGCCGCCCTCACCCTGGTCCTGGCCCTCCTCGCCAACGGCGCTTTCCTGAAAGTCCTGGGTTACAGCCCGCGTCCCTGGTACTTCCTGCCGCTCCTAGCGCTCCTCGGAACCGCCCTCGATACCCTCGGGGGCGCGCTCTCTCGCTCCGGCGGCCGGTTCGCCCTGCTCAAGGGGGCCGCGGTCTGCCTGGTGGCGGGGATGCAGCTGGTGCCGCTGGCGCGCTACGCCACTCTGCGCCAGACCAACGTCGACCTGGTGGCGCGCCAGGTGGCGCGTCCGAGGGGTGGCACGACTGGCCGTACGTCACCGCCTGGTCGCGGCAGCTCAGCGCCTTTCTGGCGCTCCACGCGGCCCGCGCCGCCGACTTGACGGCGCCGGTCGCCGAGCCGGTCAGCGGTTTCGAGGACCTGCCCCTGGTGGTGGCCGAAGGCTGGCGCGGCGAGAAGAGCTAGTAGAGGGGCTGGAAGAAGACCGAGAAGAGCTCGGCCAGGCGAATGTGGATGCCGCGCCGCTTCCAGCTCGCGTCGGTCACCTCGCGGCAGTTCTTCTCGTCCGCGGCGAAGGACGCTTCGAGTCGGGCCGCGAAGTCGCGGTCGTAGAAGGCCAGGCTCTCCTCGGCGTTCTCGCGCAGCGAACGGGCGTCGAAGTTGATCGAGCCGACGAGGCTGTAGATACCGTCGATGACGGCGTCCTTGTTGTGCATCATCGTGCGGTTGTACTCGAAGATCCGGACGCCACCCTCCAGGAGCTCGCCGTAGTGGATGCGCGAGGCCATGCGCACGAGCGGCATGTCGATGTTCCGGCCGGGGACCATGATCCGCACGTCGACGCCGCGTTTCGCCGCCCGGACCAGCGCCTCGCGGATCTGGCGGTCGGGGACGAAGTAGGCGTTCTGGATGTGGATCGAGGTCTCGGCCGACTGGATGGCCATGAAATAGAGCATCGCGGCGAGCGAGGAGGAGTCGCCGCGCGACATCTTGACCGCCTGCGCTTCGACCTCTCCGGCTTCGGCGAGGTGGGGATAGAACTTGTCGCCGGCGAGGATCTCGCCGGTCGTATAGGTCCAGTCTTCGCTGAAGATCGCCTGCATCTGGGCCGAGACGGGGCCGGTGGCGCGCACCATCGTGTCCCGCCACTCCTTGGGGTTGCGGGCATCCCCGAGCCAGTTGTCGGCGATGCAGAAGCCGCCGGTGAAGCTGATGGTGCCGTCGACGACCAGGATCTTCCGATGGGTCCGCCGGCCGATCTTGTAGATGCTCCACAGCCGTATGGGGTGGTAGACGTAGGCCTTCACCCCGGCCTTCCGCATCCGGGCGAGGAGAAACCCGGAGAGGCTGCTCCCCGTGCCGTCGACCAGCACCCGCACCTCGACCCCCCGCCGCGCGGCGTCGACCAGGGCGGTCTCGAAGATCCTGCCCGCCCGGTCGTCCGCGAAGATGTAGGCCTCGAGGTTGACCGTCGCCTTGGCCTGCTGGATCGCCCCGATCATGCCGCCGACGATGGCGTCGCCGTTGTTGAGGATCTCGACGCGGTTGCCCGGCACCATCGAATTGCCGAAGCCGTCGAGCGAGCGGCGGAACGCGGCGTCCTTCACCGCGAAGGGGCGGTCGTACTTGTAGACGCTCCGCTTGTCGAGCGAGAGCATGGTGCAGCCCGACGTCAGGGCGAGGAGGGCGAGGAGCGGCAGGGCCGCGAGAGCCCGGAGCGCTGGAAGCCGTCGCGGGACGTGGTTCGACATAGCTGGCCGCGAAAAACATGCATGGAGCGTGCCGAAAAACGGACGCTCCGTGCAGGTTCGATTCCAGCGCGTCAGACGGCGGCGATCAGGTGGAGGCCCGCCCAGGCCACGGCGACAAGGCCGCCCAGGAGCAGCAGGGGGACGAGGAGGACGGCGCCCACCGCCAGAAGGACGGGGCCGAGGACGAAGACGAGGACCAGGCCGACGATCGGCAGCACGAGGAGCTTGATGAGGCCGACTCCCAGGGCGAGGGGCAGGAGCGCCACCCGGAAGACCAGCTTCAGGAGCCCGGCCACCAGGGCGAGCACCAGGAACAACCCCACGCCGAGGGCGAAGAGGATGAAGAGCGCGGCGATTCCCAACATGGTGAGGTCACCTCCTGCCCTCCACTACGGGAGCGGGAGCCGGCGGTTTCAGACCGCACCGCGGGGCGGCTAGCACTTCTTCTTCAGATTATTCGCAATTCCACCCGTCAAGACCGGAGTTGCCGATCCCTTGCCGGGGCCGCTGGTGAGCAGTTTGTTCATGTTCATCGTCTGCCAACCCGTCTTATTGCACGGATCGGCATCGTCGCTGAGCTCGGAGACGACCCAGCACTGGAAGCTCCAGTGATGAATGTAGACCAGGGGGCTGTTGGGCGCTTGCGCGACGAGCCAGGTATGGAAGATGCCGTCGATCCGCATCCGGCGCAGCGGCCATTGGGGTCGGTCCACTCCTCCTGTTTTGACGACGTTTTGACCGTTCGGCAATTTCACATAGGGATGGTCCGCGAAGGCGGGGCACGAGCCGAAGGGCTGCGGACCAAAATTTCCATTGGGGTCTGGCCCAGCCCACGGCGCGGTCGAAGCTGCAAAGCCGTCTCGGGTGTTGTCGACACAGACCCAATCGTTCCCGGCCGGGACCCATTTCCCCGTGGGGTCCTGTTGGAAGTACACGCCGCCGGACAGACATTTTTCGACCGTCTGAATGTAGCCGACCTGAATTCCGGCCGTCGAACCGGCTTTGGAGCCCGTACCGGTAACCTTGCAGGTGTCACAGCCGGTCGGCATCTGCCACGCCGGCGAGCCCGAGAAGAGGGCCACGTTCGCCAGGCGCCCCGGAAAACACCCGCTCGTCACGACGTCGGGTGGGGGGAGCATCAGAGGGGTGTCGTCTTTGAGAAGGAAAAAGATGTCCGGCGCGATTTCCACCCAGGGAAACTTGCCGGCTGGCGTTCCACAGGCCTGGTTGACCCTGGCCGTCGCCGGGTCGACCTTGGGTTTGTCCTTTTCGCCCAATGGATCGGCGAACGGATCGCCGGTCTGCCGTTGCAGGACCCCGCTCGGCTCGTCGTGATCCGCAGCGTCGCGCTGTACGGTCGATTCCTTCTCCTCGGCACACGCGGCGCAACCGCCTCCCGTCCCCTCACAGGAACACTTGCGCTGCAGGACCACCGGCGGCTTCGGCGGCTTCGCTGCGGAACGCGCCCCCCCTGCCTCCGCTTTGCGGCGCGCGGCGTTCGCGTTCAGGAGCCGTTGCACGGCTTGATTCCCGATCGTGCGCTGGAGGTTGAGGATGGCGCTCGGACCACGGCCTTCCGCAGAGTGGGGGCGATCGGGTATCGGCGACTCGGCCGCTATCGCCGACATCGCCGGTTGAATCGCTTTGGTTTCCTCGGCGAAAGTCTGCATGGCTTCCTTCCCGCGTTCTCCGGTCTAGACAGCTGGTTCGTATCCTATCACCGGCGTGGTTGTCGGGAGGGGGGGAGAGTGCTCCTGCGATCCCTCACCTCGTCTCGGCCGACGGGTGGCGCACGTCCTTGCCCTCGACGAAGTAGATGACGTCCTCGGCGACGTTGGTCGCGTGGTCGGCGATGCGTTCGAAGTTGCGGGCGATGAGGAGCAGGTGGAGGGCGCGGGTGACCGTCGTGGGGTCCTCGATCATCGCGGTCAAGAGCTCGCGGAAGATCTGCCGGTAGAGGCCGTCGACCTCGTCGTCGCTCGCCAGGACCGCCGAGGCCAGGCGGGCGTCGCGGCGGACGAAGGCGTTCAGGCTGTCGCGCACCATCTCCTGCACCCGCTGCGAGAGGAGCGGGAGGTCGACCCGGGTGGGGAGGGGCGCCTGGGCGAGGAGCGGCTCGACCGAATGGGCGATGTTGACCGCCGAGTCGCCGATGCGCTCCAGGTCGCTGTTGATCTTCATCACCGCCACCAGGAAGCGCAGGTCGCCCGCCGCCGGCTGTTTGCGCGACAGCACGCTGTGGCAGGCCTCGTCGATGTCGATCTCCATCTGATCGACCTCGCGGTCCTGCCGCACCACCTCGCGCTGGAGCTCGGCGTTGCGGTCGAGGAGCGCCTGGGTCGCCCGCGCCACCATCTCCTCCACCGTGCCGGCCATGCGCAGCAGGCTCTGGCGGATGCGGTTCAGGTCCTGATCGAGACGCCTCTCCATCAACAACTCCCAAGTGGGATCTTACGCCGATTGGAACGCCGATGCGCGGGCGGCGAGCTCGCCGCAGGTCGCGGCGGTACGGGTGGCCAGGGCCTCGCGGACGAGGGTGAGGAGAGTCTGGCGCAGGGCCGGCTGGTAGAGGGCACAGGGCTGGACCGCCAGGCGGAGGACCGGCGCCCCGCGCCGCGCGGCGTAGACGAGCCGCGCCCGGAGCCAGGCGTCCGGCACCCGCCAGGAGCTGCCGGCGTCGAGCCGCACGACCGGGGCGGGAAGGTGGCGGCCGGAGCGCAGGAGGTCCAGGCCGGAGGCGGTCGCGGCATAGGCGAAGCCGCCGGCGACCAGGGCGGCGCGCGCCTCGGGGGCGAGCGGCCCCTCGGGCGGCATGAACCCGGCGGCGGCCACCCCGAGCTGGGCGCAGAGGGCGGTCCCCGCCTCGGCCAGGTGGGGCGGGCCGTGCAGGCAGATCTCATGGCCGGCCTCGACCAGCGAACGCATCCAGCGGCCGAAGTAAGGGCGGCCGAGGATCGACTCGGCCCCCTGGCAGCAGGGCACGAGGAGGAGCGAGACCCGGGAGACCCCGGCCTGGGCGAGCTGGGGGAGGAACTCCTGGCAGGCGCGCTGGGTGTGGGGCGCCACGTCGGCGAAGCTGACGACGAGGAACGGCCCGCCGGCCAGGCCGGTCGAGTCGGGGGGGAAGGCGCGAGGGCCGGAGCTCGATTCGTGGAGCATGGCAATCGGAATCAGACCCGGCGGACCGCAGACCGGCTCGCCAGGGGAGCGACGCGTTCGTTCACCAAGAAGACCTCTGTCTAGCATACGCGCCTACCTTACCTCTCGTCACGCGGTCTTGCAGGCCCCATGCCGCCATGCTGCGATCGCCGGGTGATCCGGCGATGGCGGCGGGGAGGCGGAGTGGTGACAGCGGATTCTCGAATCTATTGTGATTTAGAATCGCTGGGCGGAGCGCTCCCGATGTCCACCCCTCCAGCCCCACCCGAGCTGCGGCCTCTCCCACGACGCCGCGTGACGGCGACCGGGCCGCTGCCGGAGATGCCGGCGAGCGTGGTAGCGGAGCGCCCCTCCGGCCCGGCGGTCGTGGAGGACCTGCCGCCGATCGAACGGGTGCCGCGCGACGGGCGGCTGCCGGCGACCTTCTATCAGCAGTGGGCCTGGGAAACGCTCAACGGCGAGCCCTCGGCCAACCTCAACCTCCCCTTCGTCGTGCGCTTCAACCTGCCGGTGTCGCTGCCGGTGCTGTTCGCCAGCCTGCGCGAGCTCGAACGCCGCCAGGAAGGGCTGCGTTCCCGGCTGGTCCGCGCCGCCGAAGAACCGTGGGCGCTCTGCCAGGTGGTCGAGCCACCCGGCCGGCTGGCAGTCCCCCTGATCGACCTCACCCGCCTCGGCCCCGCGGCGCGGGAGGCGGAGCGCGGGCGGCTCGCCACCGAGGACGCCGCCCGGCCCCTCCACCTGACCGCGATGACGATGTTCCGGGCCCAGCTCGTGCGGCTCGGCGAGACCGATCACACTCTGCTCCTGAACCTCTGCCACCTGTTCGGCGACGGCTGGTCGATCGAGCTCCTGCGCGCCGAGCTCGCCGCCCTCTACACGGCGTTCGCCGCCGGTCACCCGTCGCCGCTGCCGGAGCTGCCGATCCAGTTCGCCGATTTCGCCGTCTGGCAGCGGCGGATCGCGGCGGGCGCGGTCGTCTTGCGGCAGCTCGAATACTGGCGCGAGCGCCTGGCCGCGGTCCCCATCCCCCTCGTGCTCCAGGGGGACTGGCCGGACCTGCCGCGGCAGGGGAAGGGCACCGTGCAATCGGGCTGCGGGTTCTCGGCGCCGGTCACCGCCCGCATCCGCGACCTGGCCCGCGCGCAGGGAGCCACCACGGCGATCCTGCTCCTCGCCGCCTTCGGGCTGCTGCTCTCCGCCTACACCGGCGAGACCGACGTTGTGATCGAATCCATGGTGCTCGGCCGGCTGCATCCGGAGCTGGCCGCCGTCGTCGGCCTCTTCATCAATTCGCTGCCCCACAGAACCGACCTCTCGGGCCATCCCAGCTTCGCCGAGGCGCTGCGGCGGACGCGGGACGGCGTGGTCGAGGACTACTGCAATCAGGACGTCTCGTTTCCCAAGCTGATGCTGGAGCTCTACCCCGGCCGCCGCTACCTGTCGCGCGTCGCCTTCAACATGCTGAGCTTCCCCACCGAGACCTCCCTGGAGACCTGGGACCGGGAGCAGGCGATCTTCTCCTACGAGGGACGGCGGCCGGATCTGGAGGCGCCCAAATACGATCTCCTCGTCATGGGGCACGAGGACCGGGAACAGCTGCGGTTGGTGCTGGTCGGCACCGCCGCCCGCTTCAACGAGCAGACGATGGCCGACGTCGCCGCCGACCTCGAAAAGCTGATCACTCGCGCCCTGGTCGAACCGGGGGCGCCCGTCGCCCATCTCCTGCCCCAGCCGCGGTACCGGTACGCCCGCCCCACCGACTGACGCGACCACACGATGAGACGCAGTTGCATTCGTAGCGAAGTTCTCATAAGGTCGAGGTTCGTCCAGCCCCCCTTTGCGGGGCACCCCCAAAAACCTTCCTGAACGGAGGACAGGGCCATGGCGTTCAATCAAGGACTTACCGATGCCGCTACGAGCTCCCTGGGACCGGTCGTGCGCGTGACGATTCCCGCCGCGATCTTCTACAAACTGGACGCGATGAACAGCGTGACGCGGAAGGTTCTGGGCCAGCTGGGCTGCGAGGCCTGCCACTCCGGTTTCGACATCCGGTACGACGTCATCCGTGAGTTCATCGTGGATGAGACCGGGAACGTGCACGCGCCGACGGTAGGGGGGAGCGGCCCGACCAACCCGGCAGCCGGCGGGGGAAAGACCGCACGCTGAGGCCCGTGGCCCTGCCCGTCCTGGGCGTGGGGGTCATCTACACCCCCGCCCTGGAGCCTTTGCTCGCGGCGGAGGCCGATCTCATCTCGGTCGTCGAGGTCGAGCCAGAAACCCTCTGGACAAAGACGGCCGATCCCGCGGAACCGTACCGGCCGGACCGGTCCGCCCTGGATCGCCTGCGCGCCCTGCCCCAGCCGAAGCTCGTCCACGGGGTGGGCTTTCCCATCGGCGGCTCCCGGCCTCCCGATCCCCTCCACCTGCCGCTCTTCGTCGACATGATCGAGAGCCTGGGAGCGCCCTGGGCGAGCGAGCACCTGGCCTTCAACCGGGCGGCCGGTCCCGACGGGCCTTTCGCCACCGGTTTCCTGCTGCCGCCGCTCCAGACGCCGGCGGGAGTCGCCGCCGCGGTCGCCTCGATCCACACCGTGGCCCCGCACCTGCCGGTGCCGTTCGCCGTCGAGACCGGGGTGAACTACCTGCAACCCCGCGCCGGAGAGATGAGCGACGGCGCCTTCGTGGCGGCGGTGGCGGAGGCGGCGGACTGCGGCATCGTCCTCGATCTCCACAACCTCTGGGCGAATGAACAGAACGGCCGCCAGCGGGTGGAGGCGGTGCTCGCCGAGCTGCCCCTCCCGCGCATCTGGGAGGTTCACCTGGCGGGGGGGAGCGAATTCCAGGGCTACTGGCTCGACGCCCACTCCGGCGCCGTGCCCGGGCCGCTCGTCGCTCTCACCCGGCGGATTCTGCCGCAGCTGCCCGCGCTCAAGGCGGTGATCTTCGAGATCACCGCGACCTTCCTCACCCGCTTTGGCTTAGACGGCGTCCGCCGCCAGATTGCGGAGCTGCGCGAGGTCTGGGAGGGGAAGTCCGCGGATCGCGACGCCCCCCTCCTGGCCTCCCCCCTGACCCAACCCTCCCCCTCCCAGGGGGGAGGGACCCCCACCCAGGACGCGCGCGACCTCCCGGCCTCCGCAGGGTCGAGCGTAGCGCCGATGGACCTGACCCCCGAGGCCTGGGAGGACGGGCTCGCCGCCCTCGTCGTGGGCCGCCCCTCTTCGGTTCCGGTGCCGGACCGGCTCGCCGGGGACCCCGGGGTCGACGTCCTGCGGCGGCTGGTGTGGAACTTCCGGAGCGGTGTCCTGGTCGAGACCCTGGGGCTCACCTGCCGTCTGCTGCTCCT
>DASQPA010000582.1:0-3212 GCA_035644215.1 Thermoanaerobaculia bacterium
CTCAGCAGCTTCCACCGGGAGGAGATCCAGGACCAGGACCGCCCGCATTTCCGCCGCTCGCGGCACCTACCTCTATAGGAGGTGCCAAACTGTCGCGGGAGAGCAGCCTGGAGAGCCGTGCGCTGATGGCGCCGCCAGCGGAAGAGGCGGACGCGGAGGTCACCCTCCTCCTCGCCGCCTGGCGCGCCGGGGACTCGGGAGCCCTCTCGCGGCTCATGCCGCTGGTCTATGGCGAGCTGCGCCGGCTGGCCGCCCACTTCCTGGCCGCCGAGCGGCCCAACCATACCCTCCAGGCGACCGCCCTGGTGCATGAGGCCTATCTCCGCTTCGCCTCCGGCGGCGGGGTGCGGCTCGCCGACCGCGCCCACTTCTTCGCCGTCGCCGCCCAGGTGATGCGGCGGTTGCTCGTCGACCACGCCCGTGGCCGCGCCGCGGCCAAGCGCGGCGGCGCCGGCGGTGTCGGCGGCATCGGCGGCTCCCCCATCCCCCTGACCCCCACCCTCGCCGCCGCGGTGCCGGGAGTCACCCCGGGCGGCTCTCCCGAGGAGCTCCTGGCGCTCGACGATGCCCTCGGGGAGCTCGCCCGCCTCGATCCGCGGAAGGCGCGGGCGATCGAGCTGCGCTATTTCGCCGGCTCGACGCTGCCGGAAACCGCCGAGGTGCTCGGCGTCTCGCCCGCCACGGTGGTCCTGGAGACCCGGCTCGCCCGCGCCTGGCTCTTCCGCCGGCTGCGGGGCGGCACGCCATGAGCGCCGAGCCTCTCTGGCCCGGCGAGCCCCTCCAGGACCCCGACTCCTGGGCCCGGATCGAGGCCCTCTTCCACGCCGCCCTCGCCCGGCCGTCCGCCTCCCGCGCCGGCTGGCTCGACGACGAGTGCGAGGGCGATCCCGCGCTGCGCGCCGAGGTGGAGTCGCTGCTCGCGGCCCATGAGTCGCTGGAAGCGGCGACCGGCGACTTCCTGGAGGCCGCGATCCTCGGCGAGGCGGAGGCGCTCGCTCCCGCGCTCCGGCGGGCCGGCCCCTACCGGATCGAGCGCGAGCTCGGCCGTGGCGGCATGGGCGCGGTCTATCTCGCGGTGCGCGAGGACGACCCCGACCGCCGGCCGGTGGCGGTCAAGCTCCTCGCCGGGCTGGGACTGGGTTTCGGAGGGGCCGACCTGCGGCGCCGCTTCGCCGTCGAGCGCCGCGCCCTGGCCCGCCTCGACCACCCCAACGTCGCCCGCTTCCTCGACGCCGGGGTGACCGCCGACGGCCTCCCCTACGTGGTCATGGAGGCGGTCTTCGGCGAACCGATCGACGCCTGGTGCGACCGCCGGCGGCGGCCGGTGGCGGCCCGGCTCGCCCTCTTCCGCACCGTTTGCGCCGCGGTCGCCGCCGTGCACGCGAGCCTCGTCGTCCACCGCGACCTGAAACCCGGGAACATCCTGGTGACCGCGGACGGCACCGTCAAGCTGCTCGATTTCGGTATCGCCAAGCTGCTCGATTCCGAGGGCGAGGAGGCCGACCGGACGCGCACCGCGAGCCGCCTGCTGACCCCTGCCTACGCCAGCCCCGAACAGGCGCGCGGCGAGCCGGTGACGACCGCCTCGGACGTCTACTCCCTGGGCGTCCTCCTCGCCGAGCTGCTCACCGGAAGGCGCCCCACGCCCGGCGCACCCGGCGCGACCGCCACGCCGGAACGGCCGAGCGCCGTGGTCGCCGGCCTCCCGGCGGCAAAGGCCCGGGCGGTCGCCGCGGCTCGCGGCGCCTCTCCCCCCGAGCTCGTACGAAGGCTGCGCGGCGACCTCGACACCATCGTCCAGCAGGCCCTCCACGAGGCGCCGGAGCGGCGCTACGGCTCGGCCGAGCAGCTCGCCGAGGACCTGCGCCGCCACGCCGCGGCGCTCCCCGTCGCCGCCCGGCCCGACACCCTCGCCTACCGCGCCGGCAAGTTCCTGCGCCGCCACCGGGTGGCGGTCGCCCTGGGCCTCGCCTTCCTCGCCCTCCTCGCGAGCTTCGCCACCGTTCTCGCCGTCCAGGCGGCGCGGACGGCGCGCGAGCGCGACAAGGCCGAACGGGCGCTCGCCTTCCTGGTCGACCTCTTCGCCGTCTCCGACCCCGGCGAGGCGCGCGGCCGCGACCTCTCCGCCCGCGAGATCCTCGACCGCGGCGCCACCCGGGTCGACCGCGAGCTCCGCGGCCAGCCCGAGGTGCGGGCGGCGCTCTCCTCCGCCCTCGGCCGGGTCTACGAGCGGCTCGGCCTCTACGACCGCGCCGAGCCGCTCCTGACCACCGCGCTCGCTCTGCGCCAGAAGGCCCTGGGGCCGGGCGCCGCGGACGTCGCCGAGAGCTGGAGCCGGCTGGGCGACCTCTGGCAGGCCGAAGGCCGTTACGACCGCGCCGAGGCCGCCTACCGCCAGGCCCTCGCCCGCCGCCGCGCGCTCTACGGCGAGGCGCACCCGGCGGTCGCCGCGAGCCTCGACAGCCTGGCCGACCTGCTCTCGGACAAGGGCGACTTCCGCGCCGCCGAGCCGCTCCTGCGCCGCGCCCTGTCGCTGCGCGAGCAGCTCTTCGGCCCGGAGAGCCTGGAAGTCGCCGCCAGCCGCAACAGCCTCGCCCTCTTCCTCCACGAGCGCGGCGAGCTCGCCGCCGCCGAGCCGCTCTGCCGCCAGGCGCTCGCCACCCGCTGGCGGCTCCTCGGGAGCGACCATCCGGAGGTGGCCGCGAGCCTCAACAACCTCGCCGCCCTCCTCCAGGCCAAGGGCGATCTCCCGGGGGCCGAGCCGCTCCTCCGCCAGGCCCTGGCGATCAACCGCAAGGTGCTCGGGCCGTGCCATCCGGAGGTCGCCGTCAATCTGCAGAACCTGGCCCTGCTGCTGAACGCCCGCGGCGCCCCGAAAGCGGGGCTGCCGCTCCTCCTCGAAGCCCTGGACATCCAGCGCCAGGCGGTGGGGCCGGAGAACCCCGATCTGGCGACCGTCCTCCACGACCTCGGGATCGTCCAGGCGGCGGCCGGGGACAAGCTGGCGGCGGAGGGGAGCTACCGTGCCGCCCTCGCCCTCTACCGGAAGCAGCTGCCGGCCGGGCATCCCTACATCGCCCACCCCCTGGTCGGGCTCGGCCGGCTCCTCCTCGAACGCGGCGAGACGGCCGCCGCCCAGCCGCTCCTCGCGGAGGCCCTCGCCATCCGCCGGCAGGGGCTCCCCGCCGGACACTGGCGGATCGGCGAGGCGG
>DASQPA010000583.1:0-2354 GCA_035644215.1 Thermoanaerobaculia bacterium
GGCCTGGCCCGGCGGCAGCGCCTGGCCGACCGGGCTGCCGCGCTCGATGTTGCCCTCGCGCAGCACGGTGGGGCGCTGGCCCGCCACCCCCGGAACGCCGACGCCGGGGACCCCGACACCCGGAGGCGCGGCGGCCCCCGCGGCCGGCCGCTTCTTGGCGTTCGGGTCCGGCTTGGCGGCGGTCTCGGTCGCCTCGGGGGTCGTCGGGGCCGGCGGTGGCACGAGGAGGGCCGCGATCCGGTTCGGGTCGTCGTAGACCTTCGGCGCCTCGGGCGACCGGGCGCCCTCGCGGTAGGCCTTGAGCATCGCCTGGGTCACCAGCTTGCTCTCGACCACCTGCGGGTTGACGTCGCGGAAGGCGAGCTGGGGGTCTAAGGCGAAGGCGCGGCTGTAGGCGTCGATCGCCTTCTCCGCCTTCCCCTCCGCCTCGTAGATGGCGCCGATCTGGTAGTGCGCCCAGGCGTGCTGCGGCTCGATGCCGGTCACCTGGCCGTAGAGGGCCAGGGCCTCCTTGCGGTGGCCCTTCTGCTGTTCGAGGAGGCCCAGGTTGAAGAGGGCCGAGGTCTTCTGCGGGTCGATCTCCACCGCATGGCGGTAGGCGGATTCCGCCTCGTCCACCTTGTGGGCGAGGAGGAGGAGGTTGCCGTAATCGTTCCAGGCGCCCGCATCCTGGGGGTGCTCGACGGTCAGCTTGTGCTGCGCGTCGAGCGCCTTGGCCAGGTTGGGCGCCAGCGGGGCTGCGGCGATGGCCGCCATGGCGGCCATCGCCGCCATGGCCACCAGCGACAGCGCGAGCAGGATCAAGAGAGGTCTGCGCACTCGGGATCTCCTTCTAACCCGCGGTTTCGCCGACGGGTCGGGCTTTCAGTTTGAGCTTGCCGTCCTCGCTGGCGAGGCGGAACTGGACCTGGTCACAGCCGGTGCGGACACGGATGGCCGCCGCCTGGCGATCCAGGTAGGTGCGGAAGCTGTCGAGGTCGAACTTCGGTGCCTCGGAACGGGCCAGGCCCTGGTAGAGTGCCTCGGCGGCCTCCGGCTCGACGGGACCGGCGACGACGATACCGCGCTGCACGTCGAACTGGGGCACCTCGGGAGCGGCCGGCCGGGCGACGATCCGCCGGCCCTCCTCGATGTCGCGGATGCGGCGGTTCCACAGCTCATTGTAGGTGTTGTAGCGCGATTCGAGGTCGGCGAGGCGGAAGTTGTCGACCGCGGCGGTCAGGTTCAGGTTGCGCAGGTTGCGCAGCTGGACCTGCACCCGGTTGCGCTGCTCCTCGGGGGGAAAGGGGAGGGCACCGTTGAAGAAGCGTTCGAAGTCGACCTGGAGCTGCTTGATGTCGCGGCCCAGCTGGTCGAGCAGCACCGGGACCGTGGGCGGCGGCGGACCCTGGCGGCGCAGGCCCGCGCCCGCGGCAGGGCTCCCCGGCCATCGGGGTCCCGATGGGTTCGACGGGCCGGGTCCGCCCGCTCCACCGGGCTTGGCGCTTCGCTTGGGGTCCACGAATCTCCTAGAATGGCTTGGCACCGGCGATGGAACACCCCGAAACCTCTGATGCCCGTCGCGCGATCCCCGCGGTCGATCGGCTGCTCGCCGATCCTGGCGTCGCCAAGCTCATTGCATTATACGGGCGGGATCAGGTCCGGGTCCAAGCCCGGCGGGAGGTCGAGGCCCTGCGCGCCTGGCTGGCGGGAGAGCCACCGGCTCCGCCCCCTCCCGCCGCCGATATCGAGGCCGCCCTCGCCACCCTCCCCCAGCGGATCGAGCAGGGGCTCGTCGCCGCCCTCGGTCCCCCCCTCGCCCGGGTGCTCAACGCAACCGGCATCTTCCTCCACACCAACCTCGGCCGCGCCCCCCTGCCGCGGAGCGTCGCCCGCGCCCTCCCCGACCTGCTGACCGCCTACTGCGACCTGGAGATCGACCTGGCGACGGGCAAGCGAGGCCAGCGAAACGCCCGCGTCGAGCGCCTGCTCACCCTGGCGACCGGGGCCGAGGCGGCGGTGGTGGTCAACAACAACGCGGCGGCCCTGGTGCTCGCCCTGGCCACCCTCGCCCCGGGGCGGGAGGTGGTGGTCTCGCGCGGCGAGCTGGTCGAGATCGGCGGCTCCTTCCGCATCCCCGAGATCCTCGCCGCCTCGGGCGCCCGGCTGGTCGAGGTCGGCGCCACCAACCGCACCCGCCTCGCCGACTACCGAGCCGCCCTGCGGCCGGAGACCGCCCTCCTGCTCAAGGTCTTCCCCAGCAACTTCCGGTTGACCGGGTTCGTCGCCGCGGTGGCGCCGGCCGAGCTCGCCGCCCTGGGGCGCGAGGCCGGAGTGCCGGTCCTCGTCGACGAGGGGAGCGGCCTCCTCACCCC
>DASQPA010000584.1:0-4339 GCA_035644215.1 Thermoanaerobaculia bacterium
CTCCACCTGCTGGGGATCGATCCCTTCGCCGAGGCGCCCTTCCGGCCCTACCTCGCGGGCCTCGGCGCGGCCTCCGGCGGCAGGAGCCGGACGCGGGTCGACCTCGCCGCCCTCCTCACCCGGCCGGGGACGGCTCTGCTCTCCGGGACGACGGCGCGCGAGCTGGGGGTGGCCGCCGGCAGTCGGCTCGCCCTGCGGGTCGAGGGGCGGGCGGCCGCGGTCACCCTCCTGGGGACGCTCGAGCCGCAGGACGAGAACACTCGCCGGGTGGTCGCCGACCTCCTGATCGTCGACATCGCGACCGCCCAGGAGATCGCCGGCAAGGTCGGCCAGCTGTCGCGCATCGACCTGATTCTTCCTTCGGGATCTGCGGGCAAGAATCTACTCGCCCGCGTCCGGGCCGTCCTGCCGCCGGGGGCGGAGCTGCTGCGCGCCGCAGCGCGGCGGGAGAGCACGGAAAGCATGACCCGCGCTTTCCGGTTGAACCTGACCGCCCTCTCCCTCCTCGCCCTGGTCTGCGGCGGCTTCCTCATCTACAACACGATCACCTTCTCGGTGGTGCAGCGCCGCACCCTTCTCGGCACCTTGCGCGCCCTGGGAGTGACCCGGGGGGAGGTCTTCGCCCTGGTGCTCGCCGAGGCCGCCCTGGTCGCCGTGGCCGGGAGCGGCCTCGGGCTCCTCGCCGGGGTGGCGCTCGGCCGCGGCCTGGTGCGCCTGGTCACCCAGACGATCAACGACCTCTACTTCGTGCTCTCGGTGCAGGGCCTCGCCCTCCCTGCCTGGACGCTCGCCAAGGGGTTCGCCCTGGGGGTCGGCGCGACCCTCGCCGCCGCCCTCGGACCGGCCATCGAGGCGACGACCGCGCCGCCCCGCGCCGTGCTCACCCGCTCGACCCTGGAGGCGCGGGTCAAAAAGGCCCTGCCGAGGGCCGGTGCGGTGGGCACCGGCCTTCTCGCCCTGGGCGGCGGCCTTCTCGCCCTGCCCGGGGGGATCGCCCTCGCCTTCGTCGCCCTCTTCGCCGTGATCGTCGGCTTCGCCCTGCTGACGCCCCTGGCGACGGTCGGTCTCATGCGGCTCGCCCGGCGCCCCATGGGCGCCCTCTTCGGCTTCCTCGGCCGCCTGGCGGCGGGCGGGGTGGTTGCCGCCCTGTCGCGCACGGCGGTGGCCCTGGCCGCCCTGGTCGTCGCGGTGTCGGTGACCGTGGGGGTGGGGGTGATGATCGCGAGCTTCCGCTCGACCGTCGTGCGCTGGCTCGACGCCTCGCTTTCAGCCGACCTCTACGTCACCGCTCCGGGCCGGGGGGGCGGCTTCGCCGGTCCGACCCTCGACCCGGGCCTGGCCGATCGCGCCGCCGCCCTCCCCGGGGTGGCGCGGGTCGACCGCATCCGCCGCGCCGAGATCCTCTCCCCCACCGGGCCGGTGCGGCTGATCGCCGTCGACCGCGACGTCCTCCACCCCGGCGGGGAACACAGCGGCGGGCTCCTCCTGCGCCGCGGCGACCCGGCGGCGGTCGGCCCCGCCTTCACCCGCGGCGCGGTGATCGTCTCCGAGCCCTTCTCCCGCCGCCGCGGGGTGGACGTGGGCTCGATCCTCCTCCTGCGCACCGCCGCCGGCCTGCGGTCGTTCCGGGTGGCCGGGGTCTACTACGACTACGCCTCGGACCAGGGACTGGTGATGATGGCCCGCCGTACCTACCTCGCGGCCTTCGGCGACCGCGGGCTCTCCGGCTTCTCGCTCACCCTCGCCCCCGGGGCAGATGCCGACACCGTCGAGCGCGCCCTCCGCGCCCAGCTGCAGGCGACGACCGAGGGGCTCACCGTGCAATCCAACCGAGCCTTGAAACGGGCCTCGCTCGCCATCTTCGACCGCACCTTCCGGATCACCGGCGTCCTGCGCCTGCTGGCCGGCCTGGTGGCGGGAATCGGCGTGCTCTCGGCCCTCCTCGCCCTGGAGCTCGAACGCGGCCGGGAGCTCGCGGTGCTGCGCGCCAACGGCCTCACCCCCGGCCAGGTCTGGCAGCTGGTGACCGCCGAGACCGGCCTCCTCGGCCTCGCCTCGGGACTCCTCTCCCTCCCGGTCGGCCTGGCCCTCGCCTGGATCATGATCTTCGTCGTCAACCGGCGCTCCTTCGGCTGGACCGTGCAGATGGAGACCACTCCCAGGGTGCTCGTGGAGGCGATCGTCCTCGCCCTGGGGGCCGCTCTCCTGGCCGGCCTCTACCCGGCCTTCCGCACCGCCCGCACCTCGCCGGCCCGCGCCCTGAGGGAGGAATGAAAGCGCGGCGGCTCGCCCTCGTTCTGCTCGCGCTCCTCTGCTTGGCGGCCACGGCCTGCCGTCCGGAACGGCCGCGGGACCTGAAAGCCCGGCTGTCGGTCGCCGAGAGCCTGCGGGGGCCGGTTGCGGAGGGCTTCGCGCAGGTCCTGGCGCCCCGGGCCTTCCGGTTCCCCGCGGACCACGGCCCCCATCCCGAATTCCGTACCGAGTGGTGGTACTACACCGGCAACCTGGCGACTCAGGCGGGCCGGCGCTTCGGCTTCCAGCTCACCTTCTTCCGCCACGCCCTCTCCCCGCACCCGCCGGAACGGGCCTCCCGCTGGGCGGCAAGCCAGGTCTACCTCGCCCATTTCGCCCTAACCGACGTGGAAGGAGGCCGCTTCCACTCCTTCGAGCGCCTGGAGCGCGGCGCCCTGGGCCTGGCCGGCGCCGAGGCCCTCCCCTTCCGGGTCTGGCTCGGCGACTGGTCGAGTCGCCTGGCGGGGGGCCCGGAGGGGGTGAGCACGGCGACGCCCATGCATCTCCGGGCTGCGGCTCATGCCGCCGATACCGCTTCGATCGACCTCACCCTCGAAGCCGGCAAGCCGCCGGTCTTAGAGGGCGACCATGGCCTGTCGCGGAAAGGGGCCGAGCCCGGTCAGGCCTCCTACTACTACTCGCTCTCCCGGATGCCGGCCGCGGGGACGGTGGGAGTGGGTGGCGAACGCTTCGCCGTTTCCGGTCTCGCCTGGATGGACCGCGAGTGGAGCACCCGCTCGCTCGGCCGCGACCAGGTGGGCTGGGACTGGTTCGCCCTGCAGCTCGCGGACGGCCGCGAGGTCATGCTCTACCGCCTGCGCCGGAGAGACGGCAGCGTCGACCCCTCCTCCTCGGGCACCCTGATCGCGGCGGACGGGTCCAGCCGGCCGCTCTCCCTGGCGGATTTCCGCCTGGAGACCAGCGGCAGCTGGACGAGCCCGCGGAGCGGCGCCCGCTATCCCGCCCGTTTCCGCCTCCGCCTCCCGGCCGCCGGGCTCGACCTCGACGTCCGTCCCCTCCTCGCCGACCAGGAGCTCGACACCTCCTTCCGCTACTGGGAGGGGGCGGTCGCGGTCGCCGGGACGGTCGCCGGCAGCGGCTATGTCGAGCTCACCGGCTACGCCGAGCCGGGCGGCGGGATTTGACCTCGCCAGGCAACTCATAAGAACCTTGACCGGATTGAACGTACTCTTGAGGCCCAAGGAGATCGCCATGAAGACCCCGCTCCGCACCGTGTTGACGTTGCTCGCCGCTACGGTCCTCCTCGCCGGCTGCCGGACCGTGCCCGAGCAGGCAAAGGTCGTGGAGCCGGCTTCCCGCCCGGCGGCCGCCCCACCTCCTCCTGCGCTCCCGCCGCCGCAAACTCCGGCGCCGGCCCCGGCGGCACCGGCCCCCCCGCCGGCGCAGCCCGCGTCCCCACCGCCCCCGCCCCCGCCGGCACCCGTCACGGCTCCGGCGACGGCTCCGGCGGCCGCCACGGTCCCGCAGTACACCA
The DNA here is from genome assembly GCA_035644215.1 of Thermoanaerobaculia bacterium. Taxonomy (GTDB): domain Bacteria; phylum Acidobacteriota; class Thermoanaerobaculia; order Multivoradales; family UBA5704; genus DASQPA01. The sequence goes on from DASQPA010000584.1 coordinate 3,788, forward strand.
TCGAGCAGTTCCTGGGCACGGTCAACTTCGGCGGCGACTCCTTCTCGCCGAGCGGCTCGAAGATCCTCGTTTCCAGCAACCAGACGGGGATCTACAACGCCTACGCCGTGCCGGTGGCGGGCGGCGCGCCGGTCGCCCTCACCCACTCGACGACCGACAACGTCACCGCCCTGGGCTTCTTCCCGCACGACGAGCGCTTCCTCTACGCCAGCGACCGCGGCGGCAACGAGCTCGACCACGTCTACGTGCAGACGCCCGAGGGCGGCGTCCGCGACCTGACCCCGGGCGACAAGCTCAAGGCGAACTTTTTCGACTGGGCCGAGGACGACCGCTCCTTCTTCCTCGGCACCAACGAGCGCGATTCCCGCTTCTTCGACGTCTACGAGGTCCAGGCCGACGGCTACGGGCGGAAGATGATCTACAAGGACGAGGCGGGTCTCGACTTCGCCGCCATCTCGCCCGACCGCTCGACGATCGCCCTGGGGAAGAGCGGCGGCTCGGCCGCGGACAGCGACGTCTACCTCTATGACGTGAAGAGCGGCCAGGCGCGCA
>DASQPA010000585.1:0-19276 GCA_035644215.1 Thermoanaerobaculia bacterium
CCGCCTCGCCGAGGGGGACGTCGTCGCCTTGCATGGCTCCTCTGCCCCTGGCAATACTGCTCGACTGGAGCTGCCGGTGCAGATCCAGCCCGGCCAACCGGCCGGCGCCGTTTCGGTGGCCCTGGGCTACGGCCGGACCGCGGCCGGCAAGGTGGGCAACGGGGTTGGCGCCAACGCCTTCCCCCTGATGCCACTCGCCGGCGGCTTCGCCCAGCGCTCCGCCGGCGGCTTCCGGCTGGAGCGGACCGGCCGGCACGAACCGTTGGCCGCCACCCCGACCCACCACTCCATGGAGGGCCGGTCGATCGTCCGCGAGGCGACCCTCGCCGAGTACCGGAAGAACCCGGGGGCCGGCAACGAGGAGCGCCCGGAGCTCGCCTCGCTCTGGCCGGAGTACAAGAAGGAAGGGCATTTCTGGGGGATGGTGGTCGACCTCTCCGCCTGCACCGGCTGCGCCGCCTGCGTCGTCGCCTGCCAGGCCGAGAACAACGTCGCGGTGGTCGGCCGTGACGAGGTGCGGCGAGGACGCGAGATGCACTGGATCCGTGTCGACCGCTACTACCGCGGATCGGAAGAGGCTCCCGAGACCGTCTACCAGCCAATGATGTGCCAGCACTGCGACCATGCTCCTTGCGAGACGGTCTGCCCGGTGCTCGCCACCGTGCACAGCTCGGACGGTTTGAACCAGCAGATCTACAACCGTTGCGTCGGCACCCGCTACTGCGCCAACAACTGTCCCTACAAGGTGCGTCGATTCAACTGGTTCAACTACGCCAAGAACGACCATTTCGACTATCACATGAACAACGACCTCGGGCGCATGGTCCTCAATCCGGACGTCGTCGTGCGCTCGCGCGGGGTGATGGAGAAGTGCTCGCTCTGCATCCAGCGCATCCAGGAGGGCAAGCTCAAGGGGCGGTACCGTACCGGCGGCCTGAAGGATGGCGACATCCAGACTGCCTGCCAGCAGGCCTGCCCGGCCGACGCCATCGTCTTCGGCGACCTCAACGACCACGGCAGCACCGTGGCGCGCCGGCAGAACGATCCCCGCTTCTACCACGTGCTCGAAGAGGTCGGCACGCGTCCCGGGGTGGGCTACCTGACCAAGCTGCGTATCGAGGCCTAGAGGAAGGATAGAGACGATGGCTGTCCATCTCGCTTTGCCGTTCCGGGAGATGCCGGACGATCCCGTCGACTTTGGGCTGCGTCCGCCGCTGGTCGCCGGCAACCCCTCGCTCCACGACATCTCCGAGGAGGTCGCCCGGCCGCTCGACGCGCGCCCGACCCTCGGCTGGTTCGCCTGCTTCGCGGTGGCCGTCACCGCCCTCTTGGCTGGCGCCGCGGCGGTGACCTATGAGATCGCGACCGGCATCGGCACCTGGGGGCTGAACCGCACGGTGGGCTGGGCGTTCGACATCACCAATTTCGTCTTCTGGGTCGGCATCGGCCACGCCGGCACGCTGATCTCGGCGATTCTCCTGCTTTTCCGCCAGAAGTGGCGGACCTCGATCGCCCGCTCGGCCGAGGCGATGACGATCTTCGCCGTCATGTGCGCCGGCCTCTTCCCGGCGATCCACATGGGCCGCCCCTGGTTCGCCTTCTGGGTGATGCCCTACCCCAACTCGCGCGGCCCGCTGTGGGTGAACTTCCGTTCGCCCCTCCTCTGGGACGTCTTTGCGATCAGCACCTATTTCACCATCTCGCTGGTCTTCTGGTACGTCGGGATGATCCCCGACCTCGCGATCCTCCGCGATCGCGCCAAAGGCCGCATCAAGCGCACCCTCTATGGTCTCTTCTCCCTGGGCTGGAACGGCTCGCACCGCACCTGGTCGCGCTACGAGATGCTGTCGCTCCTCCTGGCCGGCCTCGCCGCCCCGCTGGTCGTCTCGGTCCATTCGATCGTCAGCATGGACTTCGCCACCTCGGTGATCCCGGGCTGGCACACCACCCTCTTCCCCCCCTACTTCGTGGCCGGCGCGGTGTTCTCCGGCTTCGGCATGGTGATGACTCTCCTCCTCCTCACCCGCAAGGTGATGAACCTGGAGCGCTACATCACCCTGCTCCACCTGGAGGCGATGGCGAAGATCCTGCTCTTGACCGGTACGATGGTCGGGTTCTGCTACCTGACCGAGTTCTTCGTCGCCTGGTACAGCGGCAACCCCTTCGAGCGCTACGCCTTCGTCAATCGCGCCACCGGCCCCTACGCCTGGGCCTACTGGACGATGATGAGCTGCAACCTCTTCGTGCCGCAGCTCCTCTGGTCGAAGCGGCTGCGCACCTCGCTGCCGGTGCTCTTCGTCGTCTCACTCCTGGTCAACGTCGGGATGTGGTTCGAACGCTTCGTGATCATCGTCACCTCGCTCCACCGCGACTTCCTCCCCTCGAGCTGGTCGATGTACCGGCCGACGATCATCGAGGTGGCGACGCTCACCGGCAGCTTCGGCCTCTTCTTCACCCTTTTTCTTCTTTTCATCCGTTTCCTGCCGGTGATCGCCATGTGGGAGATCAAGGGAGTGGTGGGAGGAGCGCAGTCGATCTCCGAGCACGAGGAGGGCGCGCATGCTTAAGGAACGGGTCCTCGGCTGCTTCGCGGACGAGGCGAGCCTCCTTGCGGCGGTGCGATTCGCCCGCGAGCGGGGTTTCGCGATCGACGACGTCTACGCCCCCTATCCCATCCATGCCCTGGACGAGGCGATGGGTCTGCGCCGCACTCGCCTCCCCTACGTCACCCTGCTCGGCGGCCTTGCCGGCATGATCGCGGCGATCGCTCTCCAGGTCTGGGGGGCGGTGATCGATTGGCCACTCGACGTCGGCGGCAAGCCGGCAAACTCGGCCCTCGCCTTCCTGCCGATCACCTTCGAGCTGACGGTCCTCCTGGCCGGCCTGTCCTCGGCCGGGGCCTTCCTTTGGAGGAGCCGGCTCCATCCCACCGCTCCGGTACGGCACCTGGCGCCAGGAGTGACCGACGACACTTTCGTGCTGGTGCTCGACCCGGCGGGCGCCCATGCCGAGGCGGCCCGCCATCTCCTCGTCGAGACCGGAGCGCAGCACGTGCGGATCGACGGAGGACAGTCATGAGAAGGATGGTCCTCTCGAGCCTTTTTTGCCTTGCCCTCCTGGCCGTGGCCTGCGGCAAGACCTCTCCAGGCTACGAGTTCATGCCCGACATGGCCCGCTCGGTGGCCTACGACGCCTTCGACCTCAACCCGGTGACGAAGAACGGCCAGACCCTGCAGCGGCCGGTGCCGGGGACGGTGGCGCGCGGCAGCCTGCCCTTCCGCTACGCGGCGACCCCGGAGGAGGCGGAGCGCGCCGGGCGCGAGCTCCTCGATCCGTTCGCGCCTTCCCCGGAGGTCCTGGCGCGGGGCGAGAAGGTCTATCGGACCTTCTGCTGGGTGTGCCATGGCGAGACCGGCCAGGGGGACGGCCCGATCATCCCCAAGTTCCCCAACCCGCCCTCCTACACCAGCGACCGGGTGCGCACGCTGCCCGAGGGGCAGATCTTTCACGTCATCACCCGCGGCACGGCGCTCATGCCCGCCTACGCGGCCCAGATCTCGACCGAGGATCGCTGGCAGGTGATCCGCTACGTCCAGCAGCTCCAACGCGCCGCGCCGCGGGAGGCCCGTAAGTGAGCACCGAACCGTTACCTTTGATCTCGCCGACCTTCGCGCCCTCCCGCGCGGCCGGAGGGGCCGCGCTCGCCTTCGCCGCCCTGGGCGCCGTGGCCGTTTTCGCCGGCCTCCTCTGGACCGACGGCCGCCGGGTCTGGGCCGCCCTCCTAGTCGACGACTTCTTCTTCCTCTCGCTCGCCTTGGCCGGCATCCTCTTTCTCGCCCTCCAGTACCTGTCGAGCGCCGGCTGGTGGACGGTGATCCGCCGCGTCCCCGAGGCGATGATGGGCTTTGTGCCGGTGGCGGCCCTCCTCACCCTGCCGCTCTACTTCGGCCGGCAGGCGCTCTACCCCTGGACCCGCCCCGAAGTCCTGCGCCACGACCCGACCGTCGCCGCCAAGAGCGCTTACCTCAACACGCCGTTCTTCTTCGCCCGCATGGCGGCCTTCCTCGCCCTCTGGAGCCTTTTCGCTCTCCTCCTGCGCCGCACCTCGCTCGCCCAGGACCGCGCGGCGGCCGGCCAGCACCGGCGGATGGTCCGCCTCTCGGCGGTTTTCATCGTCACCTTCGCGGTCTCCTTCTCGCTCGCCAGCTTCGACTGGCTGATGTCGCTCGACCCGCGCTGGTTCAGCACCATGTTCGCGGTCTACACCTTCGCCGGCCTCCTCCTCGGCGGGCTCGCCGCGATCACCCTGACCGTCGTCGTCCTCCGCCGGCGGGGCGCGCTCGCCGGGCTCGTCCAGGAGAGCCATCTCCACGACCTGGGCAAGCTCCTCTTCGCCTTCAGCACTTTTTGGGCCTACATCTGGGTCTGCCAGTACCTCCTCATCTGGTACAGCAACATCCCCGAGGAGGTCACCCACTACGTGCTGCGTGCCCGGGGGAGCTGGGCGCCGCTCTTCTATCTCGTCCCGGTGCTCAGCTGGGGCGTCCCCTTCCTGGTCCTGATGTCGCGCTCGGCCAAGCGCAACCCCCGGGTGCTCCAGGCGGTCGCCCTCACCATCCTCGTCGGCCGCTGGCTCGACCTCTACGTCCTGGTGGCGCCGCCGGTCCTGGCGCGGGTCGGGGTCGGCCTCCCCGAGCTCCTCATTACCGCCGGCTATGCCGGCCTCTTCTTCTTCCTGACCGCGCGTTCCCTCTCCCGCGCGCCGCTCCTGGCGCGGAACGACCCCTACCTCCGGGAGAGCCTGCATCACCATTCGTGAGGGGATAGAAGATCGCGCAGAGGTCAGATTGGCGCTATGCTAGTGGAGTCGGCTTGCGACCGAGCCGTCCCGAGTAGAAGCATGACCCGAGAGACTCTGCACCAATTGATTGACGAGCTGCCCGATGCGGACCTGCCGACTGCGGCTCGTGTGCTGGAGGCCCTGCATGCCACGGGGGACCTGGTGCGCCAGGCCCTCGACCACGCCCCGGAGGACGACGAGCCCGAAACGGCCGAGGAGACCGCCGCCGTGGCCTCCGCATGGCAAGAACGCCAGCGCGGCGAGACCCTGTCCACCGAAGAAGTCCGGCGTAAACTTGGGCTCTCTTGAGCTTCGAGGTTCAGTGGCAGCCGTCGGCACTGCGCGATCTTTCGCGGCTGGACCGCCCGAACCAGGAACGCATTTTGGAGGCGGTAGAGCGCCTCGCCCACACAGGCTTGGGAGACGTCAAGCTCCTCCGTGGCAAGAGCCCTAAAGAGTACCGGCTCCGCGTCGGAGGCTGGCGGGTGCGTTTCACACGCGATGATTCAGCCGGCTATCTGGCCGTCCTGCATGTCTTCCGGCGCGGCCAAGGGTACGAGTAACCAGGGACGACGGGCCAGGGTAAGCAGATACGGGCCGTGTCCAGAGACAATGGGCCATCGTAAGCAGATCTGAGCCAGCTCCGGAGAGAATGGGCCATCGTAAGCAGACCTGGGCCAGCTCCGGAGAGAATGGGCCATCGTAAGCAGATCTGGGCCAGCTCCGGAGAGAATGGGCCATCGTAAGCAGATCTGGGCCAGCTCTAGAGAGAATGGGCCATCGTAAGCAGATCTGAGCCAGCTCCGGAGAGAATGGGCCATCGTAAGCAGATCTGGGCCAGCTCCGGAGAGAATGGGCCATCGTAAGCAGATCTGGGCCAGCTCCAGAGAGAATGGGCCAGCGTAAGCAGATACAGGCCATATCCAGAGACGACGGGCCAGTGTAAGGTCGGCGCCGTGCAGCGCGGGCGGGCTCCTCCTGGTGTGACAGCCGCGTGGACGTTCCTGGAGGCGTTTCGGAAGATCCCGGAGGCTTTCGCAACGCTCCTACGGAGCTGCCACCAAACCCAGGGTCGCCAGGAACTCGACCGTGCCGGGCGGTCCCGTCAGCTCGAGGGTGATGGGCGCCTCTCCCGGACCAAGCTCGAGGCGGAAATGGAGGAAACGGCAGCAGTGATGCTCGGCGCGGACGAGCTCCAGCACGTCGTCCACGACCGCCGGAGACTCCGCCAGCTCCAGCCGCAAACCGGTGGGGAGCCATTCGTGGGCGACCGCCGCTGCCCCCACCCGCGCCAGGAGGGACTCGCGGCGGGCCGCCAGCTCGCTGCCGGAGAGGGAACAGGCGATGGGCTCGGCGCTCATGGCAGGCCCTATTTTCCCAGCTTCTTCCCCGCCCGCAACAGCGCGCAGACCGTCTTGCAGTCGTGAAGCTCGCCGGAGGCGGCCTGGGCGACCGCCTCCTCCAAGGGGATCCTTTCGAGGGTCAGGACCTCGTCCTCCTGCAGCTCCTGCTTGGCCTCTTCGAGGCCGGTCGCCAGGTAGAGCCAGATCTTCTCGTCGGCGAAGCCGGGAGTGCTCCAGATCCAGCCCAGGGGGGTGAGCTCCCCCGGACGGTAGCCGGTCTCCTCCTCCAATTCGCGCCGGGCGCAGATCTCCGGCGCCTCGCCGGGGTCGAGCTTGCCGGCGGGGATCTCCAGCAGATACCCGCCGGTCGCGTAGCGGTACTGGCGGACGAGGAGCACCTCCCCGCTCGGCAGGACCGGCACCACCGCCGCCGCGCCTACGTGATGGATGATCTCGAAATCCATCTCGTGGCCGTTGGGCAGGCGGACCCGGTCGAGGTCCAGGCGGACGGTGTTGCCGCGGAAGACCTCGCGGCTGCCCAGCCGCTCGCCCTGGCGGCCGGGGCCGCTTTTACCGGTCGACACTCTTCTCCTTCTCCGCCGCCGGCAGCATCTGCGTCTCCTTGTAGCCCGCCGGGATGGCGAAGGTCGAGTCGGGGATCGACTTGGTCTCCAGCAGGGTGACCTCCAGGGTGCGGTGGGTCACCGTCTGCTTGCCGCGCTTCTGGGTCGACGTCGTGGTGGTGACCGTCTTCAGCGGGAAGCCGCTCACCCGCTTCTTTTCCGCCTCGGCGGCAATCAGCTTGTCGAAGTGCTCGTTGCCGGTCTTCGGCGGGTCGTGGCGCAGCCAGACGGCGAGGCCGGGGTCCTGCAGCTTGGTGGTCGCCCAGATGTCCTCTTCGGTCACCGTGTCGGCGGAGTTGCCCATCCCCAGGACCCGCATCTTCATCGAGTAGCTGGTGCGGAACTTGTAGTGCCGGGTGGGGAGGCCGACGACCGTGCCGCCGTCCTCTTCCGAGAGCTGCTCGACCTTGGGATCGCTGAACTCGAACTTCAGGAACGGCCCCATGCCGTTCATCACCCCGCCGAGGACGCCGATCATGGCGTTCATGTCCCAGAGGGCGTAGGTCTTGTCCTCGGGATTGACCAGGTAGAGGGTCTTGCCGCCGTCCTTGGTGATCAGGTAGGTGCCCGACTTGGCCAGCGGGTTGGCGCTCTCGTGGAACTCGACCCGCGCCTTGTCACCGCTCACCCAGCTCTCGACCTTCATGTCGGCGTTGTTCCGGCCCGCCCCCTCCTGGGAGGTCGCCGCCTGATAGTGGATGCCGGCCCAGGCCGGGGCAACCGCGACCAGCGCCAGGACGACCGGCGCCAGAACGGTGAGGAATCGGGGAATCGCTCGTCTCGTGTGGCTCAAAGGATACCTCCTCTAAAAGGATCGGGGGGATTCTCGCACAACCGGGTAGCGGGGGTTCCCTGCTCTACCCCTGCGGGTCGGGCACCGGCACCGTCGGCGGCGCCGGCAGCGCCTGGGGGCGAACCGGCGATTCGAGGCCCTCCAGGGTGTAGGGGACGAGCTCCTGGCGGGGGTACCAGTGGCGGCTGTGCTCGGCGAAACGGTCGAGCTCGCGGTGCCAGCGCAGGTGGGAGACGACCATCGACCGGGTGTCGAAGGCGATCCAGTTGCAGGTGTTCTTCTCCCGCTCGCCGGCGCGGCCGCGGTTCGAGGTGGTGGTGCCGGAGTGCAGGATGACGACCGGCGGCCGGCCCTTGGGGTAGAACTCCTCGGAGTTGCCGATGTAGGCCTGGTGCAGATGCCCCGAGAGGATCAGGTCGACCCCCACCGAAGAGAAGAGGTCGATCGCCTCGTAGGCGTTGGCGAGCACCCGCTGGGTGCCGAAGTTGGGCGGCGGGATCAGGTGGTGGTGGGCGACGACCACCTTCAAGACGCTCTCCGGCGTGCGCTCGAAGAGCGCCCCCACCGCAAGCAGTCGCTTCAACTGGATCCGGCCGTCCTTGATCGTCCAGTTGAAGGCGGTGTTGATGCCGACGACGAGCATCTCGTCGTCCTGGTAGATCGGCTCCAGCTCCTCGCTGAAGTGGGCGCGGTAGGCCCGGAAGGGGGCGAAGGCCCGCTCCCAGACCCGGTAGAGCGGGACGTCGTGGTTGCCGGGGACGACGATCGTGGGGACCGGGATCTGGTCGACGAACGCCCGCGCCTGCCGGAACTGCTCAGGTCTGGCGCGCTGCGTCAGGTCGCCCGAGAGGACGACCACGTCCGGCCGCCGCTCGGAGACGAGCTCCAGCACCCCCGCCGAAACGCGCGGCAGGTGCGGAGGTCCGAAGTGGACGTCGGAGATGTGGAGGATCGTGCGCAAGGTCGGCGAGCGCCCCGCCCCGGTCCGGGGCGCCGCTCCACTCTACAGGATCTCGTCCCCGAGCAGGCCGTTGACCCCCTGGGTGACCTGCGATGCCGCGAAGCTCGACAGGGCGGCGACCACCAGGGAGCCGCGATGCCGGCCGAGCATGAAGCCGCCGAGCCCCGCCAGGAGGAGCGACGGGATCGGGTAGGCGCGCACCAGGCGCTCCCAGTCGAAGCCCACCGGCATCAGCTCGTCGACCAGCTCGTCTGCGATCTCGGATGCACTGCTTGCCATGTCGCCGTCTCCTCGTCCAGAAAGGTGCGTGCGGTCGGTCCTACTCGTCGTCGCTGCGGCCGCGGAACAGCAGGCCGATGAGGAAACCCACGCCGGCCGCGATCAACACCGACTTGCCCGGGTTCTCCCGCACGTAGGTGCTCACCTGGTCGGAGACGTCGCTCGCCTGGCCCTTGACCTTCTTGTAGCCCTGGCGGACGTTCGCCGCCGTGTCCTCGTAGCGCTCGCGCGCCGCGTCGGCCTGCTTGCGCAGCTCCTTGCTGGCCCGCTCGGCGCCCCGGCGGACGTCGTCGCTCACCTTCTGGTAGCGGTTGCGGACGTCGTCGGAGACGCCCTTCCAGCGTTCGCGCGCGGCATTGACGCCGTCGTTCACGCCGTCACGTGCCTTTTCGGCAGCCGAGGAGACGCCGTCCTTGAGATCGTCCAATGCATCGCTGATCGGGGTATCGGCCATGGTGCACCTCCGGAATGGAAGAATAAGGTTGAAAGTGGGGCGATCCTCCCAAGAGGAGAGCCTATGTCTCTTGTCGACAATGTAGCAGGATTCGTGCCGGCGGGGGATGCGGTACACTTACCGGCACCATGGTAGACGCAGAGGGCGAGGGCCGGCCGGCGGCCCCGGCCGCGCCCGCAGGCCGCCCACGGCGGGGCCGGCGCTCCGCGCGCGCCCCCCGCACCCCGCGGATCGGACGCCCCCCGCGGCCCCGCGGCCCGCGCCCGGCGGGACCTCCGGCCACCGCGCTGCAACTCCTGCGCTTCCTGGGCCACATGCTGCGCCAGGCGCACGCCGACGGCATCTTCCTCACTGCCTCGGCCCTGGCCTTCGTCACCATGCTCTCGCTGGTGCCGCTCTTCGCCGCCTTCTCCTTCATCGGCACCCGGGTCTTCAACCAGTACCAGCGGCGCAGCCTGGAGGTCTTCGTCCAGGTCCTCCCCTACTCCGACGAGACGGTGGTCGAGAAGATCCGCCAGTTCGTCGACCAGGCGGGGACCATCCACGGCTTCGGCATCCTCGCCTTCTTCGCCACCTCTCTCTTCGCCTTCGCGACCATTGAAGAGACCTTCAACAAGATCTGGAACGTGTCGCGGCGCCGGCCGCTGCGCAACCGCCTCCTCTCCTTCGTCCTCCTCTTCTTCTGGGGGCCGCTCCTCCTGGGCGCCACCTTCACCAGCCTCATCCTTCTGCGCCAGAGCCCGGCCCTGCGCCGGCTCTTCGAGGCGTCGGTCCTCCTCCAGGTGCTCCCCTTCGTCGCCACCACGGTGGGCCTGACGATCCTCTACTGGGTGGTGCCCTACACCCGGGTCCGGCTGCGCAACGCCTTGATCGGCGGGCTCTTCGCCTCGATCTTCCTGGAGCTGCTGCGCCAGGGCTTCGCCTCCTACGTCGAGTTCTTCAGGAACGTCAACATCGTCTACGGGAGCTTCGCCTTCCTCCTCCTCTTCATGATCTCGATCGAGCTCACCTGGACGATCGTGCTCCTGGGGAGCGAGGCCGCTTATACGGCGCAGAACTTCGGCGTCCTGGCGCACGGCCGGGAGCCCAACCTGCCCCTCCAGGCGAGCTGGGTGGGGCTCACCGCCCTGGCCTTGATCGCCGGCCAGAAGGAGCGCGGCCTTCCCCCGCTCACCCACGAGGGCCTGGCCGAGAGGGTCCACCTGACGCCCCGCGAGCTCAACCGGGTGATCAATCCGCTCCTCTCGCACAAGCTGCTGCGCACCACCGCGGGGGGCGGCTCCTACCTCCTGGGACCGGAGCCCGCGGATCTCGCCGTCGAGCGGGTCTTCGCCGCCTACGACCACCGCGCCCGCCGCGCCGTCGAGCCGGTGGGCGACGCGATCCAGGCCCGGATGGAGCGCCTGATCGCCGATCTCGCCCAGACGCGCGGCCGGCAGCTGGGCGACCTTACCCTGGAGGAGCTGATCGCCTCGGCCGTCCCTACCGCCGAAGGGTGAAATTCATCCGCCTGCCTGGGGGAATTCCCTCCTCCTTTTCGTCCATCAGGGCGCGACAATTGCAAATCTCGTGAACCCGGGTGTCGCCCCAGGCACCCTTCACCCAAGGAGGTTGCATGAACGCCCTGCGCATCCGCGGCCGAGCCGTACGAGCGGTCGTCCTCGCCTCTCTGCTCGCCGTTCCCACCTTCGCCGCCGGTCCCCCCACCTACGTCAACTACCCCGCCCCCGACCCGCTGGGCACCAGCGCCGGGGAGCCTTCGATCGGGGTCAACTGGTTGACCGGCAAGGTGATGTACCTCTCTGGGCTGCAGACTCTGCGGGTCAGCTTCGACGACTCGCACGTGCCGGCGACCGCCTTCTGGCAGGATGTGAGCTACCCGCTGACCAGCTTGACCACCCTGGACCCGATCCTCTCGACCGACGCGAAGACCGGACGCACCTTCGTGGCGCAGCTCGCCGGCAACACCAGCCTCATGGCGATGACCGACGACGACGGCGCCACCTGGCTGCCCTCGGCGATGACCGGGATCACCTCCGGGGTCGACCACCAGACGGTGGGAGCCGGCTCCTTCGCCGCCTGGCCGCTGCCGAACCTCGTCCAGCACATCGTCTACTACTGCTCGCAGAACATCGCCTACGCCGCCTGCGCCGCGAGCCTCACCGGCGGCCTGACCTTCAACCCGGCGATCCCGATCTACACCGTGCTCCAGTGCGGCGGCCTGCACGGCCACGTCAAGGTGGCGCCGGACGGCACGGCCTACGTCCCCAACAAGAGTTGCAACGGCGGGCAGGGGGTGGCGGTGTCGACCAACAACGGCCTCACCTGGACGGTGCGGACGATTCCCGGCAGCAGCGCTGGGACCGGTAGCGACCCCTCGGTGGGGATCGGCGCCGACGGCACGGTCTACTTCGGCTACGCCGACGGCGACGGCCGTGCCCGGATCGCCGTCTCGCACGACCGGGGGGTCACCTGGTCGGCGCCGGCGGACGCGGGCGCCGCCTTCGGCCTGCAGAACAGCGCCTTCCCGGCGGTGGTGGGGGGCGACGGCAACCGCGCCGCCTACGCCTTCCTGGGCACTCCGACCCCGGGGGCCGACGGGATCGGCGACGTTCCCACCTTCCCCGGCGTCTGGCACCTCTACGTCGCGACCACCACCAACGGCGGCGCCAGCTGGACGACGGTCGACGCGACCCCGGGTGACCCGGTGCAGCGCGGCTCGATCTGCCTCGCCGGCACGACCTGCGGCGCGACCCGGAACCTCCTCGACTTCATGGACGTCGCGGTCGACGCCCAGGGGCGGGTCCTGGTCGGCTACGCCGACGGCTGCACGGGAAGCTGCGTCACCAGCGGCCCCAACACCGGCGCGGCGCTCGCCACCATCGCCCGCCAGACCGGCGGCCCGCGGCTGTTCGCGGCGTTCGATACGCCGTAAGCCGCGGAGCTGCCGAGGCGGGGGCCCGGTCGTTTCGGAGGGAGGCGGCCGGGCCCTCAGGCCTCGTAGATGGCGCACGTTGGCGTACCTACTACTTTTGAGGGTCAGTCAGCTCGTCGACCTCAATGCTCATTGCCCCAAAGGAGTTTTGGGGCGGTGTGGTTTAGTTTTTTGGCGATAGGGTGGAGTTTTACGGCGTTTTGGGCGGGTGGCCCCCTCGCCTACGAAGGCGCGATGGCTGCGTGCAGTCGCAGACCCAGCGCCCGCACCACCTTGAGAACGGTCGCGAATTCCGGATTCCCTTCCGGGGATAGCGCCTTGTAGAGGCTCTCGCGTCCCAGCCCCGTTTCGCGAGCGATCTGGGTGATCCCCTTGGCGCGGGCGATGTCCCCCAAGGCGGCCGCCACGAGTGCGGTGTCGCCTTCTTGCAGCGCGGCCTCCAGATAGGCCGCCATGTCCTCCTCCGTCTCCAGGTGTTCCGCCGCATCCCTCTGGCCAACTCGGCGACGCGCAGGCAGCGCCCTCCCCCGCTTCACGACATCACCCGCAGTAGCTTAGCTAAGCAGGGGGCCGAGACCTAGGTCCCCGCCTTCTTCTTCGGCCGGTTCCCGAAGCTCAGGTTGACGACCTGGCCCGCCGCGACGGTGACGGTCTTCGTTCCTCCCGCGGGGAGGGTCGGAACCCATCCGAGCTGCTGCACCTCGGAGACCGTATAGGTCGCCGGCGCGGGCACGCGGGCGCAGGCGATGCCTTTCTTGTTCGTTGTAGTGGAGATGACCATTGAGCCGTTCACGAATTGGAAGGTCCAGCCCGGCAGCGTCGGCTCGCCGCTCTCCTGGACGCCGTCGCCGTTCGTGTCGCGGTACTTCTTGACGCAGATCTCCGCCCAGCACGACGGCTGCTGCTCGTTGACGAACGTGCAGGTCACGTTTTGCTCGTTCAGGTCCATCGTCACCGTGTTGTCGCCCGACTGGAACGCGGGGTTCTGATTGGCGCCAAGGATGGTGATCGGGGTGGTCGTGTGGACGCAGAGGATGTTGGCGAGCGTCCACCCCCCCGGCACGGTCTCGGTGAAGCGGTTGAAATGGTCCTGGCCGGTCATGTCGAAGGTCGTGCACTGGCCGTCGTTCAGGGTAAACGAGGGGAGGGCGCCGGCGCCGTTTGAGCGGCTGATCTGAAAGCCGGTGCCACCTGGCGGGACCGTCGTTTTGCAGATGGTGATCGTCTGCGCCCCCCACGCCGGCGCCGACAGCGCCAGGGCAGCGAGCACCAGAGCGAGGCATGTGCTCCTGCGCAATGGGTTCTTGCTCTTCGGTCTCATAGCGATCTCCTTTTCGAGTCCGTGATCCGGGCTTGTCATCTGCGGAAAGCTGTCGCCATCCAGTCCTCTATCTCACGTGCCATCTCGATAGGTGGTGGCGATAGGCGCTCCGTCTCCTATAGAGGTCGGGGCTTGCCCCAACCTCTATAGATCTCGCGGGCCTCGGGGAGGTTTAGGACTCCGGGAGGAGAGGCCGCGAAGCAAGTTGGAATCGACCTACGAGGCGCGGCTGGACCGCCGCCGGCCCTCTTCCCGACGTATAGGAGATAGATAGACCCTTCCCACCCCCTCGATCGCTGGGTCTGGTGCCGAGCATTATCGCTATGCATCGCTCTGAAAGGACGTAGCTGCCCCATCTCCCACAACCCTTCCGGGTGCCCTTCTCCGCGGCATCGCGGCGGTAGGCCGGGACCTGATTTCGGGCCTGGTGCTACGAGAGGCTCGGCTCGTCGAGTCGGCCTGCGACTGGACTGGAGCTGCGGGGGAGTAGAATGTAGTTCTCTTACCCGATGCGGAGAACGGGACCGGTCGGCCGCCTGGCCGTTGAGCCATGAAAACAGTGAAAGTCGTTGTCCTCGAATCCTGGCCGCAGCCGGACACCGTGGCCGAGCCGGTGATCTGGGCGGATGAGAGGAGCCTGCTGCTGCGCTACGTCACGGCAGACGATGCCGTGGCCGTCATCCGGTTCCCGCTGGTCCATATCTTCCAATTCGGCGAGCCGAACGACGAAGCCCTGCGCGGGCATCCCCTCTCCAAGAGCGGCCTCCAGTTCTACTCCGTGCATCGAGTCGAAAATTCGCCTTGGCTGCAGGAGCTGGAGCGCCGCAACTCCGTGCATCCGCAACACGATCGAGCCAGCTTCCTGGAGGACAAGGTCCACTACATCTTCACCTTCCAGGATTCGACCCTGGAGTGCGTGGTCACGGAGGGGGAGCACTGGAAGCCGACCGTACAGGTCTGCGCTTCAAAAGAAGAGGCAGACCGGCTATGGAGAGAGGGGATGGGGCCAGGGACGCGCGAAAAGTTCGAGGCTGCTCTTCAGCGTTTGCCCGATGTCGAGCCGGCCGACGAGGACAAGCTGTAGCGCGCGGCACGGGAGAAGAATAGCCGGCGGAGCATGCTGAGCAACCCCAAGTCGATCCTCCTGCCGCCGGATTCCAAGGTCCCCGCCGCCGGCTACGCGCGCTAACGGACGCGCACGCCGAGCTTCTCGTCCCAGTGGAGCGGTTTGGCGCTTTTGGCGAGAGGGGCCTCCGGCACCTCGCCCACGCTCACCCCGTACCGCCAGTCGGGCGGACAGATGGCGATGAAGCGCGCGTAGCCGCCGGTCCCCCCCTGGAACTTGGGGTAGCCGATGGCGACCAGGGCGCCGGCCTCCGGGACCTGGTCGAGGTGGGCGACCCCCTCGGCCTGGGTGTAGCCGTTGCGCAGGAGCCAGGCCTCGCCTTCGAGCGTGGGGGTGGTGTCGGTGTCGAGCGGCTCGTGGCCGTGGAAGAGGATGTGGCGCTCTCGGTGGAGGAACTGGAGCGCCGCGAGTTGGAGGCCGGGAAAGCGGGTACGGGTCGCAAGCTCGGGATTGGGCCACTCCTTGGACCAGTCGGAGCGCACGAAGACGACCGCGCCGGCCGGAATGCGGCCGTGCCGCTTCTCCCAGGCCAGGATGTCGGCGACGGTGAGGGCGTACCCCGGATCGCGGGCCACCGGGTCGACGATCGAGATCACGACCAGCGGGCGGACGGCGAAGGTCGGCGGCAGCTCGTCGATCGAGGGGAAATCCGGGTTCCAGTGGGCGGGAGGATCGAGCTGGGTGCCGAGCTGGTCGGTCGCCAGCTGGTAGCGGGTGGCCTCGAAGCCGTCGTCCTTCCAGGTGTAGGGCTTGCCCGTCTTGGGATTGACCGAGGGGCCGAAGGTCGAGGCCCCGAACCCGGGCCAGACCGGGATGCCCGGGGCGATCGTGTGGGTGAGATCGACGTATTTGGCGCGCTTCAGCGACTGCTCGTAGATCTGCCAGAGTGGCGGCGGCCCGGAGGGAGCCGCCGGCCGCGGGACCCGTGGCGCGGCGGCCAGGGCTCCCAGAGCGGCCACCGCGAGGAGCAACAGGAGCGTTCTCTTCATACCGTCCTCCCCTTAGACTGTGCGCCAAGGATATACCTTGGGTCGATCTTTAGATCCTTCGACAATCCGGTGGCACCGCGTCTGCTCTCTTTGGCCGTCATGACCAAGACCCCTCTTGCCGCCGTATGGGCGCTCCTCCTCCTCGGAACGATCGCGCTGCACTCGACCGAGGCCCGGAACCGGGACCGCTGGGGCGTGAGCGACGATTCGGGGATCAATCCCGCGGCGCCTGGGGCGCCGCAGTGGGGAGCCGGCGCCTACGCGCGGGCCGCCGAGGCCGGTTTCGGCTGGGCCCGCTACTGGCTCTACTGGAATCGGCTCAACCCGAGCCCCGAACGCTTCGATTTCTCCTTTGCGGATGCCGAGATCGGCAGCATCGAGGGGAGCGGCCTCCAGGTCTACGCCAACCTCATGTGGGCGCCGGATTGGGCGGTGCAGGGGACCCCCGGCTACCGCCCCTGGAGCTGCATGGATGCCACGGCCCACCCACCGAAGTTCGTGCCCACGAACCCGGGCTGCGACAACCGACGGCCGGATACGGAGGCCTGGAAGAGCTTCGTACGCCAGACGGTCCGCCATTATGGCCGCCGCATCCGCTACTGGGGATTCTGGAACGAGCCGGACTATCCCTACTTCTGGCACAGCAACACGGCCGACTCCAGCCAGAACCTCCAGGACCTCGTGACCTACGTCCTCATCCCCGGCGCCGAGGCCGCCCGGGAGGCGAATCCGGAGGTGCGGATCGTCGGGCCGGAGGTCGACAACCCGACCGCCCTCCGGATCGTCCTCGAACGCGACGACCAGTATTTCCATCAGACCGGGCGTCATTTCCTCGACGTGATCTCGTTCCACTACTACCCCTTGAACGAGGTGGTGGGAGACGAGTGGAACCGGCTCGATCGCTACAACGCCCCCGGCGGTCCGCTCGAGCGGTACCGTGCCGGCCGGCCGGTCTGGGTCACCGAGACCCGCGCTCATCTGGCGACCGTGGACCGGCTCTTCGCCGGCTTTCTGGCGCGCGACTGGATCGATCGGGTTTTCTACCACGGCTTCAAGACCGGCCGCTGCAAGGACCCGGCGGAGAACCCGATCTGCCAGAAAGACTGGGCGCGGGGAACGCCGGACGACACCGGCCTGATCGATCTCATGGACGTGCCGCTCGACGCCTTCGCCCGGGTCCAGTCGGTGATCGCGCCGCGCCCGCCGCGCTGACTACCGCTTTTCGTACAACGGCTCGGTCGTAAGCGTCTGCGGGCCGCTCTCGTTGCAGATCGCGTAGTGGCTGGGGTACATCGAAACCCCTGCGTACTCGCCCTTGCGGTTCAGGATGTAGAAATTGAGATCGAAATTCGGCTGACCGTTCTCGGTGCGCAGCCGCTTCTCGACCGTGTTCGCCGCGATGCGCTTCAGGGCCGTCATGCCGGCATCCTTGGGATGGGCGCCACGGCGCATCTCCTCGACGATGAGGAACGAGGAGAGGTTGTAGAGGTTGGCCTCGCCGCGGCCGGTCGAGCCCGCGGCGCCCACCGCGCCGTCCACGTAGAGGCCGGCGCCCAGGATCGGCGAATCGCCCACCCGGCCGGGGATCTTCCAGGCGAGGCCGGAGGTCGTCGTCACCCCGCAGACCTCGCCCTTGGCGTTCACCCCGTCGCAGTTGATCGTGCCCCAGAGGTGCTCGCGACGAAGGAGTCCCTCGCTCGCCATCTGGAGCGCCGCCTGAAAACCCGCCTCCGAGCGCTGCTTGGGATCGAGATAATGGTTCGGATCGGTGCGGCGTTTCCATTCGAGCCACAGCTGGCGCGAGCGCTCGGTGTTCAGGTCGTCCTCGATCTTCCACCCCAGGTTGTGGGCGAATTCCTGTGCCCCCTTGCCGACCAGCAGGTGGTGATCGGTCTGCTCCAGAACCGCCTTGGCGACGAGCGAGGGGGTGCGGATCCCTTCGAGCGAGGCCACTCCGCCGGCCTGCTTGCGGGGTCCGTGCATGCAGCAGGAGTCGAGTTGGACGACGCCCTCGGCGTTCGGCAGGCCGCCGTAGCCGACGCTGTCCTCCGTCGGGTCGAGCTCCAGGATGTTGACTCCGGTGACCAGGGCGTCGAGCACGTCGGACCCCTGGGTCATGAGGGTGAACGCCTTCTGCACCCCGGTCATGTCGCCACCGTTCTTGAACACGTTGCCGTTCGCAGAAGAGACGACGACGGGCTTGAAGCCGGAGGGCGTCATCACCGCCGGGGCCTGTCCGAAGAGCGCCTTGGGAGCGGCGGCGGCGAGGCCGGCGGTGGCGCCGGCGAGGAGAAGCTCACGACGGTTCAGCTGCTCGGGCATGGGAAGCCTCCATAGGAAAGAGGGAGCGATCCTACCTCAACCGGAGGACCCTCAGTCGATGTTTTTTAGGGCCAGCCACTTCGTCATCAGGTGGCGCGGGTGCTCACGGAACCCCTGCTTGCGATAGAGCGCCAGGGCGGTCGCATTCTCGTGCTCCACCTCCAGGCGGAGCGCCCCGACCCCGGCGTCCCGGCAGAAGTCCTCGGCCACCGCGAGCGCCGCCGCGCCGAGCCCCTGCCCGCGGTGCTCCGGGAGGACGAACAGCTCGTCGACGATGCCACAGCGGCCATGGAACTCCAGGCTGAACCCGAAGGTGACGACGAGATAGCCGGCGAGGCTCTCGCCGTCGCGGAAGGTCCACGCGGCGCCCAGGGAGCGGTCGCCGAGGAGCCGGGCGAGAGCAACCCGCGCGATCTCGTCGTCGAAGGCGTAGTCGGCCTCGGAATAGAAAGCGGCCATGAGATCGATCAGTGGATCGAGATCGATCTCGCTCGCCCTCGTGATCGCAATGTTCATCGCAAGGTCCCCTGGGGTAGAAGGGACTATACTCGAAACCCTCATGCCCTTCCTCCCACCCCCGCCCCTCCCGGGCTTCCTGGAGAACCTCCTCCCCTTCACCCGCCGCGCCTACCGCCTGGAGTCCGGCCCCGACGCCGGCCGGCTCCTCCACTTCATCGACCAGGGGCCGCCCGCCGCCCGCCCGGTGCTCCTCCTCCATGGCAACCCCACCTGGGGCTTCCTGTGGCGGAAGGTCATCACCCTGCTGCCGGAGCTGCGCTGTGTCGCCCCCGATCTCCTGGGGCTGGGGCTCTCCGACAAGCTGCCTCACCTGGCGGACCATACCCTCGACCGCCACGGGGTGGCGATCGCCGAGCTGGTCGCGGCGCTCGACCTGCGGGGGATCGTCCTCGTCGGCCAGGACTGGGGTGGGCCGATCGCGGCGCAGGTGGCGGCGCGGGAGCCGGAGCGGATCGCGGGACTGGTCCTCGCCAATACCGCGGTCGTCGTCCCCGAGCACCCCCGGGGGACGGCGTTCCATCGTTTCGCGCGGCTGCCGGGTCTCTCCAATCTCGTCTTTCGCGGCCTGGGGTTCCCGATGGACAACCTGGGGAGGGTCCAGGCGGATCGGCGGTCGATCCGCGGCGAGGTCGCTCGGGCCTACCGGTTTCCCCTCCGCACCTGGCGGGAGCGGGTGGCGCCGCTCGCCCTCGCCCGTATGGTGCCGGACGGCCCGGAGCACCGCAGCGTCCCGGCCCTCCAGCGCGGCGAGGGGTGGGTGCGGTCCTTCGC
>DASQPA010000586.1:0-7081 GCA_035644215.1 Thermoanaerobaculia bacterium
GTTGCCGATCACCGGGATCGACAGGGTCTCCTTCAAGCGCGCGAGGTGGGTCCAGTCGGCCTCGCCGGAGAACATCTGGCGCGCCGTCCGGGCGTGCATGGCGACCATGGCGACCCCATTGGCCTCGCAGATCCGCCCGAGGTCCAGGTAGTTGCGCCGCTTCTCGTCGAGGCCCAGTCGGAACTTGACGGTCAGCGGGATCGAGATCGCCCTGCGGACCGAGCGGATGATGTGCTCGGCGAGATGGGGGTCGCCCATGAGGGCGGCGCCGGCGCAGCCCTTGAGCACCTTGTTGGCCGGGCAGCCCATGTTGATGTCGCAGACGTCGGCCCCCAGCGCCTCGACCACCCGCGCCGCCTCGGCCATGGTGGCGGCGTCGGAGCCGTAGATCTGGATGGCGAGCGGCCGCTCCTCCTCCGCGAAGTACATCAACTCGCGGGTGCGGTCGTTGCCGGAGACGATCGCCTTCGAAGAGACGAACTCCATCGACACCACCCCCACGCCGCCGATCCGCCGCACGATCAGACGGAAATCGCGGTCGGTCACCCCGGCCATGGGGGCGAGCCAGAGAGGCGGGTCGACGGAGACGGGGCCGATCTTCACCATAGGGGCGGTATTGTAACCTGCCTGCCCCGGGTGCTCCGCGGTTGGATTGGGAATCCCCCAAAACGGCCCGAAGCTCCCTTCGAGCGACTCGAAATTCATTTCAGGCGGCCCGAAATGGATTTCGGGTGGCTCGAAATGCATTTGGAGAGGCTCGAAATGCATTTCGAGGGACTGGAAATCGATTTCGAGCGGGGCGAAATCCATTTCGGGTGACTCGAAATGCATTTCAGGTGACCCGAAATGAATTTCGCGGGGCTCGAAATCGATTTGGAGTGACTTTTTTTGAGTTTTGAGGGGTTGGAGGCGAGTTTCGCGGGCTCGGGGAAGCGCTTGAAGGGGCGCATGCCCTCTCCTGAGGGACGGGACAGATGGGTACAGGCGATCGGGAGGGGTGGTAGAGACGGCCAGCCGCTACCACAGGCATCACCATGACCACGATCACCAGGCCGTCTCCAACGCCGCCGGGACCCAGGCGTTTCGGGCCTGCGGAGACGCCCTGGCGGCGGCGGTTCCGGGGGATTTCGTGGTAGCGGCTGGGCGTCTCTACGAAGACACCTTGCCGGTAAGTTAGCGCCTATGGGGGCCGGGGGTGAGGGTCCCCCGGGTCTGGGCTGTATCCCCATACGTGGGCCGGGTGGTAGCATGCGCCGGTCCAGATGAGCCAATACGGCACTCTTCTCGCGGAGACCCTTTGTGCCTGACCTGAGCCGCCTCTTACAGGAGTTTCGCGATCTCATCCAGCAGCGAAGCATCACCAAGCGGGCGCCCGGAGAGCCGGACTTCCTCCTGGCGTCTGGCGCCCGCAGCCGGTACTACTGCGACACGCGGAGAGTGACGTTGTCACCCGAAGGAGCGCGGCTCACCGGGGAGATCCTCTTCCACCTGCTCGATGGCAAGGTCGAGGCGGTCGGCGGTCTCGCCCTCGGCGCCGCCTTCATCGCCCCCGCCGTCGCCCTGGTGAGCGGCCAGCAGGGCCGCCCGATCTTCGCCTTCACCGTGCGCGACGCCCAGAAGAAGCACGGCACGCAGGAGAAGGTCGCCCAATCGTTTCATCCCGACGGCCGGGAGCTGCTCTGCGCCGGACGCCGGGTTGCGGTGGTCGACGACGTGGTGACGAAGGGCGGCTCGATCCTCAAAGCCATCGAGGAAGTGCAGGAGAGGCAGTGCGAGCTCGTCTCCGTTCTCGCCCTGGTGGATCGGAACGAAGGCGGCGGCGACCTCCTGCGCGAGCGCCAACTTCCCTACGTCGCGCTCTTCAACGTCGATACGGACGGCAATCTCACGATCAACGCCGAGCTCCTCGGCCGCTAGCGCCGCACCGTCCGCCCCAGCAGGTAGGTCAGCAGGGCGCCGACCGCCGCCCACTGGAGGCCGCCCAGGAGGAGGCTGGCGGCGAGGAGCTTGCCGCCGGTCAGCTGGAGGAAGGCGAGCGAGGCGGGGAAGTCCATCCAGACGAGGATGTTGCCCCGCCCGAAACGGCCCCAGCTTCTCCAGGCAAAGAGGGCGATCACGACGTGGAGGCAGAAGACCACGATGGCGGCGTGGCGCAGGGCGCGCCGCATGGCCTCGGTCATGCGGCACCCCCGGTGCGGCGTTCGAAGCGGAGGAGAGAGGTCATCCTCTTTAGCATACCCCCGGGTTCGCCCGCCTGGGCGGGATATCATCATCCCCTATGACCGTGCTCATGAACGGATCCCCCGCCTCGGCCCCCGAGGTGGCCCGCCGGCCTGCGGGGCTCCAAGTCGACCTCGCCGCCCTCGGCCTGCTGCCCCCCCTGCCCACCGCCTACCTGGAGAGGCGGGATCTCGATCTGCTCGCCCCGCTGCGCTTCCTGGTTCCGGGCACCCTGCCCGAGACCGCCACCCTCCCCGTTCCGGACCGGCGCGAGCTGGCGGCGGCCCTCGCCGTCACCAACCGCAGCTACGGCCACCCCGCGGCCGACGAGCTCGCCAGGCGCCTCGCCGATCCGGCGACCCGGGTGATCGTCACCGGCCAGCAGCCGGGACTCTTGGGCGGGCCGCTCCTCACCTTCTCGAAGATGGTGGCCGCGGCGCGCTGGGCGGCGGCCCTCGAAGCGGCGGGCGAGCCGGCCATCGCCGTCTTCTGGGTGGCGACCGAGGACCATGACTACGCGGAGGTCGCCGCGACCTCGGTGCTCTCCGCCGACGGGCCGCGCACCCTCGACCTGGGACCCGATCCGGAGCCGCTCGTCCCACTGGGGATGCGGGCGCTGGGACCGGAGATCACCCGGGTGCTCGCGGACTTTGCCGCTGCCAACCCCGGCGCCCTCCAGGCCGAATGGGTGGCGACCCTCGGCCGCTGGTACCGCCCCGACTCCCGCTTCGCCTCGCCGTTCTGCTGCCTGCTGGCCCATCTGCTGGGGCCGCGCTGCCCCCTCCTCCTCGACGCCATGCACCCGGTGGTCAAGGCGGCCGAGCGCCCGTTCCTCAAGCGCCTGGTGGAGCGTCGCCACGAGGTCGAGGCCGCCTCCCTGGCGCGCGACACGGAGATCGAGCGGCGCGGCTATCCGCTGCAGGTGAACCCGCAGCGCGGGGCGAGCCCCCTCTTCCTCTTCCGCCACGGCGGCCGGCGGCGGATCGAATGGCGAGGTCCGGACGGATACGTCCTGCGCGGGCGGGAGGACGAGGCGGGGTCGGTCGCCGAGCTGTTGCGCACGATCGACGAGAACCCCGGGGTCGTCTCGCCGGGGGTGCTCGCCCGGCCGGCGGTGCAGGACGCGATCCTCGGCACCTGCCTCCAGGTGCTGGGACCGGGGGAGGTCTCCTACATGGCCCAGGTGGCGCCGGTCTACCCGCTGCTGGAGGTGGCGCCGCCGACCGTCGCCCTGCGGCCCCAGGCGCTGGTCCTGGAGCCGAAGCAGGTCGAGCGGCTGGCGGAGTCCGGCCTGACCCTGGCCGACCTCCTGGGCGACCGCCAGCAGCTGGACCGCGCCCGCGCCGCCCGGGCCGGCGGCGACTTCGTGGCCCCGGTGCGCCAGGAGGTGGAGGCCGCGCTCGCCACGCTCGCGGCCCCGGCCCGGGCCGTCGACCCCACCCTCGAACGCCCCTGGGAGAAGACGCGCGAGCAGATCCTGCGCACCCTGGACCTCTTCGCCGACAAGGTGGTCGCCGCGGCCGCGAGACGGGACGAGGTCCAGAACCGCCGGGTCGACCAGCTCCGCGACACCTGCCTCCCCGGGGGCAAGCTCCAGGAAAGGGTGATCTCGACCGCCTACTTCGGCGGCCGCTACGGCCCGCGCCTCGCCGAGAGTTTCTGGGAGCAGCTGGAGCTCGACCCG
Source organism: Thermoanaerobaculia bacterium (assembly GCA_035644215.1). GTDB lineage: Bacteria > Acidobacteriota > Thermoanaerobaculia > Multivoradales > UBA5704 > DASQPA01. The sequence goes on from DASQPA010000586.1 coordinate 3,905, forward strand.
CTCCACCTGCAGGTGATCTCGCCCTAGAGACCCCCGATCGGGAAGAGCGCGACGCGGTTCCTCGTTTGGGAGCTTGGACCATGATGGACTGGACTGGATCGGGGGGTGAAGCGGCATGAAGCTCGACGTTCTCGCCATTGGCGCCCATCCGGACGACGTCGAGCTGGGGTGTGGGGGCACGGTGGCCCTCCTCGCCCGGCAGGGGCGCCGGGTCGGCATCCTGCACCTGACCCGCGGCGAGCGCGGCACCCGCGGCACCGCCGACGAGCGCCGGGCGGAGGCCGAGCAGGCCGCGGCGGCCCTGGGGGCGGTCGAGCTCGCCTTCCTCGACGCCGGCGACGGCGGCCTGCGCACCGGCCTCGCCGAGGAGGACGCCCTGATCGCGGTGCTGCGCGCCTTCCAGCCGGACCTGGTCCTCGGGCCGACCCCGAGCGACCGCCACCCCGACCACGGCCGCGCCCACCGCCTGGTCGAGGACGCCTGTTTCTACGCCGGCCTCGCCCACCGCGGATCGGGCGCCCCCCACCGGCCAGCGGCGTCCTTCTCTTACATGCAGCACGACTCCTTCGAGCCCAGCTTCGTCGTCGACGTGACGGCGGACTGGGAGACCAAGCTCCGGGCCCTGGCCGCCTACCGGACCCAGCTCTTCCAGCCCGGGGTACCGGCCGGCGGGGCCGGCGGGGCCGGCGGACCGGTGACCAAGGTGTCGACCGAGGACTTCTGGCGGATGACCGAGGGGCGGGCGCGCCACTTCGGAGCGCTCGTCGGCGCCTCCTTCGGCGAGCCCTTCTGGTACCGCCTGCCGCTCGCCGTGTCCGACCCGCTTCTGCTGCTGCCCGGAGGGGTGCGATGAAGATCGGCATCAGCTGTTACCCGACCTATGGCGGCTCGGGGATCGTGGCGACCGAGCTCGCCATGGCCCTCGCCGCCGAGGGCGACGAGGTCCACGTCATCAGCTACGCCCTGCCCTCGCGGCTGGCCTTCGTCACCCCGACCCTCTTCTTCCACGAGGTGATCGTCCCGCGCTATCCGCTGTTCGAGTACCCCCCCTACCCGCTCGCCCTGGCGACCAAGATGGTCGAGGTGGCGCGGCACAGCGGCCTGGACGTCCTCCACGTCCACTACGCGATCCCCAACGCCGTCTCGGCGGTCCTGGCGCGCCAGATCCTGGCCCCCCAGCCGCTGCCGGTGGTCACCACCCTGCACGGCACCGACGTCACCCTGGTGGGCAACGACCCGAGCTACCTGGAGACGACCCGCTTCGGCATCGTCGAGAGCGACGCCGTCACCGCGGTCTCCGCCTCGCTGCGCCGGATGACCATCGAGCAGCTCGGGGTGCAGAGCCGGATCGACGTGGTGCCCAACTTCATCGACCCCGAGCGCTACGAGAGCGCGCGTCTCCTCCCCGGCGCCCGCCGCTGGGCGCGGCCGGGCGAGCGCATCCTGGTCCACATCTCGAACTTCCGGCCGCTCAAAAGGGTCCTGGACGTCGTCGGCATCTTCGAGCAGGTCCACCGCGCCATGCCCGCCCGGCTGCTCATGGTCGGCGACGGCCCCGAGCGCCCGAAGGTCGAGCAGTACTGCCGGGAGCACGGGATCTGTGGCGCCATCACCTTCGTCGGCAGCCTGCCGCTCATCGAGGAGGTGCTGGTGGGGGCCGACCTCTTCCTCCTCCCCTCCGACACCGAGTCGTTCGGCCTCTCGGCGCTGGAGGCGATGGCCTGCGAGGTGCCGGTGGTGGCGACCACCGTGGGCGGCATCCCCGAGGTGGTAATCGATGGGGAGACCGGCTATCTGCGGCCGGTGGGCGACGTCGACGGGATGGCCGCGGCCGCCCTCCGGTTGCTCGGCGACGAGAGTCTGCGCCAACGCTTCGGCGCTGCCGGCAGGCGCCGCGCGGTCGAGGTCTTCGGCCAGCCCGCGGTGGTCGCCCGCTATCGCGAGATCTACGAGCGGGTTGCCGGCCCCTCCGCCAGCCGGTCGAACGGCCGGCCGTGAGAATCCCGGCGAGCGTCTCCCAGGCCGAGATCAAGGAGAAGGGCTCGCGCTTCCTCGCCGTCGTCCAGCCGGCCGGCAGCGAGGCGGAAGGGAAGGCGGCGCTCGCCCTCCTGGCGCGCCGCCACCACGACGCGACCCACTGCTGCTGGGCCTGGCGCCTCGGCGGTCCGCCGCGCGAGCGCAGCTCGGATGCCGGGGAGCCGGCCGGCACGGCGGGGGTGCCCATCCTCCAGGTGCTGCGCGGCGCCGACCTGACCGACGTCTGCGCCGTGGTGGTCCGCTGGTTCGGCGGCACCAAGCTGGGCAAGGGGGGGCTCGCCCGGGCCTACACGGAGGCCACCCGGGCCGCCGTGGCGGACCTGCCGGTCGTCGACCGGGTGCCGGTCGTCACGCTCGCCATCGTAGTCCCCTACGATCGGCTGGGGGCGGCCAAGCGGCTCGTCCATCCCCCTGCGGTGGAGCTGGCGGGCGAAGAGTATAGCGACCAGGTGCGCCTGGTGCTCCGGGTGCACGAGGAGCGCCAGGCGGCTCTGCTCGAAGCCCTCGCCGGGCTGGGAGCCCGGCCGGTGTAACCGTTTTATTTCCTTAAAATCCGGCTCCTTTGTTGTCTGTCCCCGCGAGCTTGGATAGACTGAGGGCCAAGGCCTGCAGAGTCCCTTCGAAAGGAGAGGTTTCGCGATGAGTGAACCGAGCCCCCCATCTTACCCGCCGCCGCCACCGCCGAGCTATACGACGCCGCCCCCTGCGGGAGGCGCGAGCTCCAATCGCACCCTCATGCTCGTCCTCGCCTATCTGGGGATTCTCGCCCTGATCCCCTTCCTCGCCGAGAAGAACGATCCCGAGGTGCAGTGGCACGCCAAGCATGGGCTGGTGATCTTCGGCGCGGAGATCGTCCTGTGGATCGCCATTTCGATCTCTTCGATGTTCCTCCACTGCCTGGGGTGCTTCCTCTGGGCTGGAGTGTGCATCGTCCTCCTGGTGTTGCACATCCTCTGCATCATGAAGGCCCTCAATGGTCAGCGCCTGATCATCCCCGGCCTCAGCGAGTTCGCCGACAAGTTCTGATCTCCCGGATTCCGGGCGGAGCCCTGCGGCTCCGCCCGGGTCGTTCCACGCCAGTCGAAAGGAGCGGGTTCCATGACCGAGCCCCCGGTTCCGCCGATCCCTCCCCCCTCCTCC
>DASQPA010000587.1:0-6825 GCA_035644215.1 Thermoanaerobaculia bacterium
CTCGGCGAGGAGACGGCGCTCGATCAGCAGGGTGTTGAAGGGGATGTAGTTGTCGAGGAGCAGGAGGTCGGGGTCGAAGTCGCGGCTGTAGGGGAGCCGGCGCTCGCGGCAGACCCAGCCGGACGATGGACCACCGGCATCGAGCTCGTAGACCCCGACCGCGGCATCGGTATAGGCGACGCGCACCCCGGCGGCCCCCACCAGGCCGGCCAGGGTGGCGAGGTGCTCGGGGGCGGCGAGGTCGTCGTCGTCGAGGAAGGCCACATAGTCGCCGCCGGCAGCCTCCACGCCGGCCTGGGCCGCCGCGGCACGGCCATGCCCCTCACGGCTCTCCGGAAAATCGATCCGCACGACCGGCAGAGGGTAGCCGTCGGGGACGGCGGGCGGCGCTCCGCCATCGTTGACCAGGACGACCTCGGCCCTTTGGTAGGTCCCCTGGGCGAGGCTGGCGAGCGCCTCGGCCAGGAGCTCTGGGCGGTCGCGGGTGCGGACGACGACCGAGATCCGCGGCCCCTCGTGCACGGCGAGCAGCTCCGGCACCCCGCCCAGGTGGCGCACCAGCTGGGCCGGGCTGCGGGTGGCGAAGTCGGCCACGGCGAGCCGCCGGTAGCCCTCGGCGATGCCGGCGATGCCGGAACCCGCCGACAGGGTTAGGGTGCGGAAGCGGCGCAGGCCGAGCGACGCGCCGAGATAGCCGTGCCGCTCCTCCTGGCTGGCATAGCAGGCCATGGCCGCCTCGATCCGCGGGGCCTCGGCGGTGACGTCGACCAGGAGGTCGGGGTAGGCGGGGTGGTTGACCTCGTAGAGGAGGACCCGGAGCCCCGCCCAGGGCGGTTGGCCGGCCGGGTCGGCACCGGGGCGCAGGGTGGCGAGCAGGTGGTGGACGGCGGCGAAGGCCGCCCGGTGGTCGCGGCTCACCTCCAGGGGGGAGGGAACGAGGAGCAGCTCCGGTCGCAGGGTGAGGAGGGCGCGGGAGAGACTCTGCTCGATCTCTTGGAGGTACTGGTCGAGCGCGCCGTCCGGCAGGTCCAGCTCGTCGCTCCCGGCGAGGCCTAAGGCTGCACCGGCCTGCGCCGCCTCCTCCCGCCGCCGCCGGCGATAGGCGTCGCGGTCCGGGATTTCCGAAGTCCCCCCGCCGCCGTCCGAGAGGAAGAGGACGCGCACCGCGGCGCCCGCCGCAGTCAGCTGGGCGAGGAGGCCGCCGCAGCCCAGGACTTCGTCGTCGAAGTGCGGCGCGACCACCAGGGCGCTCGCGGCGTGCACCCATTCGGTTTGGCCGGGTGGCTGCAGGGTCTGGCTCATTGGATGTACCCCAGGGCGCGCAGGCCGCGCTCGGTCTCGGGATCGTGCTCGCGGCGCTTGACGTTGCTCGCCATGTCGTGCACCCAGAGCCGCACTCCGCCCGCCGGGTGCGCGAGGCCGGGCCACTCGCGGGCGAGGAGGGCCGCCGGGCCGATGGGGCCGCCGGCATAGGGGGTGTCCATCCCGATCCGCACCTGGGCCGGGGGGAGCGGCCGGCCGTCGAGGGTCGCCGCGATGCTCTCGATCTTTCCGCCGTCCCCCTCCACCCGGAAGCCCTTGGCGAGGGTCGAGGCGAGGAGATCGAAGCGCAGGCTCCGGCCGGAGAGCTCAACTTTGTCCTCGCAGCCCAGGAAGTAGGGGACCCAGCGGTCGGGCGGGCGCTCGAAGGTGAGGCTGCCGGCGAGCCGCGCGCCGGCCGGAGCGCCGTCGGTCATCACCTTCAGGCCGGGCAGGTCGAAATCCAGCCGGCGGTGGATGACCGGCGCCAGCCGGGCGGCAATGGCCGGCAGCGTCGGCGAAGTCGCCGCGAGGTTCACCGTCTCCTTGGAATCGCGCGCCAAGTCGTAGAGCTCGACCGGCTGGAGGCGCGCCAGGTCTTTCTTCCAGATGTAGTCTTCGAGGGCGTTCTTGGGGACGAACGGCTCCAGCGGGTTGAACAGGATCAGCTTCTTGTGATCGAGGATCGCCGCGGCGCGCAGGGGGCCGCCGGCCAGGTGCTGGGAGAAGGCGGGACGCTCGGGCAGATGGGCCTTGCCGGTGAGCGCCGGCAGCAGATCGATCCCCTCCCAGACCGGATCGATCGGTCCGCCGGCCACGGCCATCAGGGTGGGCAGGAGGTCTAAGAGCCGCACCGTGCCGGGCAGGCGCGTGCCGGCCGGGATGTGGCCGTCCCAGCGCAGGAGCAGGGGGACGTGGATCTGCTCCTCGTAGAGCGCCTGACCGTGCTTCCAGCCGCCGTGATCGTGGTGCTCCTCGCCGTGATCGGCGGTGAAGACGATCAGGGTGTTGGCGAGCGCCTCGGGCCCCAGCGCATCGAGGAGACGGCCGATGTAGCGGTCGACGAAGTGGATCTCGCTGTCGTAGAGCGCCTGGATCTGGGGGAGGTCGCGCGCCAGGTCGGGGACCGGGGAGTAGCCGGTGTAGATGTTGTGGATCCACTGGCCGGTGACCGGGCCGTCGTAGTTGGGCAGGAAGGGCGACTTGCCGTTGACGATGTCCGGGTTGTCGTAGGGGTCGTGCGGATCGACGTAATGGACGTAGGCGAAGAACGGCCGGTCCTGGTGGGCCTTGAGCCAGGGGAGGGCGTGCTCGTTGAGACCGTCGGCATGGCGGAAGATCCAGGTCACGTCGGGGGGCGGGGCGTAGTAGGTGGCAAAGCCGCGCTCGAAGCCGGCCCCGGTGTGGAGGGTCGGGTTGGCGAGGAAGCCGCCGGTCGCATAGCCGAGCTTCGCCAGGCGCTCCGCCATCGGCTCGACGCCGTCGGGGATGCCGTAGGTGGCGAGGTCGGCGCCGAGGATCTCGCCGGGCTGGCGGCCGGTCATCAGCGAGACGACCGAGGGGAGCGTCCAGGGGGCCTGGCTGTAGGCGTCCTCGACCACCACCCCGGGCTTGGCGATGCGGCGGGCGATCTCCGGGCTGGTGTCGCGGAAGTAGCCGTAGGGTGTGAGATGGTCGCGGCGCAGGGTGTCGACGAGGATGAAGAGGATGTTGGGCCGCCGGGCGGGCCGGCGCGGCGGGGCGGAGACCGCGACCGGCCCCCAGGACACCAGATTGGCGCCCCGGTAGCGCGGCGGCAGGTCGAGCAGGTCGGCATGGAATTCGAGCGTGATCTCCCGGCCGGCGTAGGTGGAAAGATCGGCGTCGAGGTTCAGCCAGCGCGGGCCGTCGTAGTCCTTGCCCCGGGTGCGGCCGACCGCCACGACCTCGCGCTGCCGGCCGTCTTTCGCCACCACCCAGGCCTCGATCCCGGTGATCCCGTCGGGGGTGCGCCAGGCCGCCGGCAGGGTCTCCATCCCGAGGTGGAGCGCCGCCTTCCCGCGGGGAATCCGGCCGCGCCAGGACCAGGGGGCGACGGTGGTGAGCACCACCGGCCGCCGCTCGTGGTCGTGCTCGACGAGGGAGAGCTCGGGGCGGGTGGGGAAGGTCAGGCCGTCCTCCCGGGCGGCGGCCACTCCGGCCACGCGGTACTGGTGCCGTTCGACCAGGGGGCGCAGCTGGAAGCCCTCGGGGTGGTTGCGGCCGCAGGCGGCGAGGAGGAGGGCCATGCCTCCCAGGAGGAGGCAGCTTCGTAGCCTCATCGCCGCCCCCGGTGCCGCAGGCGCATGACCAGCACGTCCCAGATCATCCGCGCCGAGTCCTTGAGCGGGTCGACGCTGGAGCGCGGCGAGTTGGCCCAGGTGACCCCCACCTCGGCCACCTGGTAGCCGTAGCGGCGGGCGAGCCAGACCAGCTCGACGTCGTAGGCGAAGCGGTCGGTCTTGAGGTCGGCGAAGAGTCGCCGGGCGGCCTCGCCGTCGAGCAGCTTGAAGCCGCACTGGGTATCCTGGAAGCCACGCACCCCGAGGATCCGGATGAGCCGGTTGAAGATGCGGCCCATGAGCTCGCGGTAGAACGGCTGGTGCAGGGTGACGTTGGCGCCGGGCACCGCGCGGCTCCCCAGGACCACCTGGGCCTCGGTGAGGTGAGGCTCCAGGCGCTCGAGGTCCTCGATCGGGGTCGAGAGATCGGCGTCCACCAGGAGCACCCGGTCTCCCCGGCTGGCGAGGACCCCGGCGCGCAGGGCCGCCCCCTTGCCGCGGTTCTGGTCCTGGCGGTAGAGGTCCACCCCGCGGTCGGCAAAGGCCGCCACCACCTCGGCCGTCTCATCCGTGCTGCCGTCGTCGACCACCCGGACCTCGCAGGCGAGCCCCCGGCCGGACCGGTAGGCGAGGATCCGCTCCAGGGTGGGTCCGAGCCGCGCAGCCTCGTTGTAGGCGGGGATGATGATGGAGAGGTCCATGACGGCGGGGGCATTATATGCGGCGGCGTACAGTACAATCGGCGCGCCACTCCGATGCGCCTCCTCCTCCGGTCCCTGCTTCCCGACAGCGCCGCCCGCCTCCTCTGGGCGGGCGCCGATCCGGAGGGGCTCGCGGACGAGCTCGCCGCCGCCGGCCACGAGGTCGTGACCGGAGATCTGCCGCTCGCGCCGCCGGAGGTCCCAGGCCGCTACGACGCCCTGATCCTCCCCGCCGGGCTGGACGGCGATTCCGCCCGCCAGCTCGCCGCCGCCCGCGCCCTCCTCGCCCACGAGGGTCGCCTCGTCGTGCTCTTTTCCGCCGTCGCCCCCGAAGAGAGCGTGCGCGCCGCCGTGGTGGCCCTCTCGGAGGCCGGCTTCGCGATCCTCCGCCAGGAGAGCGCCGAGGACGGCCGCGAGCTCCTCGCCGCCCGCAGAGACTCCTTCGTGGTCCGCGGCTACCGGGAGGGGGACGAGGAGCAGATCCTCGCTCTCTTCCGGGCCAGCTTCCACGTCGACCGCAGCCCGGTGCGCTGGCGCTGGGAGTACCGGGAGAACCCCTACGGCGCCCACCGCATCAGCCAGGCCTTCGCGCCGGACGGTCGCCTCGTCGCCCACTACGCCGGCTACCCGGTGCGCTTCTACTACGCGATGTCCGGACCGCCCCGCCACCTCCTGGCGCTCCAGGTCGGCGACACCATGACCGCCCCCGCCGTCCGCCATGTCGGGCGCGGGCCGACGAGCCTCCTCGGCCGCAGCGTCCGCCACTTCTACGCCAGCTATTGCGAGGGCCATGTCGCCTTCAATTACGGATTCAACACCGGAAACATCCAGCGCTTCTCCATGCGCTTCGTGCGCGCCGACCGGCTGGAGGACTGCCCGTACCGGGTGCGCGAGGTCGGACCGGCTCCGCTTTCCCTCCCCCGCGGCCTGGCCCGCCTCGGCTGGCGGGTCGAGCGGGTGCAGCATTTCGACCGGCGCTTCGACCGGCTCTTCCGGCGGGTGCGCGACGCCTACCGGCTGCTCGTCGAGCGCGACGCCCGCTATCTCGAATGGCGCTATGCCACCTGCCCCGGCACGGAGTACTTCCTCTATGCCCTCACCCGTTTCGGCCGGCTGGTCGGCTGGAGCGTCTTCCGGCAGAAGGGCGACCGGCTGGTCTGGGGGGACGCCCTGGTCGACCCGCGCCACCGCGCCGGCCTGGGGATTCTCCTCGACCGCGTGCTCGCCCTCCCCGAGCACCGGGAGACGCGGGTGGTCGAGGGCTGGCTGTCCACCCGGCCCGCCTGGTGGGATGAGACCGTCACCGCCCTGGGCTTCGAGCGGCGGCCGGAGCCCCAGGGTCTGGGGGTGGTCTACGTCCCCTTCGCGGTCGATCCCGGGGAGGACTTCCGGCGGTCTCTCTATTACATGTGGGGAGACAGCGACCTGTTCTAGGGGTCACCCTCCCAGCCCCATCTCCGCAAGAGACCCGGCGACCAGGACACGCTTGGCCAGCGCTTTCAGCTCTTTCCTCGAGGTGATCGACCGAACCCGGCGGCGTACCCCGGAAGGCAAAGCCCCGAAGCGCTGCTGTAACTGCTGCAGGAGGAGCTGCCGCATCCCGGCAATCTCGCCCTCCTGGCGTCCCTCTTTCCGTCCCTCGGTCCGCCCTTCTACCTGCCCCTCAGACCGTCCTGCTATCCGCCCCTTGCGCTCCGCTCCGTTCAGCCACTCGGTCAAGGTCTCTTCCAGCATGGCGATCTCCTCCAGGTCACTGAACTGTGGAATTGTAACTCCTGGCTGCATGCGCCGGAGCAGTCGCCGTAGCCAGGTGGTGAAGTGCTGCCGCAACTCCGGTTCCTTCTCCTGCGGCAGGAGGGCGGCCAACTCGGCCGTCAGCTCGGGTAGATCCTCGGGGGCGCAGGTCTCCAGGCGGAACAGGCTCGCCACTCGGTTGCCGGGCAGGGCCAGCTCTTCCGGACGCAGGCGGCTTTCGTCAATCAGCAGGTAGGCGAGTTGCGGCAGGTAGCGCTCCGTACCCGGCGGAACGGAGCGGAACAGGCTCGCCAGCTCGGGAGGCGCGCTCCAGCGACGCTTTCCGTTGTAGAGAACGATCGACAGCACCGCCGGCAGGCCCAGGGCAGGAGTCGCCACCTTCGTCCGCACCAGGTCGGCGAGGAGCAGGGCCACGTAGCCCAGGAGGCGGACCGCCATGAACAGATCGGGGGTCGACTGGAACTCAAGGAGCAGGTAGAGATAGAGCCAGCCCCGCTCCCCGCCCCGCCAACGCAGGCGCCAGACCCGGTCGCCATAGCGTTCGCGCAGGTCGTCACTGGTGAAGCTCGTCTCCGCCGGCTCCAGGCTCCCGTAGTCGAGGTCCTCGACCCAGGATTCGTGGACGAATCCCCGCAGGAGCTCCTCGACCATCTGCGGGTGGGAAAAGAGAAGCTTGTAGCCGCTGTCGTGATCCGCCATCGCTCCCTCCAGACTGGCCTTGAAGGCCGTTTACAGAGAGGGACGGAAAACACCTTCGCCGATCGCTCACC
>DASQPA010000588.1:0-4563 GCA_035644215.1 Thermoanaerobaculia bacterium
GTCGACCGGCAGCGGCAGCGCCGCGGGTGCCCCCGCGAGCTCGTCGCGCCAGTAGGCGAGCTGCCGCCCGAGCACCTGAGGCGGCCAGGCGCGCTGCCAGGCGGCGAAGTCGGCGTACTGCACGGCGAGCTCGCCGAGCGGCGTGGGGCGCCCCTCGAGGGCCGCCCTGTAGAGCGCCGTGAGCTCGGCGATCAGCACCCCCTCGGACCAGCCGTCGTAGACGATGTGGTGCACGGTCAAGAGGAGCGCGTGCTCCTCCTCGTCCAGGCGCACCAGGCCGGCCCGCAGCAGGGGGCCGCGGGCGAGGCGGAACGGCCGGCCCGCCTCCTCGGCGCGCAGGCGCGCGAGCTCGCCCATTCGCCGATCGCGCCAATCCCGCCGCTCCCGCCCGACCCGCACGATGCCGCGGAGGTCCACCAGCGGCAGCGGCACCCGCCAGGGGGCGCCGATCTCCTGCCGGGGCTCGCCGTCTACCTCGACGAACCGGGTGCGCAGCGTCTCGTGCCGGCGGACGATCTCGGAGAGGCCGGCCTCGAGCGCCGCCGGAGCGAGCGCCCCAGTCACGAGCCAGGTCGCCGGGACGTTGTAGAGCGGGCTTTTAGGCGCCAGGCGGTCGAGGAACCAGAGCCGCTGCTGGGCGAAGGAGAGCGCCGGCGGCCCCTGCCGCGGGACCTTCGCGAGCGGCGGCAGGGCGCTCTCCGCCCCCCGCCGCGCCGCGGCGACCACGCGCGCCTGCGCGGCCAGGGTGGGGAACGCGAAGACCGTCTGCGCGCCGAGCTCCACCCCGAACGTCTGGCGGATGCGCGACAGCAGGCGCATGACGGAGATCGAATGCCCGCCTAAGTCGAAGAAGTCGTCGTGGGCGCCGACTCGCCGGCTCCTCTCGAAGGGCAGGGCGGCTTCGGCGGCGTCGGCGGCGTCGGCGGCCGGCCCGCGCCGCGGATCGGGGTCGAGCACGTCCTCCCAGAGCCCGGCGAGCAGCTCCATGACCAGATCGCTCAGATCGCCCATATCGTTCGGATCGCGGGCGCCGGCGCGGAGCGCCCTTGCCGTCTCGCCCGCCGCAAGTTCGAGCGCCTCGGGGGCCAAGAGCGCCCGCCGGTCGAGCTTGCCGACGTTGGTGAGCGGCAGCGCCGCGAGCGACACGAAGACGGCGGTCACCATGTGCTCCGGCAGGCGCTCGCGCAAAAAGGCGCGCAGGTCCTCCCGGCTCGCCTCCGCACCCGCCTCCGTCACGTAGTACGCCACCACGCGGTGGTCGCGGCCGCCCTCGGCGAGCCCCACCACCGCCGCCTCGCGCACCTGCGGATGGCGCAGGAGGGCCGCCTCGATCTCGCCGGGCTCGATGCGGAAGCCGCGCACCTTGACCTGGAAGTCGTGCCGCCCGAGAAACGCAAGGGTGCCGTCGGCGCGCCACCGCACCAGGTCGCCGGTCTTGTAGAGCCTCCCCGCCTCGAACGGGCTGGGGAGGAAGCGCTCCGCCGTCAGCTCGCGGCGGTCGAGATAGCCGCGCGCGAGCCCCGGGCCGGAGAGGTAGAGCTCGCCGGCAGAGCCCACCGGCACGGGCGCGAGCGTCGGGTCGAGCACGTAGGCGCGGCAGGTCGCGATGGGCCTGCCGAGGGTGATCGATCCCTCGGCCAGCGGGCGGCGCACCCGGTAGGTGGAGGTGAAGACGGTGTTCTCGGTCGGTCCGTAGCAGTTGACCAGCTCGACCTCCGGCAGCGCCGTGATCGCCCGCTCCAAGTGGGCGCGCGACAGGACGTCGCCGCCAATCAGGAGAGAGCGCAGTCCTGAGAGCCCCGAGAGGCCCTCCTCGACGGCGACGTGGAAGAGCCCGGTGGTCAGAAAGAGCGCCGTCACCCCGTGGCGCTCCAGCTGCTCGTAGAGGTCGCCGAGCGCGAAGCGCCCGGGCGGCGGCAGCGCCACGCAGCCGCCGTTCGCGAGCGGCCACCAGAGCTCGAGCGTCGAGGCGTCGAAGGACAGGAGCGCCGCCTGGAGGAAGACGTCCCCGGGGCCGAAGGAGAGATATCCCGTCTCGCGCACCAGCCGCGCCACCGCCTCGTGGGTCACCTCGACGCCGTTGGGCGTCCCGGTCGAGCCCGAGGTGTAGAGGACGTACGCCAGGCTCTCCGGCGGCACGTCGGCCGAGAGCTCCGCCGCCGCCGCGTCCTCCCCGGCCGCCGGCGCCATCGCCCGCGCCATTGTCCGCATCATTCCCCTCAGCATCGCCCGCGTGTCGCCGCCGTTCGCGCGGTAGACGCCGGCCAGCCGATCGACCAGCGCCTTCGCCGGCTCGTCGGGGACGGAGCGGGCGCCGAGCCGGCGGGCGAGGTCCCGGGCCGTCGCCGGATGGACGGCGAGGAGGTCGACCGCGAGCTGCGGCGCCTTGCCCGCCGGCGACGCCAGCGACGCCAGCGACGCCAGCGAGCGGCTGGTGCCGACGACCGCCGCCGGCGCCGCGTCCTCCAGCAGGAGCTCCAGGCGCTCCCGCGGATAGGAGAGGTCGATCGGCAGGTAGGCGCCGCCCGCCTTGAGAACGCCGAGGACCGCCGCCACCATCTCCGCCGAGCGCTCCAGGTAGAGGGCCACGCGCGACTCCGGCCCCACCCCCAGCCGCCGCAGCCGGCGGGCGATGCGGCCCGCCTGCCGGTCGAGCCCGGCATAGGTGAGCGCCCCCCCTTCCCAGACCACCGCCACCGCGTCCGGCCGCGCCGCCGCCTGCTCCTCGAAGAGCTTGTGGAGCGCGCGGCGCGGGAAGGCCGACGCCGTGTCGTTCCACTCGGCGAGCATCTGGTGGCGCTCGGCCTCGCCGAGGAGCGGCAGGCGCGAGAGCGGCAGCTCCGGCGCCGCCGCCGCGCCGGCCAAGAGCGCCGCGTAGTGCGCGAGAAGGCGCGCCGCGGTCGCGGCGTCGAAGAGGTCGACGGCGTAGTCGAGCGTGAGGAGGAGCTGCGGCTCCCTTCCTCCACCCTCGCCTCCACCCTCGACTTCGCGGACGGAGAGGGCGAGGTCCACCGAGAGCTTCCGCTCGCCTAAGGGGGGGCGCGCCGCGCCCTCGTCCGGCCCGGCGAAGAGCACCTGGAGTGGCAGGCCGCACGCCGGGTCGTGGCCGGGCTCGGCGTTCGGAAGCGCCGGCCGCAGAGCGCCGTCGGCCGCGAGCGCCGCGCGCAGGGCGCCGTCCGCCAATGCCACCAGCTGCAAGAAAGGTGGATCGCCGGTCCACTGGATGCGCACCGGCAGGAGGCCGGCGACCCCGATGACCAAATCCTCGGCGCCGCTGTAGCGCGCCAATAGGGCGGCGAGGCCGGCTAAGAGGAGCACATCGAGCGAGGCCCTCTCTCGCTCCGCCGCCTGCCGCAGGCTCGCCGTCACCGCCGCCGAGAGGCGCAGCGCGCGGGTCGCGCCGCGGAAGCTCGCGACGGGAGGACGCGGCCGGTCCGCCGGCAGCTCCAGCCCGCTCGGCGCCTCGCTCATGAGCGGACCTCCGGGGCCTGCGGCACGAAGGCGACCGGCGGGCCGTCGAGAGCCTCAGGCGCCGCGGCGAGCGCACGTTCGATACAGGAGCGGAGGCGATCCGCCAGGCCGGTGACCGCGGGGGGCGCCAGCATGGAGTAGTGGTCTGCTGCCATCTCATGAACCTCGACAGGCTCGGAGGCGTACGCCGACCAGCCGTTGGTGGGTTCGGGGGACTCCCGAGGGCGGAAGAGGGTCAGGCGGTCGTCGCCGGGCCGTGGCCGGTAGGCCCGATAGGAGGAGTAGGCGCGCACGTTGGCGCGGTAGACGTCGAGGAGCGGCCGGACCTGCGCCGAGCGCAGGCTGGCCCGGAGCACGCCGGTCTCGTGCGCCCGGGCGAGGAGCCAATCGAGGGCCGCCGCCTCGCCCATCCCCGGCGGCTCCCCGTCGAGCCAGGAGGCGTCCAGCCCCTGGATTCCCGCCTGATCGCGCAGGTAGAGGCGGACGAGGTCGTCCTCGCGCTCGAACGCAGGCATCGGCACGAACGCCGGCGCCCAGCTGTCGAGGAGCGCCACGAGCGCCACCGGCCGGCCGCGCTGCCGCATCTGGCGCGCCATCTCGAACGCCACGACGCCGCCGAACGACCAGCCGCCCAGCAGGTAGGGGCCGTGCGGTGCGACGGCCTCGACCGCGGCGGCGTACTGGGCGGCCATCGCCGGGAGGTCGTCGACCGCGCGCCCCCCCGCGAGGCCCGCCGCCTGGATGCCGTAGAACGGCTGCTCCCCGCCCAGCCGGCGGGCGAGATCGCGATAGGAGAGCACCGCGCCGCCGATGGCGTGAACGCAGAAGAACGGCGGCCGCTCGGCGGCAGCCGCCGGGAGCTCCGGCTGCAGGTCGACGAGAAGCGCGGGCTCGCGTCGGGCGCTGGCCGGCGCGGCGCCGGAGCCGGCCTCGCCGCGGATGCGCTTGGCGAGGAGCTTCCGCTTGGCGGCCGAGAGGGATTCCAGGCCCCGGGCCGGCTCGCCGGGCGCGGGGGTGAGATCGGCGGTCAGGGGGGATTTCATCGCGCTTTTAAAACCTTTAAACCCTTACGCGAAAAACTCAAAGTCTCCA
>DASQPA010000589.1:0-2053 GCA_035644215.1 Thermoanaerobaculia bacterium
CCGGTCAGGTCGCCCTCGCCCAAGAGATAGGCGGCGCGCCAGAGCTGCTGGACCTCGCGCAGGTGCGGGTCGCCGGGCACCACCAGCAGCCTCTTCTCGATCTCCGCCCGGTCGCTGCCCGAGGCCAGGGCGGCGCGCAGCGGGGCGAGCGCCGCGAAGCCGCTGAGCCCGCCGTGGGCCGCCACAGCTTCCGCCCCAGCCGCCGCTCCCGTCCCTCCTGCCGCTCCCGCCGACCGCGCCAGGCGGCTCGGCGACCCGGTCCAGACGAGACCGGCGGCGACGAGCCCCACCGCCACGGCTCCCACCGCTACGGCCAGCCCCTTCCTGCCGGCCTGGCCGAGAGCGAGGGCGGCGAGCGCCCCGACGAGGAGGACGAGGGCGGCGAGGCCTAAGGTGAAGTAGGGATTGGCGAAGGGGAGCGCAGCGGCGGGACGGCTCGCCGCCGGCTCCACCGGAGCCGGGTCGGCGGGTGTGGAGGAAGCCCCCGGAGCGCCGTCCCGGCGATCGACGGTGGTCCGGATCTCGGCGAGCTTCCAGCCCCCTTCCTGGACCAGGCGGAGGGTGAGCGTCTCTTCGAGGCCGGAGGCGTACTCGACCCCGAAGACCGCCCGCTCCGGGTCCGCATGGCCGGGAGTCAGGAGCTGCCAGGTGGCGCCGTCGGCCGGGCCGACCCGCGCCGCGATCTCGGCCAGGGCCGCCTCCCGGCCCGACCGGCGAATGGGTGAGCCGGCGGCGAGCCGTTCCCACCAGGCCGCCGGGCCGCCCTGGAGATAGGCGGCGGCGAGCTCGACCGCCGCCCGCTCGGCCTCCGACAGGTCGCGCGGCTTGGCGGTCTTTACGGGCAGGGCCTGGGCTCCGGCCACCATCGGCGCCAGAACCAGGAAGACGGCACACCACGAGATGACTCGTCCGCTCATTCGTCCTCTACTCCCAAAAAGTCTGGCGGGTTTGGATAGAGGATATCAAAAGACGGGCTTCAGCGCCCGAGCGGCAGCTCCAAGGCGCTCCCTGCCATATCCCTGCCATTCCTTGCCATTGACGCTACATCGACCTGCGCGCGACGACCGCGGCCATGGCGCCGATGACAACCGCCCTTGCCGAATCTCATCACCGGTGGACGGAGGTGGTAGAGACGTCCCAGGTCCTTAACGATATCGACCCGGAGGCCACGGGGACTGCGGGACGTCTCTGCCGGGGCAACGCCCCGGCCTGCCAACGGCCGAGGACCGCCGGCAAGAGGGACCGCCAAGAGAAGATGGCGCATGTAGCAAGGCGTCAAACCTATCCGGAGACGTCCCGCGGTCCCCGTGGCCTGCGAAGGGTATCGTTCAGGACCAGGGACGTCTCTACCGCCTTCGCCGAACCTCTCCGTATCGCAGACCCTGAAAGCACCTGAACGGCTGGTACCTGGCCGAAGATCAGCCCGGCCCTGCCAGGAGGTCGTTCCTCACCTTTCGCCTGGCACCGATCGGCGCCCCTATTGACCGGAGCCGATCGCTCCTATAGCGTTCTTTCAGATGAAATCGCTCTCGGAAATCGAGCGGGAGGTGCGGCATGGGCGGAAGTCTGGCACGATTAGCGCTCGTCGGAGTCTTGGTTTGCGCTTCGGGGCCGGCGACACTCCTTGCAGATACGCTCATCCTGAAAGACGGAACTCAGATCGTGGCACGAGGACAGGCGGTGGTGGTCGACGGCGAGGTCGGCTTCTTCGACCGGGACGGCAGCATTCAGCGATTTAGAGTCGACGAACTGGATCTCCAGGCGACGAAGTTGACGAATCTCATCGCGAATCGGAAGCGGGCCGGCCAGCGGCCTAAATACGTGATCGACGACGACAACACTCGACACTCCGACCCGGAGCTCTACGCTGTCATACAGGATTGCGATGACGCCCGAAGCGCGGCGGCGCTGGCTCTGTGCACACAGCGCCTGATGGCATCGGCTGACCGCCTATCAGCCAACCTCACCCTGAAGCTCCGCTGCAAAGAACGCTTCCCGAACGACTGGGGCGCGGAAGCGCTCTGTAAATTAGGCAAGGAGCCACCTCCCGGGG
>DASQPA010000590.1:0-11306 GCA_035644215.1 Thermoanaerobaculia bacterium
ATTCAGGGCGGGATCGCCGAAGATCTCCCACCACTTGCCGCGCAGGACACCGTCCTTGGGCTGCACCGGCTTCCACGGACCCGCCGCCGCGACCTCGGAGGGCGACGGCTGCTCTTTGAAGGTGGCCGGCACCTCGGCCGACGGCCGCTTGTAATTCGGCCCCACGGCGCAGGCGGCGGTGAGGGCCACCAGCCCCCCCAGCAGCAGTTGTCGCTTCATCGGATTCCTCCTCACCCTTCCGCCCGCGCCGGCACGGCGCCTCGCCGAGCGCCGCGGCGCTTCCGGATCTCCTGCCAGCGCAGCTGCAGGCGATCCAGATAGAGATAGACGACCGGCGTCGTGTAGAGGGTCAGCAGCTGGCTGAAGAGCAGACCGCCGACGATCGCGATGCCGAGCGGCCGGCGCAGCTCGGCGCCGGTGCCCAGGCCCAGCGCCAGCGGCAGCCCGCCCAGCATCGCCGCCATGGTGGTCATGGTGATCGGCCGGAAGCGCAGCAGGCAGGCCTGGAAGATGGCGTCCTCCGGCTCCTTCTTCTCCTTCCTTTCGACCTCGATCGCGAAGTCGATCATCAGGATGGCGTTTTTCTTCACGATGCCGATGAGCAGGATGATGCCGATGAGCGCGATGACCGAGAGCTCGATGTGGAAGAGGAGGAGCGCCAAAAGCGCGCCCACCCCGGCGGAGGGGAGCGTCGACAGGATGGTGAGGGGATGGATCAGGCTCTCGTAGAGCACCCCGAGCACGATGTAGACGGTCAGGAGGGCGGCGAGGATGAGGATCGGCTCGTTCTTGAGCGACTCCTGGAACGCCTGGGCCGTGCCCTGGAAGCTGCCGTGGATCGTCGCCGGCAGGTGCATCTCCAGCTCCGCCCGGTTGATCGCGTTGACCGCGTCGCCCAGCGCCACCCCGGGCGGCAGGTTGAAGGACAGGGTCACGGCGGGAAACTGCCCCTGGTGGCTGACCTGGAGCGCCGTGTTCGAGCTCTCGTAGTGGGTGAAGACGGAGAGCGGCACCAGGCGCCCCCCGGCCGCGGTACCGGCCCGCACGTAGATGGACTTCAAGCCGTCCGGGTTCTGCCAGTAGCTCTGCTCCGCCTCCATGACGACGTGGTACTGGTTGAGCTGCCGGTACATGGTCGAGACCTGGCGCTGCCCGAAGGCGTCGTAGAGCGTGTCGTCGATCATCTGGGGAGTGATCCCCAGCCGGGCGGCGGTGGCGCGGTCGATCACCAGGTTGGCCGAGAGACCCTTGTTCTGCTGGTCGGTGTTGACGTCGACCACCTGGGGCAGGGTGCGCAGCTTCTGCATGACGCGGGGCGCCCAGAGGAGGAGCTCCTTCGAGTCGTCGCCCTGGAGCGTGTACTGGTACTGCGCGCCGCCCTGGCGCCCGCCCACCCGCAAGTCCTGGACCGGTTGCAGGAAGAGGCTGGCGCCGGGCATGTGGGCGAGCTTCGGGCGCAGGCGGGCGATGACCTGATCGGCGGAGAGCTTGCGGCCGGCTTTGAGCGAGATGAACATCCGGCCGGAGTTGGTGCCGCTGGTGGAGGCGGTGATGTTCTCGATCGCCGGGTCCTTCTGGACGATGGTCGCGAGCTCCACCAGGCGGCCCTGCATGGCCTGGAAGGAGCTCGACTGGTCGGCCTGGAGCGTGCCGGTGAGCCGGCCGGTGTCCTGCTGGGGGAAAAAGCCCTTGGGAATCTTGACATAGAGGTAGACCGTGGCGCCCATGGTCAAGAGGGTCACCAGGAGGATGAGCGGCTGGTGCCTTAGCACCCAGCCGAGCGACGACTCGTAGCGCTTAAGGATCCAGTCGAAGCCGCGCTCGCTCGCCTCGTAGAGGCGGCCGTGCTTCTCCTCGTCGCGCGAACGCAGCAGCCGCGAGCACATCATGGGCGTCGTGGTGAGCGAGACGAGCATGGAGACGAAGATGGCGACCGAGAGGGTGACGGCGAACTCGCGGAAGAGCCGCCCCACGATCCCCCCCATGAGGAGGATGGGAATGAACACCGCGACCAGGGAGAGGCTGATCGAGAAGACGGTGAAGCCGATCTCCGCCGCCCCCTTGAAGGCCGCCGCCATCGGCTTCATCCCGTCCTCCAGGTGGCGGGTGATGTTCTCGATGACGACGATGGCGTCGTCGACGACGAAGCCGGTCGCCACGGTGAGCGCCATGAGCGACAGGTTGTCGACGCTGTAGCCCAGGAGGTACATGACCCCGAAGGTGCCGATGAGCGACACCGGCACGGCGACGGAGGGGATCAGGGTCGAGCGCCAGTTGCGCAGGAAGACGAAGACGACGAGGATGACGAGGCCGATCGAGAGGAGGAGCGTCAGCTCGACGTCCTTGACCGAGGCGCGGATCGTCTGCGTGGCGTCGACCACCACGTCCAGATGGATGGCCGGGGGGATCGAGGCCTTGAGCTGGGGCAGCACGGCGCGGACGCCGTCGACGGTCTTGATGATGTTGGCGCCCGGCTGGCGGAAGATCATCAGGACAATGGCGGGCTTGCCGTTCGCCAGACCGCCGTTCCGGATGTCCTCGACCGAGTCGGTGACGCTCGCGACGTCCGCCAGGCGCACGCCGGCGCCGTTCTGGTAGCGGATGACCAGCGGTCGATACTCGGCGGCGGTGAGCAGCTGGTCGGACGTGGTGAGCGACCAGGTGTGGTTGGCGTTGCCGAGCGATCCCTTCGGCCGGTTGGCGTTGGCGGCGGCCAGGGTGGCGCGGACGTCCTCCAGGCCGAGCCCATAGCTCGCGAGGAGGGCGGGACTCAGGTCGACCCGCACCGCGGGGAGGGCGCCGCCCCCCACGTTGACCTGCCCCACGCCCTCGATCTGAGAGAGCTTCTGCTGCAGGAGCGACGAGGCGATGTCGTACATCCGCGCCCGGTCGTAGAGCTCGGAGGTCATCGAGAGGAGCAGGACCGGGGCGTCCGACGGGTTGACCTTCCGGTAGCGGGGGTTGCTCGGCAGGTTGGCCGGCAGCTGGCCGCGGGCGGCGTTGATCGCCGCCTGGACGTCGCGCCCCGCCGCGTCGATGTTGCGGTTCAAGTCGAACTGGAGAGTGATCTGGCTGCTTCCCAGAGAGCTGGTCGAGGTCATCTCGGTGACCCCGGCGATGCGCCCGAACTGACGCTCGAGCGGAGTGGCGACCGCGGAGGCCATGGTGTCCGGGGAGGCGCCCGGCAGGTTGGCCGAGACCTGGATGGTGGGGAACTCCACCTGCGGCAACGGCGAGACCGGGAGGAACTTGTAGGAGATGCCGCCGGCCAAAGCGATCGCCACGGTGAGGAGCGTGGTGGCGATGGGCCGCTCGATGAACGGCGCCGAGATGTTCACGCGCCCTCCGTCCGGGCGGCCGGCTGGAGGCTCGGGGCTTGCGATCCCCGCGACCCTTTGGCGTGGAACCGCGCGGTGACGCGCTGCGCCAGGCGGTCGAAGTAGAGGTAGATGACCGGCGTCGTGTAGAGGGTCAGGAGCTGGCTGAAGATGAGGCCGCCGATGATCGCGATCCCCAGCGGACGCCTTAGCTCCGCCCCGATCCCCGAGCCGAAGGCCAGCGGCACGGCGCCCAAAAGCGCCGCCATGGTGGTCATGATGATGGGCCGGAAGCGCAGCAGGCTCGCCTGGTAGATGGCCTCGTGCGGCGCCTTGTTCTCCTTGCGCTCGGCGTCGAGCGCGAAGTCGATCATCATGATGGCGTTCTTCTCGACGATGCCGATGAGCAGGATGATGCCGATCAAGGCGATGATGCTGAAGTCGTTGCGGGTCAGAAGGAGCGCCAGGAGCGCGCCGACGCCGGCCGAGGGGAGAGTCGAGAGGATCGTCAGCGGGTGGATGTAGCTCTCGTAGAGCACGCCGAGCAGGATGTAGACGGTGACGATCGCCGCGAGGATCAGGAACGGCACGTTGGCGAGCGAGGCCTGGAACGACTGGGCGGTGCCCTGGAAGCTCGTCTGAATGGAGGCCGGGAGACCGAGGTCCTGCCGCGCCTGGTTGACGGCGGCGACCGCCTCCCCCAGGGCCACCCCGGGCGCCAGGTTGAAGGAGACGGTGACCACCGGGAACTGCCCCTGATGGTTGATCGAGAGCGGCGCCGACATCTGCTCGAGGCGGGTGAAGGCGCCGAGCGGCACCGAGCCGCCGGTCGACGAGCGGAGGAAGACCTCCGAGAGCTTCTGCGGGTCCTGCCGGAACTCCGGCGCCGTTTCGAGCACGACGCGGTACTGGTTGAGCTGGGTGAACATGGTCGACACCTGGCGCTGGCCGAAGGCGTCGTAGAGCGTGTCGTCGAGCATCTGCGGGGTGATGCCGAGCCGGGAGGCGGTGGCGCGGTCGAAGACGAGGTGGGCCCGCAGCCCCGCGTTCTGCTGGTCGCTCGCCACGTCGGTAAGCTCAGGGGAAGTCTGCAGCTTGGCGACGAACTTCGGCACCCAGGCGGCGAGCTCCGCCGCGTCGGCGTCCTCCAGGCTGTACTGGAACTGCGCCCGGCTCACCCGGTCCTCGACCGTCAGGTCCTGCACCGGCTGCATGAAGAGGGTGATGCCGGAGACCTTGGCGAGCTTGGGGGCGAGCCGGCGGATGATCTCGCTGGCGCTGCCGTTGCGATCGGCGAGCGCTTTCAGGTTGATCTGGATGCGCCCGGAGTTGAGGGTCGTGTTGGTGCCGTCGATGCCGATGAAGGAGGACAGGCTGGCGACCGCCGGATCGGCGAGGATCACCCGCGCGAGCGCCTGCTGCCGTTCGGCCATGGCGGCGAACGACACCGACTGCTCGGCCTCCGAGACGCCCAGGATCACCCCGGTGTCCTGCACCGGGAAGAACCCCTTGGCAATGAACAGGTAGAGCAGCACCGTGGCGATGAGCGTGCCGACGGCGACCGCGAGCGTCAGCGGCTGGTGCTCGAGCACCCATTCGAGGGTCCGGCCGTAGAAGGCGATGATGCGCTGGAACACCCGTTCCGAGGCGACGTAGAAGCGGCCCTGCTCCGCTTCCGGTTTGTGGCGCAGGAGCCGGGCGCACATCATGGGGGTCAAGGTGAGCGAGATGAAGGCGGAGACCAGGATGGTCACCGAGAGGGTGACCGCGAACTCGCGGAACAGGCGGCCGACGACGTCGCCCATGAAGAGGAGCGGGATGAGCACGGCGATCAGCGAGACGGTGAGCGAGAGGATGGTGAAGCCGATCTGCTCCGAGCCCTTGAGCGCCGCCTTGAGCGGCTCCTCGCCCTCCTCGATGTAGCGCATGATGTTCTCGATCATGACGATCGCGTCGTCGACGACGAAACCGGTCGAGATGGTGAGCGCCATGAGCGTCAGGTTGTTCAGGCTGTAGCCGAGCACGTACATGGCGCCGAAGGTACCGACGAGCGAGAGGGGGACCGAGACGCTGGGGATGATGGTGGCGGCGAGCGTGCGGAGGAAAAGGAAGATCACCATCACGACGAGCGCGATGGTGAGCATCAGCTCGAACTCGACGTCGCGCACCGAGGCGCGGATGGTGTTCGTGCGATCGGTCAGGACGGTGAGCTCGACCGCGGTGGGGAGCGAGACCCGGAGCTGCGGCAGCAGGGCCTGGACGCGGTCGACGACGCCGATGATGTTGGCGCCGGGCTGGCGCTGGATGTTGAGGATGACCGCCGGGACCTCGTTCATCCAGGCCGCCTGCTTGACGTTCTCGGTGTCGTCGATGACCTTGGCGACGTCCGACAGACGTACCGGCGCGCCGTCTTTGTAGGCGATGACGAGCGGCCGGTACTGGTCGGAGGAGAGCAGCTGGTCGTTGGCGCCGATCGAATACGACTGGCTCTTGCCGTCGAAGGCGCCCTTGGCCTGGTTGACGTTCGCCTGCGCCACGGCGGTGCGGACGTCCTCCAGGGTGAGCCCATAGGAGGAGAGCGCGGTCGGATTGGCCTGGATGCGCACCGCCGGCTTCTGCCCGCCGCTGATGGAGACCAGGCCGACGCCGGGGAGCTGCGAGATCTTCTGGGCGAGACGGGTGTCGGCCAAGTCCTCGACCTTGGAGAGCGGCAGCGTCTTCGAGGTCAGGGCGAGGGTCAAGACCGGGGTGTCCGCCGGGTTGGTCTTGCTGTAGATCGGCGGGTTCGGCAGGTCGCGCGGCAGGAAGGTGCCGGAGGCGTTGATCGACGCCTGCACCTGCTGCTCGGCGACGTCGATGTTCAAATCGAGCGCGAACTGGAGGGTGATCACCGAGGCGCCCTCGGAGCTGGTCGACGTCATCTGGTTCAGGCCCGGCACCTGCCCGAACTGCCGCTCCAGGGGGGCGGTGACGGCGGAGGCCATGACGTCCGGGCTGGCGCCGGGGTAGAAGGTGACCACCTGGATCGTCGGGTAGTCGACCTCCGGGAGGGCCGAGACCGGCAGCTGCCGGAAGGCGAAGATGCCGGCGAGCAGCAGGCCCGCCATCAGGAGCGAGGTCGCGATCGGCCGCAGGATGAACGGTCGCGAGGGGCTCAACGGCCCGCCTTCCGGGTTTTGCCGTTGCCCTTGCCCGTGCCGTTGCCGGTACCGCCCTTCGCCGCGCCGCCGCCCCCGCTCCCGCCACCGCCGAGATCGACCTTGGCGCCCGGCCGCAGCTTGTCGACCCCCTCGGTGACCACCTGCTCGCCGGCCGCCACCCCGCTCGCCAGAGCCGCGTCGTCGCCCTCGGTCTGGCGGACGACGACGTCCCTCGTCTCGACCGTGTGGTCGGCCTTGACGACGTAGACGAAAGTCGCCTGCGGGCTGCGCTGGAGGGCGGCGGTGGGGACGGTGACCGCGCCCTGCAAGGTGTTGACGAGCAGTCGGGCGTTGACGAACTGGTTGGGGAAGAGCGCCTCGTCCTGGTTGGGGAACAGCGCCTTCATGCGGACGGTCCCGGTCGTCGGATCGATCTGGTTGTCGACCGCCAGCAGCTCGCCCGTCGCGAGCTTGTGCTTCAAGTCGCGGTCGTAGGCGTCGACGGTGAGGCTCTTGCCGCCGTGCAGCTGCGGCAACACCTCCGGGAGGTGGTCGGCGGGGAGGGTGAAGACGACGTCGATCGGCTGCAGCTGGGTGATGACGACGAGCCCGTTGGGATCGCCGGCGTGGACGATGTTGCCGACGTCCACCTGCCGCAGGCCGACCCGGCCGCCGGTGGGCGCGGTGATCCGGGCGTACGCCAGGTTGAGCCTGGCGCTCTCGATCTGCGCCTGGTCGCTTTTGAGGGCGGCCTCGATCTGGGCGACCGTGGCGGCCTGGGTGTCGAGCTGCTGGCGGGGGATCGAGTCCTCTTTGATGAGGACCTGGTAGCGCGCCAGGTCGACGCGGGCGTTCTGGAGCGCCGCCTCGTCCTTCGCCCGCTGCCCCTCGGCCTGCAGGAGCTGCACCTGGAACGGCCGCGGATCGAGCTGGGCGAGGAGATCGCCGGCGCGGACCAGCTGCCCCTCGTGGAAGGCGACGCGGATGAGCTGGCCGTCCACCCGGCTCTTGACGGCGACGGTGTTCAGGGGGACCACGGTCCCCAGGCCGGTCAGGTAGACCCCCATGTCCTTCGCCGCCGCCGCCACCGCCGACACCGGGATGGGACGGGATGCCGCGTCGCCGGCCCCTCCGGCACCGCCGGCATGGGTGCCCTTCCCCTGGGCGCCCTTCTCCGGCTGGCCGGCGCCGCCGGAGCGGTGGACGAGCAGGTAGGCTCCCACGGCCACGACGGCCAGCACCAGCAGCCAGGGCCACCGGCGGCGACGCCCCGGTGCGGCCGGCCGGTCCGGCTCGTCGGGAGGCGGCGGAGTCGGGTGCGCCGGAGCCTCGTCCACCTCGATTGCGGGTTCATCCGTGATCATGTGCTCATCCCTTGCAAGGTCCACGCCCTGCGGAGGCAGGGCCAGCCGCCATTCTAGACGCGGGAGCACAGGGGAGGGGTAAAGAAGAAGTAAAGAACGACCGGCCGGGCCGCAAGGCCCGGCCGGTCGCGCTGGGAAAGCTTTACAGCGAGTTGAGGAAGGTGATCAGCTGGTTCGCCTGGGTGACGCTCAGGTTCAGGTAGTTGACGATGACCGGGTTGGCGTCGCCGAAGTGGTCCTGAATGCCGAAGTTCCGGGTCTCGAACCGGCCGTCGTGGAGGAGCATGTTGCGGGCGCGCATGCCCCAGAGGGGCGGCGTGCGCATCTTGGTCCGCGACACCGCACCGCCGTTCTGGACGATACCGTCGCCGGTGCCCACGTCGTGCAGCAGGAAGTCGCTGTACGGGTGGATCACCTTGGTGCCGATCGCCGCCGGCACGGTGTAGTTGGTGCCGTTGAGGACCGTTCCCGCCGCCACCGTGGTGCCGTTCTGGACATGGCAGAGGTCGCAGCCGATGTTGTGGAAGATGGTGGCGCCGGCAATGGCGTCCGAGGTGGCCGCCAGGACCGTGTCGCGCGGCGGCACCTTGGTCGAGCGCATGAAGCGGACGAAGGCCGCGATGTCAGTGCCGAACGGATTGGCCGGAGTGGCCGGATCCTCCGGATCGGGAACCGTGTCGAACGCCGCGACGGACTGGCCGTCATGGGTGTTCTCGGTGGGCTGGAGGGGGCTCGTGATGCCCATTTCGTTCAGGTAGGCGTCAGCGGCGAAGGAGAGCAGGCTGGCGTGCTGGTTCTTCCAGCCGAAGCGGCCGATCCGGGTCGTGCCGGCGGGCGCCTCGCCGATCGGCACCCGGATGACCGTGCCCGGGTTCAGCCCGGCGGCCGACTGCGTCGCCTGGGCGTTGGTGAAGAAGCTGTCGGGGAGGGCCTCGACGAAGCCGTCGCCCAGGATGGTCAGGGAGGAGCGGAAGGTGCTGGTGTTGTCGACGCCCAGGATGCGCTCCTGGATGTTGGCGTTGATCGCCCGGTTGTTGAGCAGCGAGCCGCCCGGATGATCGGTGAAGGTGCTGCCGGAGGTCACGCCCGCCCGGGTCTCCAGGATCTGGCTGCTCGAGCCGGAGACCGGGTTCTGGTGGCACTCGCGGCAGGCCTGGGCGTTGTACACCGGCCCCAGGCCGTCGGCAATCTCTTCGACGGAGTCGAAGTTGGCACGGTCGAGGTCCATCTGCGCCTGGGCCTCGAAGCCGTTGGTCAGGTTGTCGAACCCGGCCGGTGCATCCACCGCAAAGGCGTACCCAATGGGGGCTGCTAGGATCAACAGAAGCGCCATGCCGTCCGGGATCCCATACCGTTTGGCCTGCTTTCCCTTCAATCGCTGCATCTCCAAATCCTCCGTCCAGCGGACAAAAAGGAGCCGTGAGCTTGTGATCACGGTCAGGACCCGACAGAGGACCCCGGCGTGACACCCCGGCCCCGGATAGACCAGCAGGACTGCAATAGCTCTACGCCCTTACCAAGATGTTGAATTGAGCGACTACGGCGCCTACAGCATAAGGTGCTCGTCACCCGCCAAAGCGAGACGACTTCACGGGTGAAATTTCCCGCCTCGCCGCGGGTCGAAAATCGCCCCGCGCCGGGCCGCCCGGAAGCGGGAGGGAGAGGCTAGGGGGAGCCGTCCGGCAGGAGGGGAGGGAAGGGGGTCTTGTCGGTGACCGGCTCGCCTTTGCCGTGCGCGTCCACCCGGACGCCGGCCCAGCGCAGGCGGTCGAAATCGAGGCTGCGGGCGGCCTGGGAGAGGCAGACCAGGAGATCGGGCTTGAGCAGCCCCGAGAACGCCTTCTTGCCGGCGAGCTCGACGGTCACCGGTTTCGTCCAGTCGACCATCCCCTCCCCCACCCACACGGTCAGCTCGCCGACGTGCCGGCGGTCGACCCGGAGCGTCTGGCCGACGACCTCGCCGCGCAGGTGGCCGAGCAGCTCGCGCACCACCCGGCCGAAGGCCTGGCCCTCGGTCTCGCCGGGCCGTTTCTGGTAGGTGGGGAGGTCGCCCCCCCAGTGGCCGCCCTCCCAGCTGTCGGCCTCCAGCCAGTAGCTGTGCCCCTGGTGGACGTGCCGGAAGTTGTGCTCGACCCGCCGCGGGTAGTGCTCGCGCCGGGCGGACAGCACCTCGAAGAGGGCCGCCGCCGGGGGGGTGGCCCCGCCGTGCCCCTTGCCGGGGATCTCCAGGTTGCGCCAGAGCGGCAGGCTCATCCCCTTCGTCCACTGGACCAGCCGCTGGTTGAGCGCGGCCATGCCGCCGAGCGATTCCGGGCCGCGGACCCCTAAGACCTCCAGCGTGTCCTGGGCGCCCCAGACGTTCAGCACCGGCAGGTGGACGAAGTTGGGGAGCATCGTCCGCCACAGGCCGTCGTCGGTGGGCGGAATGCTGAAGGCCGAGGAGATCGGCACCGCGCCAGCCAGCTGATCGGCATGCAGGCAGGCGACCGCCCAGGCGGCATAGCCGCCCAGCGAGTAGCCTAAGGCGTAGATCCGGTCGCTGTCGACGTGCACGGCCTGGCGCACGGCGCGCAGGATGGCCAGGTGGTCGACGGTGAAGGGAGGCGGGGCGTCGAGCCCGGTCTGATGGTACTCGGTGGGGGCGGCGACGACGAACTCCTCGACCCGCGGGCCGAGGAGCTGCTCGACGTAGTCGACGAAGAACGGCCCGTTGCCGCCGCTCGGGTGGAGGGCGTAGAGGAGCGGCCAGGAGCGGCGCGGGGTATAGCCGCGCGGCAGGCGCAGCGTCACCATGCGGACCTGCCCGAAGCCGACCGGCACGCGCAGGTCGGTCGAGCCCGGAGGCAGCGACTTCTGGAGGGCGAGCTGGTGCAGCCACTCGGACATCCGTTCGCGGCGGAAGGCGGAGTCGCTCTGGGCATGCACCGCGATCTCGGCCCGCCGGGCGGGGTCCTGGGTGGCGAAGAAGGCCTTCAAGTCGGCGAGGATGGCGGCCTCGGTCGCCGCGGCGGACCGTGGGATGGCGCTCCCGAGGGCGAGAAACAGGAGGGGGCCGATGGCACGCCGGTGGCAACGCACGGCCGGGATTCTCCCTCGTCTTCCAGCAGCAGCGCAACTCAGGAAGGAGTCCCGCCGGGATTCCGCCTCCCGGCAGACCGCGGCACTCGGCCGGCCGCCGGTCCGCGGCGTCCTGCAGAGGGTCGCCGGCGCCCTGCAGCGGAGGATCGGCACCCTGCTCGCCGGTCGTCGGCGGTGTACAGCCAATGACCTGCACTCTGCTCGCCGGTCGTCCACGGCATACCGCCGATGACGGACACCCTGCTCGCCGATCGTCGGCGGCATGCAGCCGATGACCGACACCCTGCTCGCCGGTCCTCGACAGGATGCAGCCGGTGACAGAGACCCTTCTCACCGTCCTCAGCGGTCTGCAGCCGGCGACGGACACCCTGCTCGCCGGTCGTCGGCGGTATGCCGCCGGTCGTCGG
>DASQPA010000591.1:0-31404 GCA_035644215.1 Thermoanaerobaculia bacterium
CTCGACCGCTTCTTCGTCGAGGTGCTGGTGATGGACAAGGACCCGGCAATCAAAACCAACCGCATCGCCCTCCTCCAGGCCATCGGCCGCACGGTGTCGCGCACCGCCCGCCTGACCGAAATGGTGGTCGACCGCACCGAGCATCGAGCCAACGTTGGAGCGATGGCCGAGGCGGGGGGAGCGATCTAGAGTACGCTACAGCTTTGAACGGCACGACGGAGGGCAGCAGCATGGCGGACAAGAACATCTACGCTTTCGGCGGCGGCAAGGCCGAGGGGGGCGGCAAGGGCAAGGACCTCCTGGGCGGCAAGGGCTACGGCCTGGCCGAGATGAGCCTTTTGGACATCCCGGTACCGCCGGGGTTCACGATCACGACCGAGGTCTGCGTCTACTACACGGCGCACGACGGCAGCTACCCGCCGGGCCTCGCCGAAGAGGTCGAGGCGCAGATGAAGAGCCTGGAGGAGCGGCTCGGCCAGCGCTTCGGCGACCCCGAGAACCCGCTCCTCGTCTCCGTCCGCTCCGGCGCCCCGATGTCGATGCCGGGGATGATGGACACCATCCTGAACCTGGGGCTGAACGACGAGATCGTCAAGGCCTGGATCGCCAAGGGGCAGGAGCCGCGCTTCGTCATGGACGCCTACCGGCGCCTGCTCTCGATGTACGGCGACGTGGTCCTGGGCGTCGCCCACCACGACTTCGAGAAGGCGCTGGGAGAGGCGCGCGAGAAGCAGGGGGTGGCGACCGACGCCGAGCTGTCGAAGGAGTCGCTGGGGGTCGTCGCCTGCAAGTTCATGGGGCTGATCTCCAACCACGGCAAGCCCTTCCCGCAAGATCCCAAAGAGCAGCTGTGGGGGGCGATCACCGCCGTCTTCCAGAGCTGGAACAACCGGCGCGCCAAGGAGTACCGGCGCCTGAACCAGATCCCCGAGCACCTGGGCACCGCGGTCAACGTCCAGGCCATGGTGTTCGGCAACCGCGGCAACGACTGCGCGACCGGGGTCGCCTTCACCCGGAACCCGGCGACCGGCGAGCGCGGGGTGTTCGGCGAGTACCTGACCAACGCCCAGGGCGAGGACGTGGTGGCCGGCATCCGCACCCCGAAGCCGATCCTCTCGGCCGACGGCAAGAGCGGCCTGGGCGCCGACTTCCCCGAGGCCAACGCCGGCCTCGAAACCGTCTGCCGGCGGCTGGAGCAGCACTTCCACGACATGCAGGACGTCGAGTTCACCATCCAGCACGGCACGCTCTACATGCTGCAGACGCGGACCGGCAAGCGCACCGGCCCGGCGGCCTTGCGCATCGCCGTCGAGATGGTGGAAGAAGGGCTGATCGACGAGAAGGAGGCCCTGAAGCGAGTCGAGCCGCAGCATCTGGAGCAGCTCCTGGCGCCGGTCTTCGATCTCGATCAGAAGAAGAAGGCGGTCGAAGGGAAGCGCCTCCTGGCGCGCGGCCTGCCCGCCGGTCCGGGTGCTGCGGCGGGGAAGATCGCCCTGACCGCCGAGCGGGCGGCGGAGATGGCCACGAAGGGGCCGGTGCTCCTGGTGCGCGCCGAGACCTCGCCCGAGGACATCGTCGGCATGCACGCTTCGGCCGGCATCGTGACCTCGCGCGGCGGCATGACCTCGCACGCCGCGGTGGTCGCCCGCGGCATGGGCAAACCGTGCGTCGTGGGGGCCGGCGAGCTGACCGTCGACGAGGCGGCGGGGGAGGTGCGGGCGGCCGGCCTGGTGCTCCACGAGGGCGACGACCTGTCGATCGACGGCTCGACCGGCGAGATCATCGCCGGGGCCCTGGCGCCTCGCCCCTCCGAGGTGGTCCAGTCCCTGATCGAAAAGCAGCCGGTCACCTCGAAGTCGGTCGACGCCTTCGTCAAGATCCTCGAATGGGCGGACCGGGAGCGGCGGCTCAAGATCCGCGCCAACGCCGACACGCCGCGCGACGCCGCGGTCGCCCACGCCTTCGGCGCCCAGGGGATCGGCCTCTGCCGCACCGAGCACATGTTTTTCGACGAGGCGCGCATCTCCTGGGTGCGGCGGATGATCCTCGCCCGCACCGCCGAGGAGCGGGCCGAGCCGCTCCGCCAGCTCCTGCCGGTGCAGCAGGGCGACTTCGAGGGGATCTTCGACGCCCTCCCCGGGGTGCCGATCACCATCCGTCTGCTCGATCCGCCGCTCCACGAGTTCCTGCCGCACGGCGAGAAGGTGGTGGCGCAGCTCGCCGCGGAGACCGGCGTGCCGGCGGCGGAGGTCGAGGCGCGGGTGGCGGCGCTCGCCGAGGCGAATCCGATGCTGGGTCACCGCGGCTGCCGGCTGGGTTTGACCTTCCCGGAGATCTACGACATGCAGGTCGAGGCCATCGTGCGGGCCGCCTGCGCGCGGGTAAAGGCAGGGGTTGCGGCGCAGCCGGAGATCATGGTGCCGCTCGTCGGAACGGAAGAGGAGATGGTCAAGCTCCGCGAGCGCACGGCGGCGGTGGTGAAACGGGTGCTCGAAGAGCAGAAGATGCAGCTCGACATCCCGATCGGCACCATGATCGAGGTGCCACGGGCGGCGCTCACCGCCGACCGCATCGCGCCCCACGCCGACTTCTTCTCCTTCGGCACCAACGACCTGACCCAGATGACCTACGGCTACTCGCGCGACGACGCCAACAAGTGGCTGCCCGAGTACCTGGAGCAGAAGATTCTCCCCTTCGACCCGTTCGCGCGGATCGACGAGCCCGGGGTGGGGCAGCTCGTCCGCATGGCCTGCGAAAAGGGGAGGAAGGTGAAAGAGCACCTCCACCTGGGGGTCTGCGGCGAGCACGGCGGCGATCCCGCCTCGATCGGCTTCTTCGAGAAGGTGGGCCTCGATTACGTCTCCTGCTCCCCCTACCGCGTTCCCATCGCGAGGCTGGCCGCGGCGCGGGCCAAGCTGGGCCTGGGGGCGGGGGGGAAGGAAGAGAGCTAGCGAAAGAGATTTTGAGTGGCGGCGGGGGAGGGCTCCGCCGCCGCCACCCACCATCACCGGCCTGGCACGGGCCTCTCCATGCATCCGCACCGACCGTTTCCGCGCCGGCTCGCCCTCCTGGCGCTCCTCGCCTGGACTGCCTTCGCCTTCAGCCTGGAGTTCCACCGCAGCGAGTGGCTGCTGCGCCATGATCCCTTCCTCGAGGAGCGGCCGTCGACCTGGCGAATCACCAGCCGGCCGGTACGGCGGATGGAGCGCTTCGCGGCAGCGGCGAAGTCGCTTCTGCCCGCCGGCAGCCGGGTGGCGGTGACCGACGAGCCGGGACCGGAGCCGGAGCGCTTCTTCCGCTACCTCTGGCTGATCTACTTCCTGCCCGGGATCGAGACGCGGCTGGCGAACGGACCCTCACCCGACTTTCCGGCCGATTTCTGGATCGCCTACGGTACCCGGCTCGAAGATCGGCGCGATCCCCGGCTGGCGCCGATCCTCACCACCCCCGAGGGTGCGGTCTACAAGGTGCTCCGCTGACCGCGCTCCTCGGGCTCTCCGCCCTGCTGCTCCTCCTCGGTCACGGTTGGGCGGTCCGCGCCGTTCCTCCCGGTCGCCGGGGGCTTTCCCTGGGGGTGGCCGGCCTCGCCGGGCTCCTGCTCCTCGACGTCCTGCTCCTCGCCTTCTCCCTGATGGGCCTGCGTTGGGGGCTCGCCACCCTCGGCCCGCCGCTCCTCGCCGGCATCGCCTGGAGCCTCCTCTCTCGACCCGCCCGCCCGGCCGTGGAGGAGGGGGCTTCCCCTCCCGCCTGGGGTTGGGGGGACGCGGTCGCGGTCCTGGCGCTCGGCGTCTTCGCCTTCTGCACGGCGCGGTCGTGGAACCTGAACTCGGACTTCATCTATCACTGGGGGATCAAGGGGAAGACCTTCGCCCTCGCCCACGGCATCGACTTTCGTTATCTCACCCGGCCCTGGAGCACCCACCTCCATCCCGACTATCCGAACCTTCTGCCCGGGCTTTTCGCCCTGACTGCGCTCTGGGACGGCGGATTCCGCGAGCCGGTGATGGCGCTCTGGTCGGTCGCCGGGTTCGCCCTATTGCTGCTCTTCGGCCGGGATCTGCTGAGAGAGTTGGGCACCTCGCGGTTCGCTCGCCAGGTGGGGATGGCGGTGCTCGGGTTGACCCTTGCCATGTTCGGGATTGGCTACCTCCTGGCCGGCAGCCCCGACTGGCTGATCGCCGTGGCCCTCCTCGCCGCCGCCGTTCCCCTCCTCGCTCCGTCGTCGCCCGCGGCCGACCACCGGTTGGGGATCGCCGCCGCGATCGGGGCCGCCGCCAAGGTCGAAGGGCTGCCCCTAGCCGCCTTCCTGATCGGCCTCTACCTGCTCCGCCGGGCCCGCGCGCGGCCGGGTTGGCGCTCCTTCCTGGGGGCAGCCCTCCGCGCCGGCCTGCCGAGCCTCGCCATGGCCGCCCTCTGGGCCTGGCCGGTCTGGCGTTTCCACCTCTTCCAGTCGAAATTCTCGGGCGACTTCCGCTGGTCGCGGCTGGAGGTGGTCCTGCCCGAGCTTGGGCGCGCCCTGCTGACCGTTAACTGGCACTTCCTGTCGCTTACTCTCCTGGCGCTCCCTCTGCTCGCCCTCGACCGCCGCTTCCGTCCGGTGGTCCTGGCGGCCATGCTCCAGCTTGGCTTCTACGTCTACATCTACCTCTCGGCCGCGGTCGACACCCGGCTCTACGTGCAGACCGGCGCCGCCCGGCTCTTCTTCCACCTGGTGCCGACCGCCCTCCTTCTCCTGGTGGCCTGGATCGACGGCGTTCCCGAGCGCCGGGCCGTGATATAGGAAGCCGATGCCCGCCTCCCCCGACGCCTCGACCAAGCGCCGCCTCTCCGACTTCTGGGATCGGAGCCGCGACTACTACGCCCAGGCGGCGGCGGCGAACCCGGAGGCGTCGCCGGAGCGGCAGGTCCTCCTTGGCTACCTGAAGGCGGGGGAGCGGGTCTTCGACCTCGGCTGCGGCTCGTGCGAGAATGCGCTCTGGATTCCCCGCGGCTGCCGGTACATCGGCTTCGACGTCTCGACGGCCGCCCTGGTGATGGCGGCCGAGCAGGGGCGGCCGGGGATGCGGGTGCGAGGGGACGGCGAGGCGCTCCCCGTCGCCACCGGAAGCGTCGACGCGGTGCTCTCGACCTATGCCCTGGAGCACTTCCACGAGCCGGGGCGGACCCTCCTCGAAGCGGCGCGCATCGTGCGCCCGGGCGGGCTCCTCCTCCTCGTCGGCTCGGCCTGGGACCTCCCCTACGAGATGCCGCCCTCCCTGCCGCCCGGCCGGCGCCTCCCGGTCGCCTTCTGCCGCCTCCTGCGCCAGCTCCGCTCCACCCTCGACGGGCGCCACCGCTTCGAGCGGGTGGAGAACCCGCGCGTCCTGACCGAGGGCTACGTCCCCGACGCCGACGCGGTCCACGTCGCCCAGTCCCACCTCCTGGTGCGATTTCTCCAGGCCGCCGGGCTGGAGATCCTGGAGCACCGGACCCTGCCGCACCGCCCGGACCCCCGGGGAGCCCGCGGGCTCCTGCGCGACCTTCTGCGCCGCATCCCCCTCTGGCGCCACGGTTGGGGGAACACCCTGATCGTGGCCCGGCGGGGGAGTGAGCTTCGGGAGCCAAGGTACGAGATTCGGCCGCTATAGTGGGGCGGCAGCCTGATGGGATGGAGTAGAATAGAAAACATGTTCTGGGAATGCATATGGGCTTTCCTGCTGGTGGCCTCACAAGCCGACGGCACTGAGCGGACCCCGATCGGACAGCTTCTCCGCGGCATAGATCCCGCGGAGACGGAAGCGCCGAGCCCGACAGCTGGATAAGAATGGCACGCGGATCCGGATTGCCGCGTGGAAAGAATCGGCTGTCACATCGAGTCTGGCTGCGCCAAAGATGAAAGAGATCGAGCACGGCGGCGAGGTGACTGACCGCGGTGGCGGTCTCGGCATTCTCATCTTTGTGGGAATATATCTCGTCTACGCAGTAACCTACGCGCTCCTGTGGGGTATCAAGGGCAGTGCCGCTGCTGGTTGGCTTAACCTTGCCGTACAAACGAGCCTTCACCTCCTGGTATTTGTCATGGCACTGAAGCTCAGCCGAGTCTTCAGCGGTA
Organism: Thermoanaerobaculia bacterium; assembly: GCA_035644215.1. Lineage (GTDB taxonomy): Bacteria > Acidobacteriota > Thermoanaerobaculia > Multivoradales > UBA5704 > DASQPA01. The sequence continues at coordinate 6,092 of DASQPA010000591.1, forward strand.
CCAATCGACACTTCCTCCTCTTGTTGGCGGCTTCCGGGTGTTTGGGCATCCTTGGGGATGCAGCGTACAACTACTTTGTAAATGTTAAAGGTGTGGACACAAATAGTTCGTCACTAGGTTCCTTCTTGTACCAGGTTCCACTCTGCCTGTTTCTGGTAGTGTGGATCATGGCTTTTCTTCGTCTCCTGATCGGCCCCCCCGACGACGGCGTGCGCCCGCCTACTAGCCGACTTGTTATTGTTTTTTACGCACTAACCATCGTTGGATTTTTTGCTGCCTATTTTACTCTGTTCGTCTCGGTACTGGCATCGGCGCGCTTGGATATTCTAGCACTGACGATCCGTACAGTGCTTTCTATACTTGAAGCGGTGGCAATAGCCTCGGGCCTCCTCTTCTTGCTTATCCAGGCTCGAGGTTGGCTGGTACTCACCGTCGTCGGTATTCTCGTTCTTTTATGCAATGAAAGCTTTTTCCAAACGGAGGAGATTCTCGGGCTGAAGCGCCCCCGCTCCATGCTGGAGCTGTCATGGAGCGCAGCTTTATTTTTGATCCTCATGGGGCTCGTCCGCGCAAGGGACGAGGCGAAGCGCCGTAGTCGGGATAAAATCAATCTCCGGGGTCATGTATCGGCGATCGTTGCCATGCCGCTTGGGCTCATCAGCGCGGCAGTTTTGGGAATCGGGCGAATAATGTTTTGGGATTACCCGAATCTCTTCTCTGGGATGCGCTATATTTTCTTTGCACTTTCCGTTGGTCTTGTCGTTGTCGTTGCCATCATAACAACGGTCGAAGAACAGATTCAGGCTGCTTTGAACGGCCTTTATTATTTTGTCATCGGTGCCTGCCGGAGACAGCAGAGTAATCCTGTAGCCAATGTGCATTATATATTGGAGAACACGGGAGTGCGTGCTTGCGTCGATCGAATCGTGCGTGAGCTCACGATATGGAAGGCACGCAGCCTGGAGCTTGGCCCCGAGGCAGTGTTTGAGGTCGGTGCTGCCGGTCGAAATGAGCAAGGAACTCCCGTTGGGTTTGTACTTATGCCATTCGAGACTATCTGGTCGGACGTCTACGAAGAAATCAGAAATGCTGTGGGGTGCGAAGGCCTGTTGTGCCTGCGTGCGGATGAGCTCTATGGACGGAATGTCATGGCTGATCTTTGGAGCGGCATTTACTTTGCGGACGTGGTGGTTGCAGACCTGACGGGGCGGAACGCGAATGTGCTCTACGAGGTGGGGATAGCCCATGCTCTTGCGAAGCCGGTAATCCTACTGGCGCAATCCGACGCCGATATTCCATTTGACTTGCGCACTCGGCGGGTTGTCATCTACAAGGCTACAGAAGTTTCGGAGGGGGCGCTGTGTAAAAAGATTCGGCTCCTGATTAAGGATATCCTAGCGAAGTACCCTCCGGCAACGGAGAGCCGCTGAGCATCGAAGACTCTAGCAACCTTGCTCAAGCTCGATGCTCCGCAAGGCCCCACCTTTACACGGGTCGCCGGTGCTGCTCTGGACGTCCGTCGAGCAGCATTAATTCGATCCCTTAAGAGCAGAGGCTGCGAGCTGCTCCTCCTCGGCGAGTAGGGCGTCGATCTCGGCCCGATGTGCCCCGTAGAAGGCGAGCGCCTCCGCGACCTGGGACAGTGACAATCCGTAGTCCTCGGCGGTCTGAGCCGCCGACCCATCCCAGTCCTGAACGGCGACGACGAGGGTCTGAACGCGGATGCCGGTGCCCCGGATCACAGGCGCTGGTCCAGCAGCTCCGTAGCGATAGGAGATGTCAGGAAATCTCGGGTCGTCGAACCGGTTATCGACAGTCTCGGCCACAGACCGCCTCACCTCGCGCGAAGGGAGCTCGATGGCATCGACCGGCTTCATGATCCCGAAGTGTACCTCTTGAGCCCCCTCGCCGCGATTTGTTCTCCCTGTACAATGCCCCGGTGCCGCGCATCCACCTCCTCCCCGACCACCTGGTCTCCCAGATCGCCGCTGGCGAGGTGGTGGAGCGTCCGGCCTCGGTGGTCAAGGAGCTGGTCGAGAACGCCCTGGACGCCGGGGCGACCGAGGTGCGGATCGAGCTTGAAGGGGGCGGCAAGGGGCGGATCGTCGTGGCCGACGACGGCTGGGGCATGGGCCGCGACGACGCCCTCCTCGCCTTCGACCAGCACGCGACGAGCAAGATCGGCAGCTTCGAGGACCTGGAGCGGGTCGCCACCCTGGGGTTCCGCGGCGAGGCTCTGTGCTCGATCGCGGCGGTGGCACGGGTCGAGCTGACCACCGCCGAGGCGGCCGGTGACGGCCACCGGGTGCTGATCGAGGGCAGCCGGGTGCGGGTCGCCGAGCCGTTCGCCCGGCCGCGGGGGACGACGATCGAGGTGCGGTCGCTGTTCTTCAACGTCCCCGCCCGGCGCAAGTTCCTGAAGGCCTCGCAGACCGAGCTGCGCCGCGCCCTGGAGGTCGTCCAGGGCTATGCTCTGGCCCGCCCCGACGTGCGCTTCCTCGTCGTCCACGAGGGGCGCACCCTGCTCGATGCCCTGGCGACCCCCGGGGAGGTGCGCGGAGCGCGCGAACGGATCGCCCAGATCTTCGGCGCCGCCTTCGCCGCCGCCCTGGCCGAGATCCCCGGTAGCGAATCCCCTGGCGCCGATCCCGGCGAGACCGGCGAAGCGATCGGCGGCGAATCGATCGGGGGGTTTGTGGGCACCCCCGACACGGCGCGCGGGCACCGCCAGTTCGTCTTCGTCAACCGCCGGCTGCTGCGCGACCGGGTGGTGCTCGGCACCTTCTATCGGGCGGTGCGCGAGGAGTGGAAGAGCGAGGACTTCCCGGCCCTCTTCCTCTTCCTCGACCTGCCGCCCGAGGAGGTCGACGTCAACGTCCATCCCCAGAAGGCGGAGGTCCGCTTCCGCGATCCCGGCCTGATCGACCGGCTCTCCCGGACCCTGCGCCGCGGCCTGGAGCGGGCGCGCGGCGAGGAACCGGCGCCCCTGCGGCCGCCCAGCCGGCAGGAACCCTCCACCCCCTTCGCCTGGCAGGGCCTCGGCGAGCGGGGGTGGTCTCCGGGGGCTCCGGAAACCCCCATGACCCCGGGAACCCCCTGGACTCCGGTCTGGGGTGGCCCCTCGGAGATCCGGGAAGGGCCGCCGGTGGGGGCGGCCCCTGGCCCCAGCCCCGGCCGTCTCGCCGCCGCCAGCTACGCACCGCTCTCCCGAGCGCCGGTGCCGCTCTCCGGGCGCAAAGAGGGGGGCGCCCGGCCCTTCCGCCTGCTCGGCCAGTACAAGGGGACCCTGATTCTCCTCGAAGGGCCGGACGGCCTCTACCTCATCGACCAGCATGTGGCGCACGAGCGCATCCTCTACGAGCGCCTGCGCCGGTCGATGGCCGCCGAGCGGTCGGCGGTCCAGACGCTCCTCACCCCGCCGCTCCTCGACCTCGGGCCGGCCGAGCGGTTGCGGCTCCTCGAGCTCATCCCCCGGCTGGAGGGGTGCGGCTTCGGGATCGCCTCCCTCTCCGGCAATTCCCTGGCCCTGACCGCGGTGCCCGCCGTCCTCGGCCTCGGCGAGGCCGTGGCGCTCCTCGCCCGGCTGGCCTCGGAGACCGGGGATGCCGGCGATCGCGAGGGCGGCGACCTGCGCGGCCGTATCCTCGACGCCCTGGCCGCGAGCCTCGCCTGCAAGGCCGCGGTCAAGATGCACCACCCGCTCCAGCCGCTGGAGATGGAGGCCCTGGTGGCCGAGCTCTTCGCCGCCGAGCAGCCCTACGCCTGCCCCCACGGCCGGCCGATCGTCCTCCAGATGACCGACGTGGACCTCGAAAGGCGGTTCGGGAGGAGATAATCTTCTCCTATGCTCGGACGTCGCACCGCCACCTCCTTCGAGAAGCGCATCGGCTACCGGTTCCGCCAGGAGTCCCTCTTGGACCTCGCCCTGACCCACCGCTCCTACGCCAACGAGCAGGGCGTCGAGGCCAACTACGAGCGTCTGGAGTTCCTGGGCGACGCGGTGCTCGGCCTCATCACCACCGAGTGGCTCTACCGGAACCTCCCCGAGCTGCCGGAGGGCGACTTGACCAAGCGCAAGAACCACCTGGTGAGCAAGGACGTCCTCGCCCCTTATGCCGAGCAGGTGGCGCTGGGCGAGGTGCTGCGCCTGGGGGTGGGGGAGGAGCGCTCGGGCGGGCGCGGCAAGCTCTCGCTCCTCGCCAACTCCATGGAGGCGGTGTTCGGCGCCGTCTACCTGGACGGCGGCATCGAGGCGGCCCGCTCGGTCATCCTCCCCATGCTCGAAGCCGGCCTCGCCCCGGGCACCCCGGCCGCCATCGACCGCGACGCCAAGACCCGGCTCCAGGAGGTGGCCCAGGGGCGGGGCTGGGCTCTCCCCGAGTACCGCCTGACCGCCGAGACGGGACCCGACCACAGCAAGCGGTTCGCCGTCGAGTGCTGGGTCCACGGCGAGTGCGCCGGCCACGGGGAAGGGCCGAGCAAGAAGATCGCCGAGCAGCGGGCCGCCACCGCCGCCCTGACGTATGTGGCCAAGCCTTAGCCGAGACCCTACCTCCGGAGCCTTCCCGAAATCCTTCGGGAGGTTCCCAAATCCCTCCGGATGCTCCGGAAGTCGTTCCGGGACCTCCGGAAAGTGCTCCGGACGCTCCAAAAATCGTTCCGGGACCTTCGGAAAGTGTTCCGGATGCTCCGAAAATCGTTCCGAGACCTCCGGAAAGTGTTCCGGATGCTCCGAAAATCGTTCCGGGACCTCCGGAAAGTGTTCCGGATGCTCCGAAAATCGTTCCGGGACCTCCGGAAAGCGTTCCGGACGCTCCGAAAATCGTTCCGGGACCTCCGGAAAGCGTTCCGAACGCTCCGAAAATCGTTCCGGGACCTCCGGAAAGCGTTTCGGACGCTCCGGAAGACGTTCGGGAACCTCCGGAAAGTGTTTCGGCCGCTCCGGAAGACGTTCCGGGACCTCCGAAAGCGTTTCGGAAGCTCCGGAAGTCGTTCCGGACCTCCGGAAAGGCTCCCGGACCTGCGCGCCAGCCCCGAAGGGGCGAAGGCATATAGCCTGGGGCGAGAGCCGGCGAGAGCCCCAGGTTGAAGTAACCCCAAGAAAACAAAGCCCCGAAGGGGCGACGGTCCCTCTGCCGCCCCTCCGGGCCTGACTGCTCAGGCGGCTCTGTTCGACCTCGCTTGCTTGGGGGCGAGAGGGCAATCCTCTCGATGTGGGGGAGACTAGCAGGAAAGAGGCGGAAGAGGAAGGGCGAAGACAAAGCCTGTGAGATAGGCGCCCTCTCACCCATAGGCGCTACCTTAACGGCCGCACAGGGCAGGCACAGGGGCTCTGCCCCTACCTGCCCTGCTGCTACCTTCATCTCTTCGCCTATGTTCTCGGGACGAACGGTTCCAAGCAGGGCAGCGTAGGGGCAGAGCCCCTGTGCCTGCCCTGTCTTCCACGCCCGAGATCGGAGCACAGGCTCACCAGGAGAACTCCCGGCCGGGAGACGGGTCGCGGACCCCGGCGAGCCATTCCTCGGGCTCGATGGCGTCCTCGGAGAAGTCGGGGTTCCGACGGAGGAAGTCCTGGTAGGCCTCCCAGAAATTGGGTCGGTCTTGGGTCAGCCAGTCGTACTCCCCCTCCGTCTCCGGTTTGCCGCGCCGCGTCAGCATCTGGATGTCCATCGTAGGCCTGGGAGCCCCATCGCGCAACCCTGCGCCCCCGGTTTGCACAGAATCGGCTACAATCCCGCCCCACCATGAGCGACCCCATCTCCGTCACGTCCCTCCGTGAGCTCCAGCAGCAGGCCGGCCAGGAGGTCGCCCTCTCCGGCTGGCTCGACGCCAAACGATCGAGCGGCAAGATCGCCTTCCTGAAGGTGCGCACGACCGGTGGCGTCGTCCAGGCCGTGGCGAGCCGCGCCGACCTCCCCGAGGCGGGCTGGGCCGATGTCGAGCGGGTCACCCAGGAGTCGACCGTCCGGGTCACCGGCAAGGTCAAGGAGGACAAGCGGGCGCCCGGAGGGGTCGAGGTGCAGCTCACCGGCTTCGCCATCCTGGCGCTCACCGAGGACTACCCGATCACCCCCAAGGAGCACGGCACCGCGTTCCTGATGGAGCACCGCCACCTCTGGCTCCGCTCCTCGCGCCAGCGCGCCGCTCTTCGAGTGCGCAGCGAAGTCGAGCAGGCGATCCGCGACTTCTTCTACCAGCGCGACTTCACCCTCATCGACTCGCCGATCCTCACCCCGGCCGCCTGCGAGGGGACCTCGACCCTCTTCGAGACCGACTACTTCGGCGACAAGGCCTACCTCGCCCAGTCTGGCCAGCTCTACCTGGAGCCGGCGGCGGCGGCGCTCGGCAAGGTCTACTGCTTCGGCCCCACCTTTAGGGCCGAGAAGTCGAAGACCCGCCGCCATCTCATGGAGTTCTGGATGGTCGAGCCCGAGGTCGCCTTCCTCGAATTCGACGGCCTCTGCCAGCTCGCCCAGGACTTCGTCGTCTACCTGACCGGCCGGGTGCTCGAACGGGCGAAGGAGGAGCTCAAGGTCCTGGAGCGCGACACCGCGAAGCTCGAGCAGATCCTGCCGCCCTTCCCCAAGATCACCTACACCGAGGCGGTCAAGATCCTCAACGAGGCGGGGAACTCCATAACCTGGGGGGACGACTTCGGGGGCGACGAGGAGACCATCCTCGCCAGCCACTTCGACCGCCCGGTGATGGTCACCCGCTTCCCGGCGGTGTTCAAGGCCTTCTACATGCAGCCCGACCCGGAGAACCCGGAGACCGTTCTGGGCCTCGACCTCCTCGCCCCCGAGGGGTACGGCGAGATCATCGGCGGCAGCCAGCGCATCCACGACCACGATCTGCTGCTCGAACGCATCCGCCAGCACGACCTGCCGATCGAGGCCTTCCAGTGGTACCTGGACGTGCGCAAGTTCGGCACCTTCCCGCACAGCGGCTTCGGCATGGGGATCGAGCGCTTCGTCGCCTGGATGTGCGGCCTGCCGCACCTGCGGGAGACGATCCCCTACCCACGGATGCTGTACAAGATCTACCCCTAAGACTTCCGGGAATGAAGATGAACCAAAGACCTGCCCCGACCGAGTATGCCCCGTTTTACGAAGCCTACGTCTCGCTGGTCCCCGAGGACGCCATCCTGCCGGTCCTGACCGGGCAGATCGAGCTCCTGCGCCGGGTGGCCAACAGCGTCCCGGCCGAGCGGGAGACCTTCCGCTACGCGCCGGAGAAGTGGAGCGTCCGCGAGCTGTTCGGCCACCTGACGGATGCCGAGCGGGTGTTCGGCTACCGCGCCTTCTGCATCAGCCGCGGCGAGCCGCAGGGGCTGCCGGGTTTCGACGAGAACAGCTACGTCGCCCACGCCGGCTTCGACCGCCAGAGCCTGGAATCGCTGGTCGGCGATTTCACCGCGCTCCGCGGGGTGAACCTCTCGTCGCTGCGCCGGCTCGAACCCGTTGCCTGGGAGCAGGTGGGCCACGCCAACAACCATCCGGTGACGGTCCGCGCCCTGGCCTACATCATGGTCGGGCATGCCCGCCACCACCTGAAAATCCTTCGCGAGCGCTACGAGGTGGGGATCGGCGCCTGAGGCGAGACCGGCGGCGCCCCCGGCGGGAGCGCCGCCCGTCCCGCGCTGCCGGACTAGTGCTGGACCCGGATGTCGCTGGGGAAGCGGGGGTCGATCTCGTAGTCGATGAACTGGCCGCTGAAACCGATGACGGTGATGCGCTGTCCCTGGGCCAGGCCGGAGACGTCGATCCCGGTCCCCAGGTTGACGAAGACCCGGATCTCGCCCGTGCCGTCGTTGACGAAGACCTTATAGCCGAAGGGCAGGTCGTTCCCGATCGGCTGGGTGATCCGGCCCGTGACCTGGACGATCCGCCCCTCCGTGAGCTCGCCGATGCCACCGGTGAAGACCCGGAGCGGGTCCACCCGGTCACCCAGGCCGCGCACCGTGACGTCGCCCGCGCCGGACGGCACGAGGATGAGCAGGCCGCCGCTGTCCATGAGCGTCCCGGTGACCCGCGCCTCCTGGCGGAGAAGGAGGCCGAAGTTGTCCGCCGAGCTGACGTAGATGCCACCGGTCCGGTCCTGCACCGCAAATCCTTCGTCGAAGAAGCTGGAGGCGAAGTCGCCCGAAGGGACGGTGACCGAGCCCTCGACGGTGACCACGGTGCCGAGCGGCAGGAGGCGGGCGATCACGATGGGGAGAGGGCCCGGGTGGGCGGCGGCCTGGACGGCGGCCGGGGTGATCGCGAGGACGGCGGCGAGGAGGCCCGCCACGAGGAGGGCGGGGGAGGGGGTCGGACGTGAATTCTGGCGCATAGAGTCTCCTTGTCAAAGGGCAAGAAACTATGTGACCTAGATTACACCCTGCATTACGAAAATTCGCGTGACAGTTTCAGGGGGACGGGGGCGAGCCCTCGCGGTCCTGAGATTGCAAGTGGAAAGGTGCCGCGGTCGGCGGGTGGAAGGCTGCGGTAAGATAGCCGCGCTTTTCGGGGGGAGGTGCCGTGGAGAAGGTGGTCACAGCCATTCTGGGTGGCGGACAGGGGAGCCGGTTGTGGCCCCTGACCCGCGATCGGGCCAAGCCGGCGGTGCCGGTGGGGGGGAAGTTCCGCCTCATCGACATCCCGATCAGCAACAGCCTGCAAGGCGGCATCGACCGCATCTTCGTCATCACCCAGTTCAACAGCGCGAGCCTCCACCGCCACATCGCGCAGACCTACCGCTTCGACGCCTTCTCTTCCGGCTTCGTCAACATCCTGGCCGCCGAGCTGACGACCGAGCGCCGCGACTGGTACCAGGGCACGGCCGACGCCGTGCGCCAGACCCTGCCCCGCCTGCTCGAGCAGAACCCGCCGGAGATCCTCATCCTCTCCGGAGATCAGCTCTACTTGATGGACATCGTCGAGTTCGTCCAGGCCCATCGCCAGCGGCAAGCCGACCTGACGATCGCCGTCAAGCCGGTCAGCCGCGAGGAGGCGCCGGCCTTCGGCATCCTGCAGCTCGACGCCTCGGGCCGGGTGGTCGAGTTCGTGGAGAAGCCCAAGGAGGCGGAGCAGTTGGACGCCCTGGCCCTGAACGACCAGACCCAGGCCGCCTTGGGGTTCCCCGCCCCGCAGGGCTCGCTCCTCGCCAGCATGGGCATCTACATCTTCCGGCCGGAGGTCCTCTCCGAGCTGCTGATCGGCAGCTCGACGATCGACTTCGGGCGCGAGGTCATCCCCCAGGCGCTCTCCGAGTATCGGGTCTACGCCTACCCCTACGAGGGCTACTGGACCGACATCGGGACTATCCCGAGCTTCCATCAGGCCAACCTGGATTTGACCCTGCCGCTGCCGCCGCTCAACCTCTACGACCCGGACTTCCGGATCTACACCCACGCCCGCTTCCTCCCCGGGACCAAGGTCAACCAGTGCTTCGTCCAGTACTCGATCCTCTCCGAGGGGAGCATCCTCTCGGGCCAGCGGGTGACCGACTCGATCATCGGCGTCCGCGCCGTGGTGCGCTCCGGCTCGGTGATCGAGCGCTCGGTGATCATGGGCGCCAACGCCTGGGAGAACGACGTGCCGGGCGGCGACGGGGTCGCCCTGGGGATCGGCCGGGACTGCGAGATCCGGAACGCCATCATCGACTTCAACGCCCGGATCGGCGACGGCTGCAAGCTGCTGAACGCCGCCGGCGTCCAGAACGCCGACGCCGACAACTACGCCATCCGCGAGGGGATCATCGTCGTGCCCAAGAACGCCGTGCTGCCGCCGGGGACGGTGATCTAATGCCGCCGCCGCTCCGGGTCTGCCAGGTGGCCGCCGAGGTCACCCCCTTCGCCAAGACCGGCGGCCTGGGAGACGTGGTGGCCGGCCTCTCCCGCCACCTCGGCCGGGAGGGGCACGACGTCCGGATCTTCCTCCCCTTCTACCGCCAGCTCGCCGCCGAGCCCGAGCGCTACCCGCCGGTCGACTTCATCCGCGACGTGCCGCTCGCGATGGGACCCCGGCACTTCACCTTCACCGCCCGCACCTGCCGCCTGCCGGCGAGCGAGGTCGACGTCTACTTCGTCGACTGCCCGGCCCTCTACGGGATGCCGGGGATCTACCAGGGGGACTGGGCCGACTGGCTGCGCTTCGCCTTCCTCACCCGGGCCGCCCTGGAGTGCGCGCAGCGCATGGGCTGGGGACCCGACGTCGTCCACTGCCACGACTGGCACACCGCGCTCGCCCCGCTGTTCCTCAAAACCCTCTACAACTGGGACCGGCTCTTCGACCGCACCCGCTCGGTGCTCACCCTGCACAACGTGATCTACCAGGGGGTGGTCGACCGCTCCCTGGTGGCGGACCTCGACCTCGTCCCCTACGTCGACTGGCTGGACACCGCCCGCCTGGCCGCCGGCGAGCTCAACTACCTGCGCACCGGCCTGCTCCACGCCGACGCCATCACCGCGGTCTCCCGGACCTATGCCCAGGAGATCCAGACCCCCGAGCAGGGCTTCGGGGTGGACGCCCTCCTGCGCGCCCGCGCCAACCGGCTGATCGGGATCGTCAACGGCGTTGACTACGGCGACTGGGACCCGGCGACCGACCCCCACCTGCCCTATCACTACTCGGTGGACAACCTGGGGGGGAAGGCCTCGATGAAGCGGCGGCTCCTGGCCGAGATCGGGATGGACCCGACGACCGGGGCACCGGTCGTCGGGGTGGTCTCGCGGCTGACCGCCCAAAAGGGCTTCGACCTCGCCTTCTCCGTGCTGCCTGACCTGCTCGCCCGGCGCGACCTCCGGCTGGTCGCCCTGGGGAGCGGCGAGGAGCGCTACGAGAGCTTCTTCGCCGAGCTCGAACGCCGCTTCCCCGGCCGCGCCTGGTTCTACCGCGGCTACAACGAGCGCCTGGCGCACTGGATCGAGGCCGGCTCGGACCTCTTCCTCATGCCCTCGCGCTTCGAGCCCTGCGGTCTGAACCAGATGTACAGCCTGCGCTACGGCACCCCGCCCGTGGTGCGGCGGACCGGCGGCCTCGCCGATACGGTCGAGCCCTGGGACGCGACGAGCAGCCGCGGCACCGGCTTCCTCTTCGACCATTTCTCTTCCGATGGGCTCGCCTGGGCGCTGAACCTGGCCCTGGACGGCTTCAACGACCGCATGGCCTGGGCCAAGCTCATGCAGAACGGGATGGCGCGGGATTTCTCCTGGGACGTGCAGGGGCGGGAGTATGTGGAGCTGTACCGGCGGTTCGCGGGCTGACGAAAATCCGCCGCTCCAGCCCGGCGACTGCCCCATTGCCGAGGGGCAGGAGCCAGCCGAAGAAGACCACCATCGCCAGGGTGAAGTTCCTCTCCCCGAGGACGCGGTCGAGGACGTTGCCCGGATAGGCCCGCGAGGTGCCCAAGGCATAGCCCAGGAGCTCCAAGGGGGCGAGGGTCAGCAGGCCGTACAGATACTGTTGGAAGAAGCTGCAGCGGCGCACCAGGAGCGAGGCCGGAACCAGGTAGAGGACGTAGCAAGTGATCACCTGCCACCAGGTGGCGAACTCGGCGATCCGCAACAGCTTCCCCAGGGAGTTCATGGTGAAGCCCCAGAGGAGGTAGACGGCGGCGTAGAGCAGGACCTGGCGGCGGGTGGCGGTGAGGTTGCTGCGGAGGGTCTCCCATAGGGGTGAGGTTGCCGGGGTCGGATTGGACATGGCCCCATAGTGTAGAGCAGAGACCCAGGGCGCTCAGCAGCCCCCTTCCGCCGCGCTGCGGCAGACTCTTGCCGCGCCCCACTTGGCCCTGGTTTGTGCCGATTTTATGGTATGATTACGTCGCACTGCGGCAAACCCCCCAGACTCCGCCGCAGGAGCGATCGCAGCCATTCAAGGGAGACGAACCATGGCGACCGATGACCTGCAGCACGTGAGCGAGACGGAATCGAGGAAGGTGGCGGAGGCCTCCCGCGAGGCCGAGTGGAAGCAGCCGAGCTTCCTGCGCGAGCTGTTCCTCGGCAACTTCCGGCTCGATCTCATCCATCCCTATCCCTTCCAGGCGGACGAGCGACCGGAGTTCACCGCCTTCTACCGGGCGCTCAAGGAGTTCGTGGAAGAGCAGGTCGATTCGGTCCAGATCGACGCCACCGGGGAGTACCCCGAGCACGTCGTCGACGGGCTGCGCAAGCTGGGCGCCTTCGGCATGAAGATCCCCAAGAAGTACGGCGGCCTGGGCTTCACCAACGTCGAGTACCAGAAGGTGATGCACCTCTTCGGCAGCTGCGACGGCAACCTCTCGGCCCTGCTCTCCGCCCACCAGTCGATCGGCGTCCCCCAGCCGCTCAAGCTGTTCGGCTCGGAGACGCTCAAAAAGAAGTACCTGCCGCGCTGCGCCGCGGGCGACATCTCGGCCTTCGCCCTGACCGAGCCGCAGGTCGGCTCCGATCCCGCCCGGCTGACGACCGACGCCGTCAAGACCCCCGAGGGCGACTACCTCCTGAACGGCGAGAAGCTGTGGTGCACCAACGGCACGCTCGCCAAGCTCCTCGTCGTCATGGCGCGCGATCCCCAGAGCAAGAAGATCAGCGCCTTCGTCGTCGAGACCGCCTGGCCGGGGGTCAAGGTCGAGCACCGCTGCCACTTCATGGGCCTGCGCGCTCTCGCCAACGCCGTCATCTCCTTCACCGACGTGCGGGTGCCGGCCGAGAACCTCATCGGCGGCGAGGGCAAGGGGCTGAAGATCGCCTTGACCACCTTGAACGACGGCCGCCTCTCGATCCCCAACGGCTCGGTGGGAACGGCCAAGTCCTGCATCGAGATCTGCCGCAAGTGGGCGAGCGAGCGGGTGCAGTGGGGCAAGCCGGTCGGCAAGCACGAGGTGATCACCCACAAGCTTGCCGACATGGCCGCCACCACCTTCGCCATGGAGTCGATCGCCCTTCTGGCGACCGAGATGTCCGACCGCGGCGGCTTCGACATCCGCCTCGAAGCCGCGGCGTGCAAGGAGTGGAACAGCGCCCGCACCTGGGAGATCGTCGACGAGACCATGCAGATCCGCGGCGGCCGCGGCTATGAGACCGAGCTCTCCCTCGCGGCGCGCGGCGAGGAGCCGATCGGCGTCGAGCGGATGATGCGCGACTACCGGATCAACAAGATCTTCGAGGGCTCGTCCGAGATCATGCACCTCTTCATGGCGCGCGAGGCGGTCGACAAGCACCTGCAGGTGGCCGGGGCGCTGATCGACCCCGAGAAGCCGCTGGCGGAGAAGGTCGCCGAGCTGCCGAAGATGGCCGCCTTCTATGGCTCCTGGTACCCGACCCGCTACGTGGGCTGGGGCCTGTGGCCCAACTTCGCGGAGTTCGGGAGCCTGGCCACCCACCTCCGTTTCATCGACCGCAGCACCCGCCGCCTGTCGCGGCAGATCTTCCACGGCATGGTCGTCCACCAGGGCAAGCTGCAGAACAAGCAGGGCTTCCTCTTCCGGGTGGTCGACATCGCCAACGAGCTGTTCGCCATGGCGGGCTCGGTGTCGCGCGCCCAGGGCCTGGTCGAGCAGGGGCATGCCGACGCCGCCAAGGCCACGGAGCTCGCCGATCTCTTCTGCCGCAACGCCCGGCGCACCATCGGCCGGCTGTTCCGCGCTCTCTGGGCGAACGACGACGTGCGCAAGTACCGGGTGGGCCTGCGGGTGCTCGACGGCCACCACGCCTGGCTGGAGCAGGGGATCGTCCACGTGCGTCCGGCCAAGGCGGTGAAGCCGCAGCCGGCGTTCGGCGAGGCCGATCCGAAGCCGGTCCCCAAGGCCCGGCCGGTGGGGGCCAATTGATCGTCACCTAGGGCTCGGGAATGCGGGCCGTCCTTCCTCCTGTCGAACGCGACCGCGATCCTCGGCCGCGGCTCGGCGACCTGCCGGACCCGGTCCCCGGGTCCGGCGAGGTCGTGGTCGCCGTCGAGGCGGCCGGCCTGAACCACGCCGACCTGATGCAGATGCAGGGCTTCTACCCGCCGCCCCGCGGCGAGAGCCCGGTGCCGGGCCTCGAATGCGCGGGCCGCATCCTGGAGCTGGGGGAGGGGGTCAATCCGGCCGGCCCCTGGCAGCCGGGCGCCCGCGTCATGGCCCTCCTGGGCGGCGGCGGCCACGGCGAGCGGGTCGCCATTCCCGTCGGGCAGCTCCTGCCGCTGCCCGCCTCCTTCTCCTATCTCCAGGGCGCCGCCCTCCCCGAGGCCGGCCTCACCGCCTGGACCAACCTGGTCGCCGAGGGCGGGCTCCAGGCCGGCGAGACGGTCCTCATCACCGGCGCCACCGGCGGCATGGGGACGATGTTCGTGCAGCTGGCGCACGCCCTGGGCGCCCGCGTGCTCGCGGCCGGGCGCAGCCGGGAGCGCCTGGAGCCGCTCTCCGCTCTCGGCGCCGACGGCCTTCTGCTCCTCGGCAACGACCTCCCGGAACGGGTCCGCGAGCAGAACGAAGGGCACGGGGTTGACCTGGTGATCGACCTGGTGGGCGGCGACGGGATCTCCACCCGCCTGGCCGCTCTCCGCGAGCGCGGCCGCCTGGTGCTCGTCGGCCTTCTCGCCGGCCGCAAGGTGGAGGTCGACCTGGGCGACCTCCTCTCCCGCCGCCTGCGCCTTCTCGGCTCGGTCCTCCGCGCCCGGCCGCGCGAGGAGAAGGCCCGCCTGGTTCAAGGCTTCGCCGACTTCGCCCTCCCGCGCCTGGCCGACGGCCGCCTGCGCCCGCTGGTCGACCGCGTCTTCCCCTTTGAAGACGTCGCCGGCGCCTACGCCGCCCTGGCGGAGGGCGGAGCGGCGGGGAAGATTGTGCTGGCGGTGGGCGGAGCGGGGTAGGCGCGCCACGCCGGGTCCGGGAAGTCTGCATGGGATATACTTGCGCGTATGCCGAAAGGGAACCCGAAGGCCAGCGAGCTGATCGATCCCATGCACTGGGACATGATCGTGGAGGGGCTTTATGGGGGGGCGTGCGTACCTTTCCTGGGAGCCGCGGTCAATGTCAGCAACATCGAGAGGAACTATGCCGGGTTACCGATGGGTCCAGAGGTTGCCCTGCGCCTGATCGGAACCATGCTCGGTCGGGAAGTAAAGACCTCCGATCAGTTGGCGCGCGTCACCAAGATCATTCCACAGCTCAAAGAGCAGGGGCTCGCCGAAGACCTCGCCCGGCTCTGGCTTCAAAACCTGCCACGCGTGGCGCTCCATGTCGAAGTCAAAGGCGGGGATCGTCCCTTCCTCACGAGGAAGCTGCGCGACATTCTTCTGGGGCAGCATTGCCAGCCGTCTCAACTGCTCAAGGTGCTCGCCGAGCTACCGCTGCGGCTCATCGTAACCACGAACTTTGATCGGCTACTCGAGCGCGCGATCGAGGACGCGCTCGTCACATGGCTGGCGATTCGACCGGAAGACCTAGTGGACAGCCAAGCCCTGGCGCGTACACTGCGCGACGCGCCAGACCCGCTGTCATTGCACCTGTATTCTGAGCTCTCTCTTGCCACACGACAGCAGCTAGACGGCTACGACGGCACGAGCGCTCTGCAGCCGGAGCTGCAGCAGGTGTTGGCTGCCGATTTGGATCGACTCGTGCACGGGGCGAGCCTGTACGTTGAGCAGCGCTTTGCACAGGTACTTTTATCGGACGAGACGCGCGCCCTGGGCGAGGCCAACCCGGTGGGTAGGGAGCTGCTCCGGCTGAACCGACTGCTCCTCGAGGAGGCGTATCCCGCAGCACTGAGGAAGGCGCGCAAGGAATTCAAAGTTATCGTGCAGCCGCTCGAGGGATTCAGCGACAAAGAGGGACGGGAGCATCAGATAAACCCGCCGAAGGACGACGTGCTTATCATCTATAAGCTCCATGGCACCTTCACGGATGGCGTGTCGCAGGCGGGGGACAAAGGCACTGGCCTCGTAGTAACGGAGGAGGATTATATTCAGTTCCTCACCGTTATCAATGATCCGCTGACGGGAGTCCCAACTCATGTGGCCTCGAAATTAGCCACTAGCACGTTGCTATTCCTCGGCTACAGCTTGGAGGACTGGGATTTCCGTACCCTGTATAAGGCACTCATCGAACAGCGCTTGTCGAAATACCAGCGGCGTACTGCCTTCGCCATCCAGTGGCATCCGCCTGAATTCTGGGTGAAGTATTGGAGGGCGAAAGGCATCGTGATCTATGACTGCG
Source organism: Thermoanaerobaculia bacterium (assembly GCA_035644215.1). Lineage (GTDB taxonomy): Bacteria > Acidobacteriota > Thermoanaerobaculia > Multivoradales > UBA5704 > DASQPA01. Next base: position 22,247 of record DASQPA010000591.1, read on the forward strand.
ACGTTTACGATTTCGCCGAGGAACTGAAGCGGCGGTATGCCGAACGATATGACAGCTTGCGCGTAAGCGCGCCTCTGTCGACCCTTTGGGGGTGATGTCATGGCGGGCAGCCTCATGCCGGATAAGCCCTACAAGTTCCTCGACTCCTATGCCCTCGAGGATTCCGGGATATTCTTTGGCCGCGAGCGCGAGACGCGGGTGCTGCTCTCAGACGTCTTGGTCAACCGTCTCGTCGTACTCTTCGCGCGGACCGGCACCGGCAAGACATCCCTGATCAACGCCGGAGTCCGCCCGCGGCTCAAGCAGCAGGGCTATGAAACCTTCTTTGTCCGCGTCGAACGCGACCCGACGGAGTCGGCGCGCGCCGAGATCCTGATGCGCTCCGGGTTCTCGGGGCTCCAAGGCGAGCGGCTCTCTGACCAGCTTGAAAATTTCGTTCAGGTGCTCAAGAAACCAATCGTCCTCTTCTTCGATCAGTTCGAGGAGTTCTTCCTCTACACCTATCGACCGGATCCCGAGAAGGGGCGAGCTTTCATCGCCGACGTCGCCCGGCTGTACAGGAACCGCGACGCGGGAGTGCATCTCGTCTTCTCGATGCGGGAGGAGTTCTTCGTCGAAATGGACATCTTCCGCGACGAGATCCCGACGATTTTCCACAACGACTCGAACCTCCGCCTGCGTCGCTTCGATCGCAGTCAGGCGCGGGACGCGATCGTTCATCCGGCTCGGGTATTTGGGACTCGCATCGCACCCGATCTTGTGGAGCAGCTGCTGCGAGATCTCTCGGAGGAAGCGCGACGAGAGGCGTGGGGCGATTCGGCCGGAGAGATCGAACCCGCTCAGCTCCAGATCGTCTGCGACACGCTGTGGGAGGGACGAGCTGAAGGCGAGGTTACGCTCGCACAATACGAGGCATTGGGCCGAGGGCGTTCAGGCAACATTGCCCAGCAGGTACTCTACAATCGTCTCGAACATGTCTTCGACGAAATCGAGTCGCCCGGCCAGCTCGCGCTCCTCGGGCGCCTTCTTCCCAAGCTGCGAACCGACGAGGGAACGAAGTACGTCCGCGATGTCGAGGGGCTGGCGAAAGCGCTTGCCGAAGACGGTGGGGTCGACGACGACAGCTCGCTCGGTGAGCTGCTCCAGCTCCTCGATCGGGTGCGTTTCATCCGCCGCGGCCAGCGTGACTCGCTGGAGGTCATTGAGCTGTCGCACGACTATTTGGTCGGCCATCTCGACGAACTCGACCTGCGGGTACGGCTGATCTGGCCGCGCCGGAAGCTGCGGCAGGCACTCGATCGGTATCGAACGTCGGGCGGTTTGGCGACGCCCGAAGAGCTGGAGGCGGTGGCGGGCGAGGTCGAGCGGCTGGGGCTCACTCGCGAAGAGGCCGAGTTCCTGTTCCGTTCAGGGCTAGAGTGCGGGTACCACCCGGAGCTCTGGTTCCGGATCGCCGTCGCGCGGGGGGTATCTGTCTGGGAGTTCCTCGGGAAGCTCTTTGCCGGTGGTGGCTCGATCGTGGCGCTGGCGCACGCCATCGATCTATGCGAGTGGCTTCTGCGCGACGAGGGCGGTGGCGCCGGCATGACCCAAAAGCGAGTTTTCGGGCTTCTGGAGAAAGCCCTGGGACAGGAGGACCTCACCATGGCCACGCAGGAGACGCTGGCCCGGGTGGCCGGCGCCAGGGCACCGCGGGTCGCGGAGCCTGCCACCTCTCTCCTGTTCCGGTTCCTCTCCAGCTCTCTGGATGCCGGGCGTATCGCATCCTCGGCCATCGCTGTACTTGGCCGGATCGAGCGGGTGGAAAGCATCGCTCTCGGAAGCCGGGCTCTGGGTCGGGACGATCTGACCCGCGAGGCGCAGGAGGCGCTCGCACGGCTGATGGGGGCGCGGGGCACCGTTGCGGCAGCCGCTACGGATGCGCTATGCGATTTCCTCGGCAAGAGCATCGAGCCGGGCGGCCGCGTTTACCCGGTGGCCCTGCGCGCGCTCGGCCGGGTCGAGACGAAGCGCAGCGTAGAGCTCCTTGCGCTGGCCTTGGAAGTGGAGGAGCTGGCACCGGAGGCGAAGGTCGCCTTGGAGCGGCTGAGCACGTCGAAGTTGACCAAAGTTAGAGATGCGGCCCGCACGACGCTCTCCGTCGGTTTTCAGACCGGCCTTGCCGCTCTATTTGCTGATCCATCGGCGGACGTGCGGGAGCGGGCCGCACGCGGGAGGCCGCTCCGGGCCCCGCGTGGCGTGCTGGACTCCACGATCCGTTCAATCGCCGAGTCGGTCGGGCTGGGAGAGTGCGTGCTCTTCCTCGGCGCAGGAGTGCATGCGCCGCCGCCCGATGCTCTAGCCTCGTCCTACCCATTCGAGGACCGGCCGCCGCTCGGTTTTGAGCTGGCGGAGAGGCTCGCCGAGAGGAGTGGATACATCCCGCAGGTTCCCGGCGCCTCGCCCTACGATTTCCGGCGTGTGGCGCAGTTCTTCATGGAGTCCTTTGGGCGCAAAGATCTGATAGAGATGCTGGCGAGAGAACTCGGGACCAAAAAGCCTTCTCCCATGCTCGAAGGATTGGCGCTGCTGCCGTTCCGCCTCGTCTTGACCACCAACTTCGATCGGCTTTTCGAAGAGGCGCTCCGGGCCGCTTCGAAGCTCCCGAGGGTAATTTCCTACCAGCCCGAGGCGAGTCGTCGCAACGAACCCGAGGAAGGGACGGAAGACAAGCCTCTGCTGGTCAAGCTGCACGGCGACCTCGAACGACCCGAGAACTTGGTATTGACCGAGGACGACTTCATCGATTTTACCCTTCGGATGACCGACGGGGAGTCGGCACCACCGGTCCCGGAGTTCGCCCGTCACGTGTTGCGCCGGTGGCCGGTCCTGCTCGTCGGGTTCGGTCTGAGGAATCTGGACACCCGCTTTCTTCTACGATCTCTCTTCAGGAAGGCTTCCGGTCCTCCCCTCTATGCGCTCGAGCCGAATCCCGATCCGCTGTTGGTGCGTGGCCTGGAGAGCCGGTATCACATCCGGCTTATTGACGAGGATCTCTGGTCGTTTGTCCCGGATCTCTACCGGGCCGTCACCGGCAAGGCGCTCCCCGGGTTTGGCTGATCGGCGGTGCGGGACCGATGCGGATAAGATGCCCCTTGTGCCCCGCGGAACACCTCTTCGGGAGTCGGCGTCGGCCGAAAGACCCGGGGGTTGCTACCGATCCGCACGACCGCGGCGAGGATCAGCTCACTGAGTGCCATGTCTCGGGGCCGGGAGCGGAGTCGCTCCAACTCGCCGCGACAGACGGCGTGGTGCGGCGATCGTTCGACCATGGCTCCGAGCAGCACGTTGACGTCGCAGAGAATCACTCAAGCTCCCAGAGCCGGCTGGTGTCGGCGAGGTCGATTCCTGCGACTGGCACCGGGTCGCGCAGGAGAGGCAGGGGAGTCGGTTCGGCCTGCGCTCGCCGCAGGCGTTGCTCGCCGAGGTAGAGGCGGAGGCTATCTTCGAACAGCCGCGTGAGCGGGAGGTGTCGCTCGGCCGCCAGTTGCTTGGCCTCCACGAGCAGGCGATCAGGAATTTCGATAGTGGTACGCATAGCATAATGATGATACACCATGATGCCTGCCGAAGCCGGCCCCGCGCCGCCGGTCGGCGGCGGAGACGCGGAGCCGGCGCGGACCGCGAAGCCGGAGCCCTCTCGGCCTCACTGAAAATACCCGTTCACATCCACAATGAAGTCCACCGTGGCGGCGGGGGCCTGGTCGGACCAGACGGCGAATTCCCCGTCGGGGCTCAAGGAGAGGATGGCGTTGTTCGCCCGCGTCTGGTGGCCGGCGAAGTTGATCGTGCTGGTGGGCGGCAGGGGAGAGCCGGCGGGGAAGAGCCGGAGGTCGCCGCCGGCGCTGGCGTTGACGACGGTCAAGTTGGCGGCGACCGTCCGCGCCGTCGCCGGGACGCCGCAGCGGCCGGCGGCGGTGATCCGCCGGGCGGCGTTGGCGAGGAGCGCCGGGCCGTCGGCGCCGCGGGTGTCGAGGAGCCGGCAGGGGGGAATGGAGTAGAAGGCCGTGGAACCGGCGGGGGGCGGGACGGCACCGGGGCAGGTGTCGAGCTGGAACGCCGGATAGCCCAGGCTCAGGCCGGCCACGCTCATGCTCAAGGTCACCCAGGCCTGTTCGGCGAGCGGGTCGACCGGCGGCGCCCCACCCACCGTGGAATTGAGATCGTAGAGGATCCAGCCGAAAGAGAACGGGGTGGGCAGGTTCGCGCTGCCGACCTGGATCTTGCCCACCGCTCCCGGGAACGGAAAGATCGGGGACGCCGACTCCGCCACGTGCTCCTGCTCGTCGAAGGCCACGACCCGGGCCTGTCCCAGCGGATACCAGAACGGCAGCGTGCCGCAGTGGAAGGGGTTCTGCACGACCTTCGGGTCGCGCCAGGCCGTCATCGTCGTGGTGGTGCCCGACACGCCGGAATTGAAGTAGCGGGCGAAGAAGCGGGTCGGCAGAGGCTCCCGGTGATCGATCGCGGTCCAGTTCACGTAGCGGCCGTAGAAGGTGTACTGGCCGCTGGTCGAGGTCTCGGGGCGGTTGGGATCGGCCTGGAGATGGACCATGGTGTAGCCCTGGGCGAAGCTCGCCGCGCTGTTGACGTAGGAATAGTCCCCCAGGAGCACGTTCTGATCGGTCGCGTCGCCGCTGCCGCCGCCGGCGGGCGCGAAGTAGCCGGGGTCGCTGGGGAAGCGCAGGGTACAGTTGTTGACCGTGTCGACCGTGACGTAGCCGCGGGCGATGTTGTCGCCGTAGGCGAGGCCCGCGCAGCCGCCGAGGAGAGTCGAGAACTGGCCGGTCAGCGAGCTCTGCAGGTGGGCGGTGAAGGTCGACGGCAGGGTGCCGGGCGGCAGCTGCCCGGTGCAGCTCGCGAAGTTGACGTCCTGGGACAGCGGCCCCTTCGGGCTGATGATGTCGCTCGGGTCCTGGCCGGTCGAAGCGGTCTGCGGCAGGAGGCCGTTGACCAGGAGGTCGCAGAGGTTGAACGACTGGACGTCATAGCCGGTCAGGTAGATCGTGAAGTCGAGGACCGGGACGGAGAGGTCGGACCAGAGGACGATGTGGGCGAGCGTCGCGTTCGCCGAGGCGTTGTTGATCGAGAACAGGGTGGTGATGCCGCCGTTGGCCTGGTTGCAGGCCAGGTTCACCTCGAAGGAGGGCAGGAGCAGGGTCGCCGCCGGCGCCGTCTCGATGGCGCAGACCGCCGCGGACGCCGGCGCCGCGGATAGCAGGCCGCACAGGGCCAGCAGGGCCAAAACAGAAAGCGCGCTTCTCATGTCGCACTCCTTCTCTGCATTGTGGGCTCGCCCGCGGCTCGCGGCCGAGCGGAACGTTGACCGCTGAATCTGGTTCGCCATCTATTTTAATCGATGGCGGGCGAGCTTGCGAGGCGCCAGTCCAGATAAAATGCCCCTCGTGCCCGCCATCGAGATCCAGAATCTGGTCAAGACCTACGACGGGTCGCCCGCGGTCGACGGTCTGTCGCTCGCCGTCGCCGGCGGGGAGATCGTCGGCCTGGTGGGTCCGAACGGGGCCGGCAAGACGACCACCCTGCGCTGTCTCGCCGGCATCCTGCCGCCGACCTCGGGCCGGATCGCCATCGCCGGCCACGACCTCGCGGCCGATCCGGTCGAGGCCCGCCGGCAGCTCGCCTTCGTGCCCGACGAGCCGCGCCTCTTCGAGAGCCTGACGGTCGCCGACCACCTGAAGGTGGTGGCCCGCATCTACGGCGTCCTCGACGGCCCGGAGCGGTCGCGCGAGCTGCTCGCCCAATTCGATCTCGCCGACCGGGCGAACGCCTTCCCCGCCGAGCTGTCGCGCGGCATGAAGCAGAAGCTGATGATCGCGGCAGCCCTCCTCCATCGTCCCGCCGCCCTGGTGCTCGACGAGCCGCTCACCGGGCTCGACCCGGGCGCCATCCGGCGGATGAAGCGCACCCTCCTGGAGCAGGCCGCCTCCGGCACCGCGGTGCTGGTCTCGTCGCACCTCCTCGCCCTGGTACAGGAGATCTGCGGCCGGGTGGTGATCGTCCAGCGGGGGAGGACGGTGCTCGCCGGCACGCTCTCCGAGATCCGCGCCGCCCTGCCCGACCTGGGGGCGGACGCCGACCTCGAAGAGATCTTCCTGCGCGCCACCGAAGGCCCCCTGGCGCCGGCCGCGGCGGCGGGCACGCCCCGGGAGGACGCGGAGAGCGGCGGGTGAACGGCGGCCTGGTCGAGCTCGCCCTGCTGACCTTCCGGGGCCGCATCGTGCGCCGGCTGCGTCTCCTGCGCGAGCCCCGCTACCTCCTCGCCTCGCTCGCCGGCGTCGCCTATTTCCTCTTCTTCCTCGGGCGGCAGCTCGGCTCCTGGCACGGCTCCCGACCCGAGCGGGCTCTGCCCCAGGAGCTGACGGCGATTCTGCCCTGGATGGGGGGCCTGGGAATCGCCTGCGTCACCACCCTGCTCTGGGCCTTCTCCTCGTCCAAGCCGGCCCTGCGCCTCTCCGAGGCCGAGATCCATTTCCTTCTGCCGGCGCCCCTGTCGCGGCGCCAGGTCCTCGCCTACGCCCTGTGGAAGCAGCAGGTCGGAATCCTCACCGGTGCGCTGGTGGTCGCCTTCCTGCGCGGCGCCGGGCCCCCGGGCCAGCGGCTGTCGCGCTTCTTTGCCACCTGGGCCCTGTTCACGCTCCTCGATCTGCACGGCAAGGGCGTCAGCCTGTGGAAGGCCCGGCTCGCCGAGATCCCGGCAGCGCAGGCCCGCCGGCAGGGGGCCGCCGCGGTGACGATTCTCGCCGCCTTCTGGGCGCTCCTCGGCTGGAGCCTGCTGCGGGTCGTACGGGAGGTGCGGGGCGGGGCCGGCGGGAGCGCGATCGACCTCGACGCCCTGCGCCAGATCGCCGCCGCGGCCGTGGCCGGGCTGCCGGGCCGGCTCCTGACGCCGTTCGCCTGGATCAGCCGGCCGCTGTTCGGCGACCTGGCGGGAGGGTGGGTGGCCCTCTATCTCCTCCTGCTCCTCGCCGTCCACTCCGAGTGGGTGCTGCGCTCGCGCGGCCGCTTCGAGGAGGCCTCGCTGGAGCGCGCCCGTCGCCAGCTGGAGCGCGGCCGCCGCCGGGCGGGGGGGCTGCGGCCTCTGCGGCCCTCGACGTTGCGGTCCCGCGGGCGCCAGCCCTTCGCGCTGCCGCCCGCGGGCCGGCCCGAGCTCGCCATCTTCTGGAAGAACCTCACCCTGGGGAGCCGCCTGCCGCTCCGCTGGCGCGCCGCCGCCCTGGCCGTGCCGCCGGTCGTGCTCCTGGCGGTCCTCCTCGCCTCCGGCGCGCCGGAAGTCCTCTTGGCGACGCTCTCCGGGATCTGCCTGGGCAGCTTCCTGATGGTGCCGCCGCTCTGCGGCCTGTTTCTGCGCCACGACCTGCGCGCCGACCTGCGCGAGCTCGAGACCCTGCGCCCATGGCCGATCGCGGGCTGGCGCCTGCTGGCGGCCGAGCTGCTGGCCCCAGCCACGACAGCCCTGGCGCTCCTCGGCTCGACCTACGGTCTGGTGCTGGCCGCCGGGGTGGCTTCTGCCATTCTCGGGGGAGAGGGGAGGCATCGGGGGCTCTCCGACATTTTTGGCGGCGGCGGCGCCGGCGCCACGGGGCCTCTCACCCTCCTCGTCTGCGGCTACGGGAGCCTGCTGGTGGTCGGAATGGCGGTCGCCCTGCTGTCGATCGCCATTCAGAACCTCGCCATCCTGCTGCTGCCGGCCTGGCTGGGGACCGCCCCGCGGGGCCGGCGCGGCGCGGCGGTCACCGGCCAGCGCCTGCTGGTCTTCCTCGGGCACGTGTTGACCCTCGCGGCCGGCCTCGTCGTCCCCGCGCTCCTGGTCGGCGTCGTCCTCTTGGTACAGTGGGGGGGGATGGGCATCGCTCCCACCGTCGCCGAGGGGCCGCTCCTCGCCCTGCTCGTGGCTCTGCCGGTGCTCGCCGAGGTGGCGCTCCTCGTCCGCCTGGGCGGCGCCCGCTGGGACCGGCTCGACCCCTCGCGCGAGATCCTCGACCGGGAGGAGTAGCGCTCCCGGAGTGCCTTCCGGAACTTCTGGAAACGCCTGCTGGCAGGAAGAGCTCTCACTCCGGGAAACTCGGCGATCTGTCCGTCTATGTGAAAGACGCCAGGAGGGTGGGGTATCGGAAGTGCGCCCTTTGCGCGTTCCCCCGAAGCGAGTTGCCAGGCGTTTCTCCGGACCCCCTGGCCGCGGAGAGTGACAGCGACCTGGCCGCCCCGATCTGGAGTCTCGTAGCCGAGGCTCTGAGAAAGCGACAAAAACGGGACGAACGAATTTTTTTCGTGGGCGAGGGGCGGCGGGCCAGGCCGGTCTCCGCGGAATCGCAGCTTCGGGGCCGTCTACTGTGAAGGCGGAGGATCTCTCCTCTTGCCGCTGCCAATGGAGGAGGTATGGCCACAAAGCTCTTGACGATCATCGCCGGGCTCTTCGCTCTCCTGGCTCTCGGAGCTTCGATCGCTATCCCGTTCTGGATTCTCAACGGCGCCACGGGTCCTATCGCCAATCTCGAAATCCCGCTCCTCGCGATCTCCGGCTTCCTGGGAGTTTTCGCCAGCGTCGCCCTCTTGGTGCTCGCGTTCAACGGGATGAACCTGGCGGACAAGAGCCAGGCGCTGGGCATGCCGGAGGGGAGTGTCCGCGCACTTCTGGCGATCTTCCTCGTCGTGACCCTCGGCATGGCCGCTCTGTTCCTCTTGGGCCAGCACCGGGCCACAACGCAGCCCGGCGCGCCGGAGCCGAAGGCCTCGGCAACGGATCAAGGCGGCAACAATGCGACCGCCGCCACGACCCCGGCGGCCGACGCGGGCTTCCGCTTGGCGGCCACGAGAGATCCTGCCGCTTCGCAACAGCCGCTGCCCACTGAAGGCACCGAGCCGCCCACGGCTCCCGGGAGTAAGGACGAGAAAAAAGGGAAGGATGATCCGAAGAAGACCGCTACGACCGGCGCCAACAACCAAGGCGGCATGGGGGGCGGGACCGGCGGTGGAGACGACCTTGCCAAGCAGTTCTTGACCCTGGTCGGCGGGCTCGTGACCACGGTCGTCGGCTTCTACTTCGGCTCCCAGACGGCGAACAGCGCTGCGACAAAGGGCGCTCGCGCGGCGGCGGATGC
>DASQPA010000592.1:0-23913 GCA_035644215.1 Thermoanaerobaculia bacterium
TCCTGCACCCGGTCGACGTCCTCCTGCGCCACGCGCCAGGTGCCGTCCGCGGCATCGGGCGGCCGGGGCTTGAACTTGCGGATGGTCTTCTTGCCCGCGAAGTTCCACGCCACGTCGGTCACCAGGTCGCGGATCACGGGGAACGCCTGCATCGGCTCGACGGTGACCGGGCGGTCGAGCGGCAGGTCGGCGAGCCGGGTCATGCACATCAGGCGCGGTTGGCCGTTGACCTCGGCGGAGCAGGAGCCGCACTTGCCGGCCTTGCAGTTCCACCGCACCGCCAGGTCGTTGGCCGACTCGGCCTGGATCCGGTGCACCGCGTCGAGCACCACCATGCCTTCCGAGACCTCGGTCGTGTAGTCCTGGAATGCGCCGCCGGAACCGTCGCCCCGCCAGATCTTGAAGGTCGCCCGCGCCATCACTTCATCTCCTCGACGATCCGTCGCTGCTCTTCGGTCATCGGGACGAGCGGCGCGCGCGCGATCCGCATTTCGCCGTCGTCCCCCTTCTGTACCACGACGTTGACCTGGCCCAAGGCCTTGTCCTTGTCGGGGAAGTCCTCGCGGAACTGGGCGCCGCGGCTCTCCCGGCGTTCGAGCGCCGCCCGCGTGATGGCCTCGGAGACGACCAGGAGGTTCTCAAGGTCGAGGGCGGTGTGCCACCCCGGGTTGTACTCGCGGTGACCGTAGACCGCGACGCGCGAGGCGCGCTGGCGGAAGGCGGCCAAAGCTTCCAGGGCGTGGCTCATCTCGCCGCCGTTCCGGACGATGCCGACCTGCGACTGCATCATCACCTGCAGCTCGCGCTGGATCGCATACGGCCCCTCGCCGGCCGGGCGCGCGAACGGTGCCAAGAGCCGCTCGGCCGCCGCGTCGATCTGCGCCGGGTCCGGAGCGGAGCGCCCCTGGCCGCGGGCGAACTGGGCCGCGTGCTCGCCGGCCCGCTGGCCGAAGACCAGGAGGTCGGAGAGCGAGTTGCCACCCAGCCGGTTGGCGCCGTGCAGGCCGGCGGCGCACTCGCCGGCGGCGAAGAGGCCGGACACCGAGGACATCTGGGTCCAGGCGTCGACCCGCACGCCCCCCATCATGTAATGGGTGGTCGGGCCGACCTCCATCGGCTCTTTGGTGATGTCGATGCCCGCCAGCTCCTTGAACTGGTGGTACATGCTGGGGAGCTTCTTCTTGATGTGCACTTCCGCGTTGGGGATGCGGCTGCGGATCCACGAGATGTCGAGCAGCACCCCGCCGTGCGCGCTCCCCCGCCCCTCCTTGATCTCCCGCACGATGCAGCGCGCCACGTGATCGCGGGTGAGCAGCTCGGGGGGGCGCCGGGCCGTCTTGTCGCCCTGGCAGTAGCGCCAGCCCTCCTCCTCGTTGTCGGCGGTCTGGTTCTTGTAGAGCTCCGGGATGTCGTCGAACATGAACCGCCGGCCTTCCCGGTTGCGCAGCACGCCCCCCTCCCCGCGCACTCCCTCGGTGACCAGGAGGCCGTGCACGGAAGGGGGCCACACCATGCCGGTGGGGTGGAACTGCACGAACTCCATGTCCATCAGCTCGGCGCCCGCCTCGTAGGCCAGCGCGTGCCCGTCCCCCGTGTACTCCCAGCTGTTGCTGGTGACCTCGAAGGCGCGCCCGATGCCGCCGGTGGCGAGCACCACCGCGCCGGCCGAGAAGACCAGGAACCGCCCGCGCTCGCGCTCGTAGCCGAAGGCGCCGGTCACCCGTAGGCCGTCCTTGAGCAGGAGCGCCACCGTGCATTCCATGTGGAACTCGATCCCCTGGTGGATGCCGTGGTCCTGCAGGGTGCGGATCATCTCGAGGCCGGTCCGATCGCCGACATGGGCAAGGCGCGGATAGCGATGGCCGCCGAAGTTGCGTTGCAGGATGCGGCCGTCGGCGGTGCGGTCGAAGAGCGCGCCCCAGGCTTCCAGCTCGCGCACCCGCGCCGGCGCCTCCTGGGCGTGGATCTCGGCCATGTGGGGGTTGTTCAGGTACTGGCCGCCGCGCAGGGTATCGGCGAAGTGGACCTGCCAGCCGTCGCGGTCGTCGACGTTGGCGAGCGCCGCCGCGATGCCGCCTTCCGCCATCACGGTGTGGGCCTTGCCGAGGAGCGACTTGCACACCACTCCCACCTTGGCGCCGGTGGCCGAGGCCGCGATCGCGGCCCGCAGGCCGGCGCCCCCCGCCCCGATCACCAGGACGTCGTACTCGTAGCGCCGTTCCTCCCCGATTGAGCTCGCGATCAAACGATCCTCCAGTCGTGCCAGATCCCCATAGCGCAGAGGCGCACGTAGAGGTCGGCGAAGGCGACCATGAAAAGGCTCGACCAGGCCCACAGCATGTGGCGGCGGTTGAAGCAGCCGGCGCAGCGATAGGCGGTCGAACGCAGCGGCGAGTCCGACAGGCGGTCGAGCCGCCCGCCCACCAGGTGGCGCAGCGAATGGCAGCCGAAGGTGAAGCCGCCGAGCAGGGTGACATTGGCGGCCAGGACCAGGGTGCCGACGCCGATGCCGAAGACCTCTTTGCCAGAGACCGGATCGGTGAACCACAGCGCCTTCCAGACGTCGTGGAGCAGGAAGACGAGGAAGGCGAGGGCGATATAGAGGAAGTAGCGGTGGACGTTCTGCAGCACGAGCGGGAAGGAGCGCTCGCCGCGGTAGCTCTTGCGCGGCTCGCCCACCGTGCAGGCCGGCGGATCGCTCCAGAACGCCTTGTAGTAGGCGCCGCGGTAGTAGTAGCAGGTCAGGCGCAGGCCGCCCGGCGCCCAGAGGATCAGGAGCGCCGGCGAGAACGGCAGCCAGCCCGGCCAGCCGCCCGGCCTGGGCCCGAACCAGCTGTGGGGAGAGCCGCCGAAGAGCTCGGGCGAATAGAACGGCGAGAGGTACGGCCCGAAGGTGTAGTGGTCGCCCTGGAACGCGGCCCAGGTCGCATAGACGACGAAGGCAAAGAGGCCGAGGAAGACCGCCACGGGCTGCACCCACCAGGGGTCCCGCCGCGACGTCTCCCCAAAGGCCCGCTTCGCCAGCCCACCCGCATCGGCCATGACGGCTCCTCTCCTCGATCCGGAGTGCGGCTTCTCAGGCGCCGAGGCAGCGCCACCGGACCACAAGGCACGGGTATTGAAGCCCAACGCCGCACCGCTGTCAATCGCGGCCCTTCCGCAGCACCCAGGTGGTCATGCACCGCTGATCCTGGACCACCGTCGTCTTCAGCGGATCGAGCAGCCTGCCGCCGAGCTCGGCTGTGAGCCCGAGGAGATACGGCTCGTCGACCAGGAACCGCTCGCTGCCATCCGGCAAAGCGAACCGCCGCTCTCCGAGCGGGGTGACGCGTTGTTCCATCCCGATCGACGACGCGAGGCGGCAGAAGAACAACCCCTGCGGCTTGACCAGGCGCCAGCTGCCCCGCAGCATGGCCAGGAACTGCGCCTCGTCCCGGGCGAAATGGAGGACGGCGCTGCTCAGGACGACGTCGGCGGCGTGATCCGGAAAGCTGCTCGACTCGACGGCTTCCGCCCGGAAGTTCGCGGCCGGCAGCTGAGGAGCCAGTTGCTCCGCGAGAGACCGTACCGCCCGGATCGCCTCCGGGTTGGGATCGATCGCGTAGACCTCATAGCCCTGGCCGAGTAGGAAGACGAGGTTCCGTCCTCCCCCACAGCCCGCGTCGAGCACGGTCATCCCGGGGGTGATCCGGTCGCGGAGGAGCTGATCGAAGAGGTAGACGTCGATCGGGCCGAAGAGGGCGGGGAGGTCGAGGGGGGTGGGGGGCAGGGTGGTCATGAAGATCGCTGTCGGAACCGCCGGAAGGCAAAGAGGTTCTGCCGCAAATACCCCTTCGGGAAGTCCACATACGTCAACCCGTAGCCGCTGGGCTTCTTCTCCTTCGGCAGGTAGAAGGTGCCGAAGAGGATATCCCAGATGGCGAGCTTGGTGCCGAAGTTCATCCCCGGAGGGGGGAGGTCGGTCGAGTGGTGCCAGCGGTGGGCCTCGGGGCCGTTGACGAGGAGCTGGAGGCGGCCGCTGCGCACGCCGATGTTCGAGTGGATGTACATCCCCCAGACGGCGCTGATCATCCCCTTGATCAGCGGCACCGCGGGCGGAGCGCCGAGGAGCAGCATGGGGGCGAACTCGATGGTCTGGTTGATCAGGATCTCGAAGGCGTGCGAGCGAGCCCCGGCCAGCCAGTCGACCTGCTGCACCGAGTGGTGCGCCTCGTGGAGCCGCCAGAGGAGGGGCGAGCGGTGCTGCCAGCGGTGGAAGGCGTAGATGTAGAGGTCGTGGGTGACGACGAAGAGGACGACCTGCCAGCCGACCGGCCAGCCGGTCACCAGGTGGAGGCGCGAGAGGCCGGTGCCGGCGTCGACCCCGCGGATCAGCCCGCTGATGACCAGCGCCAGCACGTAGTTCTGGACCAGCGAGTAGAAGATGAGGTCGGTCCAGAAACCCTCGCGCAGAAAGCGCTGCCCCCGGTCGTAGGGCACGGCCCGCTCGAGGAGGACCAAGAGCGCGGCCGCGCCCAGGATGACGAGGGGCGAGACGATCTCCCAGCGCCATCCTGCAATCATGCCTACGACGCCACCGCCGCCACCGCCTGCACCGGCGTCTTCACCCGGCGGAGCTTCGCGATCTGGGCGAGCTCGCCGGCGTAGACGCGCTTCACCCCGTCGCCCAGCGACTTTTCGACGTCTCGGATGTTGGCGACCAGGCGCATGAAGCCGCCGACCTCGACCGAGGCGGCCTGGTCGCTCCCCCACATGGCGCGGTCGAGCGTGATGTGGCGCTCGACGAAGCTGGCGCCCAGGGCCACCGCCGCCCAGGTCGGGGCAAGGCCGGTCTCGTGCCCGGAGTAGCCGATCGGGCACTCGGGGTAGCGCCGGCCGAGCGTCTCGATCATCTTCAGGTTCAGGTCGGTCGGCGGGCAGGGATAGGTCGAGGTGGCGTGGGCGAGGAGGAGCTTCTCGCGGCCGGTGCCTGCCGCGATCATCACGGCGTGGGCGATCTCCTCCAGGGTCGACATGCCGGTCGAGAGGATCAGGGGGCGGCCGGTCTGCCGCAGCTTCAAGAGGAGGTCGTCGTCGGTCAGCGAGGCCGAGGCGACCTTGTAGCAGGGCGGATCGAAACGCTCGATGAAGTCGACCGACTCCTCGTCCCAGCAGGAGGCGAACCAGAGGATGCCGCGCTCCCGGCAGTGGCGGTCCAAGGCGGCGAATTCGCGCATCCCGAGCTCGGTCCGCCGCCGGTAGTCGATGTAGGTCATCCGCCCCCACGGGGTGTCGCGCGGCAGGTCCCACTGCTCGCGCGGCACGCAGCGCTCCGGGGTCCGCTTCTGGAACTTGACCGCGTCCGCCCCGGCCAGATAGGCGCCGTCGACGAGCTTCCTGGCCAGCTCCAGGGAACCGTTGTGATTGATCCCGATCTCCGCGATGACGAAAACCGGCTCGCCCGACCCCACCCTACGGTCTCCGATCCTAACCACCGCTCTCTTCATGGCTCTCTCCTGTGGAAGGTTGACGAAGATGGAGAATCCACTCGGCAAACTCGCGGAAGGCTCCCGCCCCGCCGCGCGCCGCACAGAGGTAGTGGCAGACCGCCAGCACCTCCGGCATGGCATCAGCCGGCGCGCCGGTCAGCCCCTGCTCGCCGACCGCGGTCAGAATCTCCAGGTCGTTGACGTCATCGCCGACATAGGCGAGATCGGCGAGCTCCAGACCGGTCTCGGCGAGGATCCTGGGCAGGTGGGCGGCCTTGTCGCGCACCCCGAGGAAGAGGTGGGGCAGGCCCAGCTTCTCCGCCCGCCGCGCGATGTTCGCCGAGGGCTCGCGGCTGACGATGGCGGTGCCGATCCCGGCCCGGCGCAGGCGTTCGACCCCCATGCCGTCGCGCACCGAGAAGCGGCGCAACGACTCGCCGGCCTCCGAGTAGTAAACGCTGCCGTCGGTCAGCACTCCGTCGCAGTCGGTGAGCACCAGGCGCAGGCGCCGGGCGCGGGCGGCGAAATCGCTCACCACGCCGTCCACCCTCCGTCGACGAGCAGGTTGGCGCCGGTCATATAGGCTGAGGCGTCGCTCGCCAGGAAGACCAGGGCGCCGGCGTAGTCGTCGGGCCGCGCCATCCGGCCGAGCGGCGTGCGGCGGGCGTAGCGGGCGACGAAGCCGCTGTCCTGCCCGTTCTCGACCCCGCCCGGCGAGAGGGCGTTGACCCGCACCCCGGCGCTCCCCCAGTAGGCGGCGAGGTGGCGGGTCAAGGCGAGGACCGCTCCCTTGGTCGCCGGGTAGGCGGCCGACTTCCAAAAGGTCTGGGTGCCGTCCTCCCGCCGATAGAGGGCCTGGTCGGGAGCGACCACGGCGTAGGTCGAGGCGACGTTGACGATGCTCCCGCTCCCCCGCCGCGCCAGCTCGCCGCCCAGCACCTGGCAGCAGAGGAAGGTACCGGTGACGTTGACCGCGAAGGAGCGCTCCCAGAGATCCAGCGGGTGGTTCTCGAAGCGCAGGAGCGCGGCATCGCCGGCATTGCAGATATCGCCGGTCTCCACTTTCTCGTTGATTGCCGCGTTGTTGACCAGGACGTCCAGACGGCCGAAACGGTCGAGGACGGCGGCGAGGAGAGCGCGGACCGATTCGGGCCGGGTGATGTCGGCGGCCTGACCCAGGGCCTCGTTACCGTGCTCGCGCGTCAGGCCGGCGGCGATTTCTTCGCAGGACACCTGGTCGAGATCGGTCGCCACCACGTGCGCTCCGGCGGCGGCGAGCGCCGCGCAGTGCCGGCGGCCGAGGAGCCCGGCCGCGCCGGTCACCACCGCCACCCGGTCGGTCAGGGAGAAGAGATCCATATCCCTCAGGCCCGCAGCACCGCGGCTCGCGGCTTCAGGTTGAAGCCGGAGACCCGGCGGAAGACCGGCTCGACCGGCTCGCCGCGCAGGGCTTGGCGGACGCTGCCGGAAGTAACCGCCGCGTCGAGGATCTGCAGCACCTCGCGGTAGGCGGCCAGGGTGTGCTCGACGTCCTCGTCGGAATGCGAGAAGGAGAGGTTGTGGAAGCCGCCCCAGAGGATGCCGCGCTGGATCAGCTCCTGCTGGACGAGCGACTTCATCTCCAGCGGATCGCCCATGCCGCCGGAAACCCCGGAGATACCATCAAAGGTGACCATCGAGCGGCAGTCGAAGCCGACGCAGCGGGTGTAGGCGAGCCCGAGCTCGGCGGCGATGGCGTTGTAGCCGTCCTTGAGCTTCCTCCCCTGGTGGGCGAGCTGCGCCGGTACTCCCTTCTCCCGCATCTCCAGGAGCGTCGCCTTGGCGGCGGCGAGCGACAGGGCCTCGCCGCCGAAGGTGGTGAAGAAGAAGACCTCCTTGTCGAGGAGCTCCATCACCTCGCGGCGTCCGGTGAGGACCGAGAGCGGCATGCCGTTGGCGATCGCCTTCGAGAAACAGGCGAGGTCAGCCTCGACCCCGAAGCGCTCCTGGGCGCCGCCCAGGGCGAGACGGAAGCCGGTCCACATCTCGTCGAAGACGAGGAGGGCGCCGGCCGAGGCACAGATCCGCTTGAGCTCGACGAGGAAGCCGTCGCGCGGCGCGGCGAAGACCGTCGGCTCCAGAATGACGCAGGCGGTGTCGCTGTCGATCGCCCGCAGAAGCGAGCCGAGGTCGTTGTACTCGAAGGTCGCGGTCAGGTCGCGCACCGCGTCCGGAATCCCGGCCGCCCGGTCGGTGACCGCGACGTACCAGTCGTGCCAGCCGTGGTAGCCGCAGCAGAGGACCCGCTCGCGGCCGGTATAGGCGCGCGCCAGGCGGACCGCGGCGCTGGTCACGTCGCAGCCGGTCTTCGAGAAGCGCACTGCTTCGGCGTTGGGCACCAGGTCGCGCACCAGCTCGGCGACCTCGACCTCCAGCGGGTGCATGAGGGAGAAGGTGATGCCGCGCGCCAGCTGCTCGCAGATCGCCGCGTCCACCCGCTCGTAGGCGTAGCCTAAGGAGATCGGGCCGATCCCCATCTGGTAGTCGAGGTACTCGTTGCCGTCGACGTCCCAGACGTGGCAGCCTTTGCCGCGCTCCAGGTACTTGGGGGCGACGCCGCGCACGTACTGGCCGGGACCCTTGGCCAGGGTCTGGGTGGCGGCCGGAATCAAGTCGAGCGCCCGGGTATACCAGGCGTCGGAACGCTCGATCGTCGGATACTGGGAGTTGAAGCGGACGCCGTTCGGGGTCTTGGTTTTGAGCTTGGGCATCGGTCACCTCCAGGCGGCGAGGACCCGCGCCGCGAGGCGGGCACCCGTAAAGCCTTCGTAATCGAGGACCTCGGGGAGGAGGGCCGGCTTGAACCAGCTGGCTCCGAGAGAGATCGGATGGACCCGGCAGCAAACGCCGTGGGAGAGGAGCACCTCGGCGACGATCGAGTAGAGGCCGCCGGTCGCGAAGTGGTCTTCGATCGTCACCAGGAGATCCGCCGCGCCGGCCGCGGCGACGATCGCCGCCTCGTCGATGGGCGCCAGGGTCCGTAGATCGACCAGCCGCACCGGGACGCCGCGCTCGGCGAGGAGCGCGGCCGCACGGGCGGCCTCGCGAAGCAGGAAGCCGTAGGTCAGGAGGGCGACTCCGCCCGCTTGTCCCTCCGAGATCACCTCGGCGCGGCCGAGGGTGAAGGGGGTCACGTGCGGGACCTCGGGCGGTAGCGGGTTGTAGCGCACGTAACAGGGAGCGGGGCTGGCGACGATCGCGGGGAGGGCCGCCGCCAGCTCCTCGCCGTCCGCCGGGCAGACCACCTGCATGCCGGGGATGCCGCGCATCAGGGCGACGTCCTCGATCGCCTGGTGGGTGGGACCGTTGGCCTCGGAGAGGAAGCCGGGGATGTAGCCGATGAGCTTGACCGGCAGGCCGCCGATCCCGACGTCGGTACGGATGAACTCGAAGGCCCGCATCGTGAGGAAGGCGGCGAGGGCATGGACGACCGGCGTGCGGCCACGGAGGGCCAGTCCGGCGGCGGCGCCGATCAGGGTCTGCTCGCAGATCCCCACGTCGACGAAACGCGGTCCCAAAGCGGCCGGCAGGTGGCGGATCGGCGCCCGGTTCTCCGCCGTCATCACGATCAGGTCCGGGTTCGCGGACGCGAGGGCGGCGAGCGCCGCCTGGTAGCTCGGGGGCGTGTGGCTCACCGCACCACCCGCCCCTCGATCGCGACGTCCCCGAAAGAGCCGCCGTGGAGCTCGGTCAGGCAGGCCGCCAGCTCTTCCGGTTGCAGATCGACGAACCAGCGGTCGGCCCGCGCCTCCAGGCTCGGGCACCCCTTGCCGCGCACGGTGCGGGCGACGACGACAGTCGGCCGGCCAGGCTCGGCAGGGAGATCGGCGAAGGCCTCCTCCAGGCGCTCGAAGCAATGGCCGTCAACCGTCCGGCAGGCCCAGCCGAAGGCGCGAAACTTGGCCGGCAACGGCTCCAGCGGGATCAGCTCCTCGGTGCGCACGTTGGCCTGGAACTCGTTGCGGTCGACGACCGCGATCAGGTTGTCGAGCTGCAGGGCGGAGGCGACGAGGCAGGCCTCCCAGATCGACCCCTCGTCGAGCTCGCCGTCGCCGAGGACGACGAAGACCCGGTTCGTTCCACCCCGCAGGCGGATGTCGTAGGCGACGCCCAAGGCGACCGAGAGGAGGTGGCCGAGCGAGCCCGAGTGGAACTCGACTCCCGGCACCGCGCGGTTCGGGTGCCAGTAGATCGAGTCGCGGGTCGACAGGTGGTCCGAGAGGCGCGCCGGAGCGAGGAAGCCGAGCTCGACGAAAGTGGCGTAGAGGGCCGGCACGTCGTGCCCCTTCGACAGGAAGAGGTAGTCGCGGCCGGGATCGGTCAGCGTCCCGGGAGTCACCTGGAGCACCCGGGTATAGAGATGAACGAGGAGATCAGCGCAGGAGAGCGAGGCGCCGACGAAGCAGCCGCCGCCGGTCGCGAGATGGAGGATGCGCTCGCGGACGCGGAGGGCGAGAGCCGGCAGCGCGGCGAGATCCCGGGCGGTGTCAAAGGCGAGGGGCGGCGCGAGGGTGGTCACCGATGAGCCTCCGGGGAGCGGGTTTCGGCGGGATGGATCGTCTTCAGCTCGTCCAGGTGGTGGCGATACCAGTTGACGCCGGCATAGCGCGCGTTCAACGCCTGGAGGTCGGGACGGGCAGCCAGGAGGTCGAGGATCTCCGCCAGGCCGAAGACCGGCCGGTCGGGTGCCCAGAGGGCGTCGTAGATGGCGGCGATCAGGGCGTAGTCCTCCGGGTAATCGATGGTGAAACGATGGCTCAAGGACAGGTCGCGGCCGCTCTCCCAGGGGACGTTCCCGAGCCGAAAGCGCTCGGGCCGTTCCCAGACGAAGGGGGTGGTGTGCTCGCGCTCGAACGGGCGCTCCGCTTCCCGCCAGGCGGTGTTGAGGACGGTGAGGGGTAGGACCTCGACGTCGTTACCGTCCGGGTAGGTCGCCGGGTGGAGGTTGCTGACGTAGTCGTAGCGCCCGGCGTTCGCCATATAAAAACCGAGCACCCGGTCGATCACCTGTGGATCGATCAACGGGCAGTCGGAGGGGATCTTGACCACCGTGTCGGCGCCGCGCTCGCGGGCGGCCTGGCGGTGGCGGTCGAGGAGGTCGGTCGGGTGGCCGCTGACGCAGGGGACGGAAAGCTCGCGGCAGAGGGCGCGGACCGGCTCGTCCGCCTTCTCCCAGGTGGTCGCCACGGCGAGGTCGAACGGCACCCCGCCCATCTGGGCGGCGCGCACCCGCTCCAGCTGGCGGGCGAGGAGCGGGGCGCCGGCCAGAGGGAGGAGGACCTTACCAGGCAGCCGGGTCGAGCCCAGGCGGGCCTGGACGACGATCAGGAGGCGCATAGCGTCAGATCCCTCGGTCGCGCAAGCACCGGGGTCGCCGTCTCCACCGCGAGCAGCTCGCGGCAGACGGCGGCGATGTTCTGTGCCGCGGCGCGGTTCTGGAGCGGCAGGAGGCGGGACAGCTCGTCCGCCGAAAAGTAGGAGTGGACCTCTTTGCCCAGGGCCATGCCGACGAACGCGGTCGAGGAGTACTGGGTGAGGAGGACGTCGCAGTTGGCGATCATCTCCTCGGCCGAGCCGGTGGCGTAGACCAGGGTGCCGGGAGCCAGGGTTTCGATCTCGCGCGTCGCCCGGGCGATGTTCTCGTTGGGATGGAGCTTCCAGATCAGGAGGCGGCCGGCGGCGACCTTACGGCAGCGCGCGATGAAGGCCCGGCGGTCGTCGCGCTTCCAGGTCTCCCGGGCGTCCGAGGAGCAGACGAGCACGAAGCCCTGGTAGGGGAAGTCGTTGTCCGCGTAGCGCCGGCAGTCGTCGAAGTTGGGGATGCCGGTGACGACGATCCGCGCCGGGTCGACGCCGTTGCCGACGAAGAGATCGCGGTAGCCCTCGCTCGCCACGCAGAAGCGCTCGAAACGCCCGGAGAGGCCGGTGGTCGAGGTCCCGGCGAGCCAGCGCGGCAGGACCGGGAAGCGCCGGCAGAGCCGGAAGGGGAGGCCCGCCGGATCGAGGATGCCCTCCTGGACGAGCACCACGCGCCGGCGCCAGAGGTTTCGCGGCACCACCAGGTCCGAGCAGGAGAGGACGAGGTCGTACCCGCCGGCTTTGCCTGCCATCCCTCCCCCTCCCCCTCCGACATCGAGCGGCAGGCGGTGGCGCTCCAGGTAGGCGAGGCAGCGGCGGCGCAGCTTCTCCCCGGCGACGGTGAACTCGAGGAGCCGGGCGCGCCGGGCGAGCTCCAGCAGGCCGTCGACGTAGTAGGGGGTGAAGGCGGGCTCGCAGTCGGGCAGCTGGCGGGCGATCTGGTGCATCTGCGTCGTCTGATTGAGCGAGCCGCAGAGGAAGAGGACCCGGGGGCGATCTTTCGTGGCTCTCGTCACGGTGAGAGCATCGCCCCCGGCCGTGGCAGAGCCGTGACTCCTCGGTGAATTCGCGGCGGCGGCCTCGGAAGACGCGATATCATCCCTCCGCCGGACCGATTCGCGATCCAGGGGGGAGAAATCGATGAAACGCTCGAACCGAGAGACGATCCACGAGGCCACCGCGCGCTACGAGGTCTGGTTGGGTGGGCAGCTCACACTCCTGCCGGAGGATCTTGAACAGAAGCACGCGGCGATGCAGCAGGACCTCTTCTCTTTCCTCCGCGCCACCTACTACCGCTGGGCCCAGCTCTGGCCGGAGGAGGCGGGGCAGACCGCCAAGGCGCCGGAGGTGCTCGCCGTGGGCGACCTCCACGTCGAGAATTTCGGCACCTGGCGCGACGCCGAGGGCCGCCTGGTCTGGGGGATCAACGACTTCGACGAGGCCTCCCGGCTCCCCTACACCAACGACCTCGCGCGCCTGGCGACCTCCGCCCACCTGGCGATCGCCGCCGGGCACCTGACGATCGGCCCCAGGGACGCCTGCGCCGCGATTCTCGCCGGCTACCGGGAGTCGCTGGAGAAAGAGGGCCGGCCGCTGGTCCTCGCCGAGCACTGGCACGCCCTGCGGCAGCTGGCCTCCGCGCGGCTCAAGGACCCCGAGGTCTTCTGGCAGACGCTCGACGCCCTGCCGACCCTGCCCGCGGACCAGCTGCCGCCGAGGGCCGCCCGCTCGCTCGCCGACCTGCTACCCGAGCCCGGATTGGAGCAACGCCTGGTGCACCGGGTCGCCGGCCTGGGCAGCCTCGGCCGCCAGCGTTTCGTCGTCCTCGCCGACTGGAAAGGGGCGAGGATCGCGCGCGAGGCCAAGGCCGCGGCCCCCTCCGCCTGCGCCTGGGCGCACGGGGCGGAGAAGGAGGGCAAGGTCCTCTACAAGAGCCTCCTGGCCTCCGCCGTGCGCTGCCCCGACCCGTTCGTCACCGTCAAGCGCCGCTGGATTCTCCGCCGCCTGGCTCCCGACTGCTCGCGGGTCGAGCTCTCGCAGCTGCCGCAGGCGCAGGACGAGACCCGCCTCCTCCACGCCATGGGCTGGGAGACCGCCAACGTCCACCTGGGAAGCCGCACCGCCCACGCCCTCCTCCTGGACCTCGCCGCCCGACCGGCCGACTGGCTGCACGAGTCGGCCAGCCGGATGCGGGAGCGGGTGGAGGCGGACTGGGAGGCGTGGAAGGCAGGGGCGCCGGAGAAAAAGGCGGTAAAGGCGAAGGCGGCCAAGGCTCCCGCCAAGAAGAAAGCTCCGGCGAAGGCGCCCACAGCCAAAGCGGCCAAGAAGACGCCGAAGGCCAGTCACCGCCCCGCCCGGGCGGCGAAGAAGCGATGACCACCGACGAAGAAGCCCGCGCCCTCCTGCGGTACTGGCGCCAAAGTCTCGCCGACGGCGACAAGATCGACTTCGAATCCGATCGCGCCCAGAGAGAGACCCTGCGGCTTCCCCGCACGGTGTTGGCGACGGGAAGGATTCCCCAGGAACAAGCCCAACAGCTCTTCCGATTGCAAGAGCGCAAGACCGGAGAGGACGGGCAGGAGGAGCCCAAGAGAGAGCGGAAGAGCGCGCTCCCCGTCCTGCTCTGCCCCCTTCATGCTCGCCTGCGGCAGGCTCATGGCGCAGTGCCGGCAGGTCAGGTCAAACAGGTCAATCCGCTATGGATCCCAGCGTTCCTCGGGCAAGATGGGGCCCTTTCGCCACCTTCGAGCGGCGGACCCTGGATCCCGCGCTCCCTGCTCGAGCCGCTCCAGGACGGCGCACTCGCCCTGGGTACCGTCGAAAACCTCGATCGATTCCTGACCCGCAAACCGATCGACGAGATCGAAGCGGGATGGCCGTCCTATTGGAGTTACAGCGCGGAAATGCTGCGGGAGGTTACGGAGCTCCGGTTCGATGCGTTCGAGCTTCCCGGCTACGAGGTCCTGTCGGAAGGCTTCGTCGTACCTCGCGCAGCCGCCCAGGGGTTCGGCATGCGCATCCTGGCGCTCTACGACCTCTTACTCAAGGAGAGTGAGATCCCTCCCCTGCTACGGCGCTACGCCTGCCTGACAGAAACGCCGTCGGCTCCCCTCCTCACCGCGGAAGAGCAGCTGCCATACGCCATTCTGCACGTTGGGCAGAGGACCTCCCGCTTTCCGCTCGCACCCTCGCAACGCGAAGCACTACATCACTGTCTCGCCATGGAGGAAGGCGAGATCCTGGCGATCAACGGCCCGCCGGGTACCGGCAAGACCACCCTGCTGTCGAGTGTCATCGCCAGTTTGTGGGTAAAGGCAGCGGTCGACGCAGACTCGCCACCAGTCATCCTGGTGGTTTCGACGAACAACCAGGCCGTCACCAATGTGCTGGAAACCCTGGGACGAGCCAGCGAGACCGAGACCGACCTGCTGGCCGAGCGCTGGCTCCCCGGACTACGCAGCTATGGTCTCTATTGTGTCTCTGCTGGAAAAACGAACAGCGAGTACCAGGAGCTGCGGACGGACAATTCCGGTTTTCCCCGCGAGGTCGAAACCGC
Source organism: Thermoanaerobaculia bacterium (assembly GCA_035644215.1). GTDB lineage: Bacteria > Acidobacteriota > Thermoanaerobaculia > Multivoradales > UBA5704 > DASQPA01. Next base: position 14,422 of record DASQPA010000592.1, read on the forward strand.
CGACTATCAGAGTGAGGCAGCGGTCTATTTTCTCGCTCGTGCTTCCCGATTCGCGGGGCGGGAGCTATCGGATCTCACGATCGCCACGGCGTACCTCCACGAGCTGCTCTCGGCCGTCGTGGCAACCCTCCAGCAAGGGGTTGCCGCCTGGGCGGATTGGCACCGCGTCGAGACCGAGTTGGAGACCCGCTACCTCGCAGAGGGGGGAATCGATTCCGCGCGGGCAAGGCTCAGCGCTGCGTTGAACGAGCAGAAACAGCTGGCCGACGAGGTCCAGCAGCTGCGATTGTCTTGGCTTCGCCACGCCAACGCTCAGCCACTCTGGTGGAGCCTCTTCTCTTTCCTGCCTCCCGTGCGCGAGCGGGTGCGCCTGCGCAACCTCGAGTTTCTGATCACCCATGGGCTGAAACTCGAGGCCAACCCTCACTCGATTCTCCAGCAGCTCGAGATGCGAGTCTCCGAGCGCGATGCTCGGCTGCAGGAAGCCAAGCAGGCCGTCGAGACCGTAGAGCGGGACCTTGAAGGGCTTTCTGCTCGGCGTGAGCGCTGGTCTGCTTGGCGGACGAGGCACTCTTTTGACGAGTCCCAAAGACCTCTTCTGGAATGGCTGGACACCTCGCTACGCTACCGCGCCTTCCTGCTCGCTACCCACTACTGGGAGGGAAAATGGTTGCTCGAGCGTGAGGAAGATATCCGGCAAGGTCATGAGGACAAGTCCTCGCGCGCCAAGCAATGGAGACGCTGGCAGCGATACGCCAAGCTCACGCCATGCTTCGCTTCGACCTTCCACATGGCCCCACGCTTCTTCTCGACCTGGGAGGGGAAGGACCTGCCGTTCGTCAACGCCATCGACCTGCTGATCGTCGACGAGGCCGGGCAGGTCTCCCCAGAGGTTGCGGGGGCCACTTTCGGCCTTGCCCGTCGCGCCCTGGTGGTCGGAGACGTCCTCCAGATCGAGCCCGTACGCTCGCTGTCCAGACAGGTCGATCGCGGCAACCTGGAGGAAGCGGGGCTCGCGGCGACGCCAGAGGACCACGACCGACTTTCCACTCTCGGGATCACCGCCACCGAGGGCTCGGTCATGGCGGTCGCCCAAGGCGCCAGCCGATATCAGCGGGGCGAGGGAGAACGTGGGCTGCTCCTCCGGGAGCACCGGCGCTGCGTGCCCGAAATCATCCAATATTGCAACCAGCTCGCGTACCATGGCCGTCTGGAGGCGAAAAGGCCCGGGATCTCTGGGTATCCGCTTCCTCACCTGGGGTACGCGCACGTTCCGGGAAAGGCCGAGCGCGCCGGGGCCAGCTGGCGCAACCCCATCGAGGCAGAGGTCCTCGCCACTTGGATCGCCGCTCATGCTCGGGAGATCGAGGGATACTACGCTGCGACCGGCTGGCGAATCGAAGAGCTCCTCGCGGTGGTCACACCTTTCGCCGCCCAGGCAAAAGCCATCCGCGCGGCGCTCCGGAGATCGGGCATTCACGATCTGACGATCGGCACCGTGCACCGGCTCCAGGGGGCGGAACGCAAGGTCGTCCTTTTCTCTCCGGTCTACGATTGCCTGTACTCCGAGCGCTACTTTTTCGATCAGGGCGTGAACATGCTGAACGTGGCAGTCTCACGCGCCCAGGATAGCTTCCTGGTGTTCGGAGACATGAGCCTGTTTGATCCCCGTCAGTCTCACCGCGCCTCGGGCCTCCTCGCGAAGCACCTCTTCTCCTCACCGGACAATGAGATCACCGATGTCGTCCTGCCTCCGCGGCAAGAGGTCCCGGCCGAAGATCGCCTCAGGGGTCTCAAGGCCCATCGGGAGATCTTGGCCCGCTGCTTCGCCGAGGCTGAAAAGCGGATCGTCATCGTCTCACCGTTTCTCTCCGATCGGGCGGTGGAGTCCGACGACATACCGGACCAGGTCCGCCGCGCCGTCACTCGTGGAGTGGAGGTCATCATCTATGCCGATCGCTGGTTCTGTGCCCCGAACGATAAGGTCGATTCTCGGGCCGAGAAGGCAAGACAGCTTTTGGAGAAGAGCTCCGCCAAGGTGAAGATGGCGGAGCGTATCCACAACAAAGCCCTCTGCATGGACGATCGACTGCTCGTCGAGGGCTCCTTCAACTGGCTCTCCGCCGTGCGCCTGGAGGGGCATCGTCATCAGAATTACGAGGTCTCTCATCTTCTTCGTGGTGACAAAGCCGCGCAATGGATTCCCGATCTGGTTGAAGCCATGGAGGCTCGGCTGCCCGGCAAGATTCGGTAGCTGTTGCGGCGCCCCGCTGGCTGAGACAAGAGCCCGCATCTAAATTCGCCAGCGTGCCCGACCGTGGTACCATCCCTGCGCATCCAGCCAAGACGGAGAAAGCCCTTCGATGACGTCCAGAGGCTCGGTCTTCCACTCTCCCGCGTCTCTTTTCTGCCTCACGGCCTGCCTCCTCGCCCCCTCGCCGGCGTATCCGGCGGAACGCTCCACCTTCTTCGAGTCGGTCGACGTCCACGTCGTCAACGTCGAGGTCTACGTCACCGACCGGGACGGGAAGCGCGTCCCGGGGCTTTCGCGCGAGGACTTCGAGATCTCCGAGGACGGCAAGCCGGTCAAGATCTCCAACTTCTATGCCATCGATGCGGCGATGCCGGCGACACCGGCGGCCTCTCCGGCCCTTTCCGCTCCCGCGCCCCCGGCTGCCGCTCCGGCCGCGGCGCCCGTGATACCGGCGGCAATCCCGCCCGAGCAGCGGCTCTATCTCACGCTTTTCGTCGACGCGCGGAGCCTGACCGCCCCCACCCGCAACCGGCTGCTCCCGGCGCTCAAGAGCTTCCTCGCCGGCCGGCTGCGGCCGGAGGACCGCCTGCTCCTCGTCCGCTACGACGGCTCGGTCCGGCTCCTCGGACCGACCTCCGATCCGGCCGCCCTCGCCGCGGCGCTCGACGAAACGGCGAAGGAGTCCTCGCATGGCACCGCGGCGGCGGCGGAGCGGCGGCGCCTGCTCGCCGAGATCAACCAGGCCACGGCCCAGAACGAGGACGAGTCGCCCAATCGCCTGACCTTCGTCATCGAGCAGGCGCGGGAGATCTACCAATCGATCCGCGCCTACTCCCAGAACGGCGAGGCCGAGGTCCGCGCCACCCTGGGCGCCCTGGGGCAGCTCGTCGACTCGCTCGCCGGCCTGCCGGGACGCAAGGCGGTGCTGGTGGTGAGCGGCGGCCTCTCCCAACAGCCGGGCCAGGACCTGTTCCGCATCTGGCAGAGCAAGTTCGCCCGCTTCGCCCTGCGGATCGGCGCCACCAACCTGGACAGCTCCCACCAGGACACGGCGCGGCTCTTCGATCGCCTGGTGGAGCACGCCAACGCCAACCGCATCACCTTCTACACGCTCGCCGCGCCGGAGGACCTGTCCGGCCGCTCGGCGGAGATGGCCGGCTTCGACCACGACCGGGTGCCGGGCGGCACCGCGGCCGAGGGGCTCAACCGGTCGCAGCCGCTGCAGAATCTGGCCGCCGGCACCGGCGGTCTCTCCGCCGTCAACAGCCTGGGCCCCCTCCTCGATCGGATGCGCGGCGATCTCGAAGCCTATTACTCGCTGGGCTATGTGCCCGCCCATCGGCGGGACGGCAAGAACCACCCGCTGGAGGTCAAGGTGCGGGACCGCGCCTGGACCGTGCGGACCCGCGCCGCCTACCGCGAGCGGACCGCGGCGGAGTCGACCGCCGGCCGGACTCTCTCGGCCCTCCTCTTGGGCGAGGCGACCAATCCGTTCAACCCCTTCAACATCGCCGTCTCGATCGAGGGCGAGAGCAAGGATCCGCAGGGCCAGTACCAGGTCACCCTGGAGGTCAAGCTGCCGATGGCCAAGCTGGTGCTGCTGCCGCGCGGCGACGCCCACGAGGGGCAGATGCGGATCTTCGTCGGCGCGCGCGACACCGAGGGGCGGGTCTCGGAGATCCAGGAGGTCACCGTCCCGATCAAGGTGCCCAACGACCAGGTCCTCGCGGTGATGAGCCAGAACCTCGCGACCCGCGTCAGCCTCCTGCTGCGCCCCGGCGAGCACCGGCTGGCGGTGGGCGTGCGCGACGAGCTGGGCAACGCCGATTCGATCACCACCCGCACCTACAAGGTCGGCGGCAGCGGCGACGCCGGAGTGCGCCCAGGTACGCAGTGAGCCTCTGGCGGCTCGTCCCGCTCCTCCTCGCCGCAGCCGTCGCCTCCTCCGCTACGGCTCCGACGGTGATGCCGACCGGCGGCCTGCGCGGCGAGACCGCGGCCCTCCTGCTTTCCGGCCAGGAGGGAGGCTCGCTGCCGCTGGCCGTCCTCGCGCTGCCGGTGCCCGGTTCGCCGGCGAACCCCGGCCACGCGCGGGTGCCGGTGGTGGTCGAGGTGGACGGCCCGGCTCTCCTCGCCGGCCAGGGGGAGGGACCTCTGGACGTCGAAATCTGCCTCTATGCCCTGGGTCCCCAGGGCGGGATCGTGGCGACGCTCCTGAACACCGTCGAGATCGCCCCGGAAGGGTTCGCCGACCTCAGGCGGAGCGGCCTCGCGTTCCAGGGTGAGCTCCTCCTCCCTCCCGGCGAGACCTCTCTGCGGGTCCTCGTCCGCAATCCGGCGACCGCGGCCCTGGGCCTGCGCCGGATCGCGCTCTCGGTACCTGCTTTCCAGGAGGCCACGGTCCTGTCACCGCCTCTCTTCTCCCCTCCGGCGACGATCTGGGTCGTCGCCCCTGCCGCCGAGGGGGTGGCGCCGATACCGGGCCTCGCGGCAGAGACCACGGCGCGGCCGGTCCTCGTTCCCGGCACCGAGGTGACGTTCCGGGTCCTCGCCTGGCGCCTCCAATCGGAAGCCCGGCTCACCGCCCTGCTGCGGCGGAAGTCCAGAGAGGAGAGGACGACCGAGCTGCCGGTCCATCTCGCCGGCCGGACCGCGGCCGGCGCACCCGAGCTCGAAGCCTTGACCGCCTCCGTGGCCTTGGCTGCGGTCGAGCCCGGCGAGTACGAGCTGCGTCTCACGGTATCGCCGTCGGCCGGGACTGGCGGCGCCGCGATCCTCTCCCCCGCCCTCCCCGTTCTCGTCTCCCCGGGGAGCGCCGGACGGACCTGGGTGGCGGTCGCCGTGCCGGCCGGTCCTGCCGGCCCCGCTCCGGTCCCCGAAGCCGCGCGCCCCCAGCCGGCGAAGCCCCGGCACCACCGGTTCGCCGCCGCGCCGCTTCAGGCCGCCTACCTGGCCGCCCTCCGTCCCCTCGCCACGGGCGACGAGGCCGGGGCGCGCTCCGCCGTCTCGACCTTCGAGACCGCGCAGCTGGTCACGAATGCCACACCGTTGACCTCGGAGGACCTGGTCGAGGTCGAGGCGCCGGTGGCGGGCGAGATCTCCCGGCGCGATCCGGAGGCGCTCGTCGCCCTCCTCCTGCTCTATGAGCGGCTCTATCACCAGGCGGCGGAGCGCCGGGCGCTTCTCCTCGCGGCGCACGACGGCGAGGTCGTCTTCGGGCTCGCCGAGCTGTATGCGAAGCAGAGCCACGCCCCGGGCGCGCGGCCGCTCGCCGCCGCCTTCCTGGCCGGTCTCGGCCAGGGGGCCGACGGGGGATTGAGCCCGCTCGCCCGCCGGGCCCTGGAGCGCGCCCTCTCCTACGACCCCGGCAACGAGGCCGCCCTCCTCGCCCTCGCCGCGGATGCCGGCTGGCGTGGCAAAGTGCGCGCCGCGGCCGGATTCCTGGAGAAGCTGCTCAAATCCCACCCGGAGAGCCGGGAGGGGCGCCTCCGCTTGGCGCTCTCCCGCGTCCGGCTGAGCGATCCCAAGCGCGCCCGCCAGCTCCTCGGCGAGATTCTCGACGCCGATCCTGCGGACGACGATCCCTGGCTCCTCTCCCTCGCCTACCAGGAGCTCGCCCGGCTCCAGCTGGCGGCGGGAGAGGCCGAGGCGGCGGCGCGGACCGTGGAGTCGGGGCTCAGCCGCCTGCCGGGAGACGAGACGCTCCGCCTCGAGCAGGCGTTCCTCCTCGACTGCCGCGGCGAGCACGGCCGGGCGCGGGAGATCCTCGACGGTCTCCAGCCCCGGGCGGAGGGGGGCGTCACCCCGCGCCATCGCTACAACGAGCCGCCGGGCGCGGTCTTCGAGCGTTCGCAGAAGATCCTCGAAGCGCGCGCGGCGGAGCGCCAGTCGGCCTTCGCCGCGGCGGTGGCCGGGGTGCCCTCGGCAGGAGCCCAACCGTGAGCCGCGCCGGCAGAGTCGCCGTGGTCCTCCTCCTCCTCCTCGCCGCCGGGGTCCCCGGGATGGCCCGGGCGCTGCAGATCACGATCGCCGCTCCCCCTCCCGGCACGCCGCTCTTCGGCACCGTCGAGGTGCGGGTCGAGGTCTCCCCGCCCGCCGCCGCGGCCGAGGTCTCGCGGGTCGAGTTCTACCTCGACGGCCGGCGGGTGGGCTCCGCCGCCGAACCGCCTTTCCGGACGATCGTCGATGCCGGCCAGGAGAACCGCGAGCACCACGTGGAGGCCGTGGCCTACGGGGCCGCCGGATCGCTGGCGAGCGCCGAGCTGCGCACGCCGACCCTGCGTGTCGACGAGCAGATCGACGTCCGCTTGAACGAGCTCTACGTCACCGTCGAGCGCCGCGGCCAGCCGGTGCCCGGCCTGGAGCGCGGCGACTTCGAGGTCTGGGTCGACGGCGTGCGCCAGGAGATCACCGCTTTCGAGAGCGGCGAGGTGCCGTTCACCGCCGTGATCCTCCTCGACGCCAGCGCCTCGATGGAGGGCGGGCGGCTCGGCAAGGCGCTCGACGGGGCGCGCGGCTTCTTCGCCTCCATGGCCCAGCTCGACGAGGCGAAGCTCCTCCTCTTCGCCGACCAGGTGCGCCTGGAGACTCCCTTCACCGGCGTCCCCGCCATCCTGACCCTGGGCCTGTCGAGCGTCGAGGCCAAAGGCGGCACGGCGCTCAACGACGCTCTCTACCTGGCGTGGAAGCGGCTCGAACCGCGGCCGGGCCGCAAGGTCGTGGTCCTCCTCTCGGACGGCATCGACGTCGACAGCCTGCTCGGCATGGACGACCTCAAGCGCGCCCTGGGCGGCGCCCCCTCCGCCCTCCTCTACTGGCTGCGTCTGCGCCGCGAGGAGGAGGCCCGCGGCAAGATCCGCATCTCGACCGCCTGGCGCGGCCCGGAGGGGCACCGGCACGAGATCGAGCAGCTGGAGCGGGCGGTCCACGCCAGCGGCGGCCGGATCGTCGCCATCGATCGAGTCGACCAGGTGCCGAAAGCCCTCGCCGGGACCCTGCGGGAGCTGCGTGGCCAGTACGTGCTCGGCTACGCCGCCCAACCCCAGGCAAACGCCGAGCCGCCGAAGATCGAGGTCCGCCTGCGCGTCCCTGGCCTCGACGTGCGCGTGCACCGGGGTGCGGGTGGGGGCTCTATGAAGTAGGGGTAGCCCCATAGGGCACAGCCTACAACTCTCTCGGCACGCAGCCGTCCCGAGGCCGGGCAGGTAGGGGCCGAGCCCCTGTGCCTGCCCGGCCCCCGGATCAAACCTTACCCCGCCTGCCGGCGGGCGCGGATTCTGCCGACCTGCTCCTCGGCGCCCGGTCCCGCGGCTTCGAGCAGGGTGGCGAGCGCCCACGGCGAGCAGACGATCGCCTCCAGCAGGTGGAGCCCCTCGGCCCACCGCGGCTCGTACCGGTCGAACCAGCCCGCCGCCTGCGGTCCCTGCTCCCCGTACACGGCGACCAGCGGATAGCCGTCGGAGGTCGCCTGCTCCTCCAGATGGAAGAGCGGCTCGCGGTCGATCACCGGTAGAAGCACGGAGAGGAGCCGCGCCGTTTCGAGATGCCAGAGAACGGCGACCGGCGGATCGCCGATGGCGAGATCCTCCCAAAGCCGAAGGATGGCGACCGCGCCCGGCCGCCCCGGAACGGGCTCGATCTTCCAGTGGCCGGCGAGCTCGGCCTCGGCCGCGGTCAGGACGTCGTCGCGGTCGCGGAGGAGGGCCAGGTAGGAGGGGGAGAAGGCGTTGTCGAGGGGAGAGACGGGTGTACTGCTACCATCACGGGAGCTTCGCATGAGTCAATGTCTCCTGCGGAGTCAGGGGCCGGTTCGAGTTTGCAGCTCGGATCGGTCCCGTTTGTTTGGGCGGGAGGGCGATCCTCCCGATGGGGGGACAGTAGCAGGAATGGGGCGGGAGGGCAAGGGGTGGGGTCGCTCCTCTGCTTGGGCCAGAACCTGCTCGCCGGGATAGGGACAGCGTTTCGACGAAGGAGGTAGAGACGTCCCAGGTCCTGAACGATATCCTTCGCAGGCCACGGGGACTGCGGGACGTCTCCGCATAGGGTGGACGCCCCCTACACGCGGCATCCCCTGTCTTGGCGGTCCCTTGCGGACCCCCGCGATTCTCGACCGGCAAACGGGCCAAACGCGCCGGGGCGTTGCCCCGGCGGAGACGGCCCGCGGTCCCCGTGGACTGCGTGTCGATATCGTTCAGGACCTGGGCGCGTCTCTACCGCTTCCGGCGACCGGTGAGGAATTCGGCAAGACGTTGTCCCCCCGGAACCGGCCGAAAACTCCGTCCGCGGGTCCAGAATCCCTGGAAAGCCTTCAAAAAAGTCTCCGGGTCGACTTCCAACCCCTCCGGCTCGACTTCCCATCTCTCCGGCTCGACTTCCGAGCCCTCCAGGTCGACTTTCAACCTCTCCGGCTCGACTTCGGACGCCTCCGGCTCGACTTCCCATCCCTGGAAAGTAACTTTCCATGCCTACGGGAAGACTTTTCATCCCTCCGGCTCGACTTCCGAGGTGTGGAAACTGACTTTCCGCGCGTCCGGAAGCGTCCGGAGAGCGTCTGGAAGCTCCCGGAGAGTTTTTGGAAGGTCCCGGAGAGTTTTTGAAATCTCCCGGAGGGATTCCGGAAGCTCCCGGAGGCGGTCGGGAAGAGGCCGGAGAGATTTCGGGACCTCCCGGAGACCGTCCGGAAGCGGCCGGAGGGATTCCGGAACCTCCCGGAGACGGTCGGGAAACGCCCGGAGGAGTTTCGGAAGCGGCCGGAGGGATTCCGGACGTTCCCGGAGGGATTCCGGCCCGCCCTTGCAATCGCCCTCCTGGGCCTGCACCCGCTCGCTGGGATAGGAACAGCGTTTCGACGAAGGGGGTAGAGACGTCCCAGGTCCTGAACGATACCCTGCGCAGGCCACGGGGACCGCGGGACGTCTCCGGATCGGGTGGTCGCCCCCTACACGCGACATCCCCTGTCTTGGCGGTCCCTTGCGATTCTCGACCGGCAAACGGACCAAACGCGCCGGGGCGTTGCCCCGGCGGAGACGGCCCGCGGTCCCCGTGGACTGCGGGTCGATATCGTTCACGCCTGGGCACGTCTCTACCCCCTCCGGCCAACGGTGAGGAAGTTCGAAAAGCCCTCCGGCCCACGCGGCTACCGCTGATACGATACACGACGACCCAGAGGCCGCGATGCCCGACCCCGCCCCCCCCGCCCATCGGCGGTTCGACCTCGCCTGCCGGACCGGCGCCGCCGT
>DASQPA010000593.1:0-3196 GCA_035644215.1 Thermoanaerobaculia bacterium
CACCGCCGTTGGTCCCCCGGTCCGCCACCCTGCGGGAAGGGCCGCTCCCCCTGTCGTTCGCCCAGCAGCGCCTGTGGTTCATCGCTCAGCTCGAACCCGGCAGCCCGCTCTACAACATCGCGGCGGCGCTCCGCGTCGAAGGCCCCCTGGGCTCCGCGGTGCTGGCGCTCGCCCTGGGCGAGATCGTGCGCCGGCACGAGGCGCTGCGCACGGTTTTTGCCGCGCCGGCCGGCCTGCCGGTGCAGCTGATCCGACCGGCGGCTCCCTTCCGGCTGCCGGTGGTCGATCTGTCCGGATTGGCGACGGCGGAGCGCGAGGCTCTGGCACGGACGCTGACCCGGGAAGAGGCCGACCGGCCGTTCGACCTCAACGCTCAGAACGGTGGTCCGCTGCTGCGCGGCCGGCTGCTGCGGCTGGCGGCGGGCGACCACGTCGTCGCCCTGACCGTGCACCACATCGTGAGCGACGGCTGGTCGATGGGGGTCCTGGTGCGGGAGCTGACGGCTCTCTACGCGGCGTTTGCCCAGGGCCGACCCTCGCCGCTGCCGGAGCTGCCGGTGCAGTATGCGGATTTTGCGCTGTGGCAGCGCGCCTGGCTGACCGGCGAGGTCCTGGAGAGCGAAGTCGCCTTCTGGCGCCGGCAGCTCCTCGGCCTGCCGCCCCGCCTGGAGCTGCCCGCCGACCGGCCTCGTCCCGCGGTCCAGAGCTTTCGTGGCGCGGCGCGGCCCGTGCGCCTGCCGGACGAGCTCACCCGGCAGGCACAGCGGCTCGGCCGGCGGGAGGGCGCGACGCTCTTCATGGTGCTCCTGGCCGGCTTCGAGGCCCTGCTGGCGCGCTACAGCGGTCAGGAAGACCTCGCGGTGGGCACTCCGGTCGCCGGGCGCACCCACCGCGAGATCGAGGAGCTGATCGGGTTCTTCGTCAACACCCTGGTGCTGCGCGGCGATCTCACCGGCGCACCCGCCTTCCGGGAGCTGCTCGGCCGGGTGCGCGCGACCGCGCTCGCCGCCCATACGCACCAGGACGTGCCGTTCGAAAAGCTCGTCCAGGAGCTCACGCCGGAGCGGAGCCTCGCCCATACCCCCTTGTTCCAGGTGATGCTCACCCTTCAGAACGCTCGCCTCCCGAGCCTGGAGATCGAGAGCCTGCGGCTGCGCGAGGTCACCGCGGCCGGGACGACGGCGAAATTCGATCTCACGCTGGGCCTCGCGGAGCACGACGGCGGGTTGAGCGGTTTCCTGGAGTACGCGACCGACCTCTTCGACGGCGCGACGATCGATCGCCTGCTCGACCATTACGAGAGGCTGCTCGGCGCGGCCCTGGCGGCGCCGGAGCTGCCGGCCGGGGAGCTGCCGCTGGTCAGCGGCGCCGAACGCCACCAGCTCCTCGCCGAGTGGAACGACACCGCCGTGCGGCAGACGCCGGAGCGCCTCGTGCACGCTCTCGTCGCGGCGCAGGTGGCGCGCACGCCGCACGCGCCGGCGGTCACCTACGCCGGGGAGACCCTGACCTACGCCGAGCTCGACGCCCGTGCGGAGGGGCTGGCGCGCCGCCTGCGCGGGCTGGGCTGCGGTGCGGAGAGCCGCGTCGCCGTCGCCCTCGAACGCTCCCTCGACCTCGTTGCGGCGCTCCTGGGCGTGCTCAAGGCCGGCGCCGCCTACGTGCCGCTCGACCCCGGCCACCCCCGCGATCGGCTGGCCTTCATCCTGGAGGACGCGGCACCGCGGGCGCTCCTCACACAAACGCACCTGCTCTCCCGGCTGCCGCCCACCCCCGGGGTGGTCCTCTGCCTGGATGCCGAGCCGCTCGCCGGCGGCGCGGCCGATCCGGACAGCACGGTCCCCGGCGACGACCGCCAGCTCGCCTACGTCCTCTACACCTCGGGCTCGACCGGCCGCCCCAAAGGGGTCGGGGTCGCTCACCGGTCGCTGGTCAACTTCCTCGCCGCGATGCGCCAGGCTCCCGGTTTCGCCCCGGGAGAGCGGCTGCTCGCCGTGACCACGGTCGCTTTCGACATCGCGGCGCTGGAGATCTTCCTGCCGCTTTCGACCGGCGGCGTGGTCGAGCTGGCCGGCCCGGAGGAGGCCGCGGACGGCGGGCTGCTCGCGGCCCGGCTCCGCGCGTCGGGGGCCGCCGTGCTGCAGGCGACTCCGGCGACGTGGCGCCTGCTCCTCGACACCGGGTGGACCGGCGATCCCCGTCTCCGCGCCCTCTGCGGCGGCGAGGCGTTGCCGCGCGATCTGGCCGCGTCGCTCGCCGGGCGCACCGGGGAGCTGTGGAACCTCTACGGCCCCACCGAGACGACGGTCTGGTCGGCCGCCGTGCGCATCCGGCCGGACGCGACCGGCCCGGTCTCGATCGGCCGGCCCATCGCCAACACCCAAATCGATCTGCTCGACCGTGAGCTGCAGACCGTGCCGCGCGGAGTTCCCGGCGAGATCTGGATCGGCGGCGCCGGCCTGGCGCGGGGCTACCTCGGCCGTCCGGATCTCACGGCCGAGCGTTTCGTGCCGGACCCGCGGGCGGCCGAGAGGGGCGAGCCGGGAGGCCGCCTGTACCGGACGGGAGACCTCGCCCGCCATCTACCGGACGGCCGCATGGAGGTCCTGGGGCGCCTCGATCACCAGGTCAAGGTCCGCGGTTTCCGCGTCGAGCTGGGAGAGATCGAGGCGGTGTTGGCGGCGCTTCCCGGCGTCCGTGAGGCGGTCGTGATGGCGCGCCGGGAGCGGGCGGGCCGGGGGTCCGGCGACCTCCGGCTGGTCGCCTACGTGGTCGGGGACGTCGATGCCGACGCGCTGCGCGGATCGCTGCGGGAGAGGCTGCCGGGCTACATGGTGCCGTCGGCCTTCGTGACGCTTCCAGCGTTCCCGCTGACCCCCAACGGCAAGGTGGACCGGAAGGCCCTGCCGGCCCCCTCCCTGCCCTCCCCGCCCGGCATCGCCCCGCCGGTCGAGGACCGCCGCAGCGCGCTCGAAGGGACGATCGCCGGCATCTGGTGCGAGGTCCTCGGCGTGTCCTGGGTCGGCCTGGAGGACAACTTCTTCGATCTGGGCGGCCACTCGCTGCTGCTGCCCCGGGTCCAGGCGCTGCTGCGCGACACGACGGGGCGGGAGATCCGGCTGGTGGAGCTCCTCACCCACACGACGGTCCGCGCCCTCGCCCGGCACCTGGAGCCTGGCGCGGCGGCGCCGGCGGC
>DASQPA010000594.1:0-14948 GCA_035644215.1 Thermoanaerobaculia bacterium
CGAAATAGGTCTCGAGTGCCTCCAAATTCAAAAAAAGTCACCCGAAATTCATTTCGAGCCACCCGAATTGCATTTCGCGTCACCCGAAATGAATTTTGCGCCGCTCGAAATGCATTTGTCCCCCTGCCAAATCTAAAACACGGGGCTCGAATTCGATTTCAAGCGGCTCGAAATGGATTTCGAGTCGCTCCAAATGCATTTCGAGCCACTCGAATTGAATTTCGAGCCGTTTTGGGGAGATCCACAGGCCCGGCAGCGAGGCGTAGAGCGGGAAGGACAGCCGCCGGAGCGGCTTCTTCGCAATTCCCAGTCGCCGGGAGAGCCTTCCGAAAGGGCGGAGAGCGATTCATCGCGGCCTCTCCACCTTAGGGGGGGTGAGGGGCGGACGCGATCCGGACTAGAATGTCTCCCGACTGTGTGGAGGAGGAAGGCATGAACCATCACCCGCGTCCCAAGTTCACCTCTCTCGGCCATTCCACCGTACGGTGCGACCTGCCGGGCGGAGAGGTCGTGGTCATCGACCCCTGGGTGACCACCAACCCGCGCTGCCCCGAACGCCTGAAGACCTTCGATCGGCTGGATGCGATCCTCATCACCCACGCCCACTCCGATCACCTGGGCGATGCGGTCGAGCTCGCCAAACGCCACCAGCCGCGCCGGGTGGTCGGCGGCTACGAGCTTTGCGAGTGGCTGACCGGCAAGGGGGTCGAGAACTGCTCCGGCATGAACCCCGGGGGGACCCAGGAGGTCCTCGGCCTCCAGGTCTCGATGGTGCGCGCCGACCATTCGAGCTCGATCGACGACGGCGGGCAGGCGCTCTACGGCGGCGTCGCCTCCGGCTTCGTCGTCCGGCTGCCGGGCGGCTTCACCTTCTACCATGCCGGCGACACCGCCCTGTTCTCGGACATGCAGATGATCGCCGAGATGTACCGGCCGGAGCTCGCCTTCCTGCCCATCGGCGACCTCTTCACCATGGACCCGCAGCAGGCGGCCCGCGCCTGCCGCTACCTGGAGGTGCGCAAGGTGATCCCCATCCACTGGGGGACCTTCCCCGCCCTGACCGGGACGCCGCAGCAGCTCGACAAGGCGCTGGAGGACGGCGGCATCAAGTGCGAGGTCATCACCTTGAACCCCGGGGAGAGCTACTGAGCCGGCCGGTCGCCGTGCCCCGATACCCATGCCGACCAGCACCGTCGAGGATTACCTCAAGTCCATCCTCGTGGAGCAGCAGAGGAGCCCGGGCTCCCTGGTGACGATGGGGCAGATCTCCGCGGCCCTGGGCGTCGCCCCGGGGACGGTGACTGCCATGGTCAAAACCCTGGCCGACAGCGGCCTGGTCTCCTATGAGCCCTACAGCGGCGTCCGCCTGACCGACCACGGCTGGCAGCTCGCCGCCCACGTCCTGCGCCGCCATCGCCTGGTCGAGCTCTTCTTGGTCTCGGTCATGGGCATGGACTGGAGCGAGGTGCACTCCGAGGCCGAGCGCCTGGAGCACGCCGTCTCCGACCGGCTGATCGAGCGCATGGACGAGATGCTGGGGCATCCGGCGGTCGACCCGCACGGCGATCCCATCCCGGACGCCCAGGGCCAGGTCCACGAGCCGGTCCTCCCCAGCCTCCTCGGCTGCCCACTCGACGTTCCCGTCCGGGTGGCGCGGGTGGGCGACCAGAGTCGGGAGTTCCTCCTGCTCCTGGAGCGCAGCCGGATGAAGCCGGGCAGCCGGCTGCGCGTCCGGTCGCGAGACGAGGCGGCGGACACCGTCGCGCTCGCCTTGGAAGGGGGGGAGGAGCTCAGCCTGGGCTTCCGCGCCGCCTCGAAGATCCTGGTCGAGCCGCCGGCCTGACCCGTGATTCCGGACTAAAAACCGTCAAACCTGCATCGGAGGGAGCCCGTTGGCGCGCCGTGGGTGAATTTAAGATATTTGTATCTATCTTTTGTCTTGCTGCTAGGTGCATGCCAGGCGCGGCAAGCGTAAACTAAAGGTATGAGCAATCGACAACTGCACCCGCGCGAAGAGCCGTACCGGTGGGCGATCGAAAAGCTGGACGAGATCTTCGGTCAGGAGCAGGTGAGGATCACGCCGCGCCATCACTACCACGTGATCACGGCGACGATCTTTTCCGGGGAGGGAGAACGGTCGGGCGATCTCGTCCTGCGCAACCCGACCGAGGATCTGAACAAGCAGAAGGACCGCGAGAACTTCCTGGACCGCTGGATCGGCGAGGTTCGGGAACGCTTCACCTCCGGCAAGCGTGCCGTGCGCAAGAGGTGAGGGTCAGCTCATCCGCACCCAGCGGGCGCGGGCGAGGAGGCCCAGGCGGGAGAGGAGCCCCAGCCGCGGCGGCTCGGCGAGGAGGTCCGTGTCGCCGTCCTCGATGCGGATGAGGAGCTTCAGGGCCGCAAGGAGCGCGAAGACCGCGGCCCGCCGGTAGCGCGCCGGGAGCTCGACCAGCCCGCGCGGCGCCTTGAGGAGGCGCGGGCGGAGGAGCCGGCACTCCCGCTGCGCCGCGGCGACCAGCCGGCGCGGGTCGGGTGGCGCCTCGAAATCGGTCGGCAGCTCGCTCTCCGGCAGCGGGCAGCGGTTGTGCCGCGACTCGGGCCCCAGGTTCTGCAGGGCGTGGAGGCGCAGCAGCGCGCCGCCGAACGCGGCGAGCTCCTCGGCGGGCTCGCGGCCGAGCACCGCGGTCGCCACCCCGCGCGCCAGGCGCTGGGCCGCGGCCGCGGCTTCCTCGGGGCTCGCCGGCCGGGCGCGCGTGGCCCGCCGCCTTGCCGCCGCCGCGATCTCGTCGAGCGCCCCGTCCGGCCACGGGCGGAGGGTATGCTCGCGGGCCATGGCGACGAAGATCGGCTGCCCCACCTTCTGGCCCGTGAGGGCGAGATCCAGGGTGAACTCCCAGCGGTTGATCTGCGCCAGGCGCTCCCCCTCGATCCCGCGCTGGCGGGCGAAGTCGAAAAGCGTATGGGTATAGGCGATGAGGGCCTGCACCCGGCGCCGCTCCGCGGCGGAGAGGAGGAGCAGGGCGGGTGAGAAATCGCCCAGCAGGCCGCGGCAGAGGGCGGCGCAGAGCGCGGTCGCCCGCTCCTCGTCGTAGTCCTCCCCGGGGGCCCGGATCTCCTGATCGAGCCGGCTGTGAAGGCTCCGCGCCAGCGGGTCGGCGCGCCACTCCCCCTGCGCCGGGTGCTGCTCCCGGGTCGCGGGCTCTCCTGGTTCGTCGACGGGTCGTTCTCCCGGCATGGTGGAAAGGGTAGCAGAGGGGAGCCGGGCAAGCCGCCCGAGACAGGGTACAATCCGCGCGGCAACGAAACGCTCGGGAGGAACGACCTCTTGAAGAAAGGCAGGCTACGCCCATGACCCGTATCGAACGCGCACTGGCCACCGCTCTGGTCCTGGCCCTGGTGCTGGCCGGCTCGCTCCGGGCCGCCGGCGAGGGAAGAATTACGGGGACGGTGCTCGACCCAACGAACAAGCCCGTCGCCGGCGCCAAGATCACCATCACCAGCCCGGAGTTCAAGTATTTCCAGGACAAGACGACGAACGACAAGGGGGTGTTCACCGTCATCATCCTGGACGCCACCCGCAAGTACACGATCAAGATCGAAAAGGCCGGCTTCACCCCCTACGAGGCGCCGCTCGAGGTCAAGCTCGGCGAGAACGTTCGCGTCACCTTCAACCTCGGCACCTCGGCGCAAGCGGAGCCGACCGGCAAGCCCGAGGCCCAGTCGCCGACCAACCAGGCGATCGCCGCCTACAACGAGGGGGTGGTCGCGTTCCAGAAGAACGACAACGAGACCGCCGCCGCCAAGTTCCAGCAGGCGGCCCAGCTCGACCCCAAGAACGCGACGATCCAGGCGGGGCTCGCCGAGGTCTACCTGCTGCAGAACAAGTTCGCCGAGGCGGCGGCGGCCGCCGACCGGCTCATCGAGCTCGACCCCGGCAAGGCCCGCGGCTTGAAGGACCGCTACGACGCCTACAAGGGCCTCCTCGCCGAGGCGCGGGCGGCCAAGGACGAGGCCAAGGTCAAGGAGTACGACGCCAAAGTCAAGCAGGCCCTGGACGCGCTCGCCGCCGCCTCTCCCGGCCACGACACCGCGGTGCGCATCTTCAACGAGGGCGCCGAGGCCACCCGCGAGAAGCGGCCGGCCGACGCCGAGGCGGACTTCAAGCGTGCCATCGAGGCCGACCCGACGCTCGAGCAGGCCTACTCGGCGCTCTCCGACGTCTACATCGTGCGCAAGGCGTACCCCGACTCGCTGGCCCTGGCCGACCAGCTGGCCAAGGCCGACCCGCAGAACCCGGAGGCCAACACCATCCGCTACAACACCTACAAGCAGATGGCGGACGAGGCCCGGGTCAAGAAGGACCAGGCGCATTTCAAGGAGTACGACGCCAAGGCCAAGGAGGCCTTCGCCGCCGCCCAGGCCTCGGGGCAGGGGGCGAGCGCCGACTCGCTCTTCCGTAAAGGGGTGAAGCTGTTCAACAACAACCAGATCCCCCAGGCCCTGGAGACCTTCGAGCAGGCGCTCTCGGTCGATCCCAAGTATGCCAAGGCCCACTATATGCTGGGGCTCTGCTACACCAACTCCGGCGACACCGTGAAGGCCAAGGACCACCTGAAGCAGTTCATCGCCCTGGCGCCGAACGACCCCGACGCCAAGTCGGCCAAGGAGATGATGGACTCCATGCAGTAGGGAAGGTGCCTCGGCAGGGCAGGCACGGGGGCTCTGCCCCTACCTGCCCTGCCCCGCGCCCTCCCGCACTTGACCCGCGCACTTGACCGGCGCGCAGCGGACCTTCAAGATAGGGAAAATTCCTCACGTCGCCCAAGCGAGCGGGCTCCGGCCCGTTCGGAGCGCTGCCGTGCGAAGACCGAGTGCTCAGCTCCAGACCGCTCCGGAGGTCCGGCAGGCTGCCGACCGCCTGACGGCGCAGAACGCCCTGCCGGGCGTTTCGACCTACCCGTTGGTCGTGCTGACCGTCGGGGTGGTGGCGGACCTCTACGCGCGGCGACCCTACCTCTTCGCCCTGGTCCTGGCGGCCAGCCTGGCCCTCGCCGTCTGCCGCATCGTCCTCATCCGGCGCTTCCCAACGATCTACCCCCCAAGGCCCCGGTTCTGGCGGCGGGCCTTCTACGGTTCGGTGCTCGGCAACGCCCTGCTCCTCGGTGGATTGTTCTTCGTCGCCACCCGGAGCTTCGGGCCGCGGGGGGAGTCGTACTTCCTCTTCGCCACCGCGGCGGTGATCTCCAGCCTGGGGGCCATGCTCTTCGCCCACGAGCCCAAGGTCGTTTTCGCCTTCGTCGTCGTGCTGAATCTGCCGGTGCTCCTCGCCCTCACCGGTCTCACCGACCGGGCCGCCTGGCGGCCCGCCGGTTGGGAGGGCCTCTGGGTCCTGGTCTTCTTCTTCTATCTCTTCGGGCTCGCCGCGCAGTTCTACAAGGAACGCTGGGCCGGGCTCACCAGCTCTCACCTCCTCGCCCTCCGGGCGGCCGAGCTGGAGCGGGCGCAAGCCGAGCTGCGCGGCGCCCATGACGAGCTCGCCCGGCTGGTCGAGGAGCGCGCCCAGGAGCTGCGCAAGGCGAGTGAGGACTACCGCCGGATCTTCGAGAACGCCCACGACGCCATCCTCATCCTCGACCCCGAGGACGAAACCGTCTTGAACGTCAACCCGCGGGCCTGCGAGATCTATGGCTTCCCGCGCGAAGAGTTCCTCGGCATGTCGATCCAGAGCCTCTCGGAAAACGTCGAGCGGGGGCGCCACCAGATCGCCCAGACCATGGAGCAGGGCGTCTTCTACAACTTCGAGACCGTCCAGTACCGGAAGGACGGCAGCCGGATGTTCCTCGAGATCAACGCCTCGCTCGTCGAGTACGAGGGACGGCCGGCGCTCCTCTCGATCAACCGCGACGTCACCGAGCGCCGGCGGAGCGAGGAATTGCGCCTGGCCAAGGAGGCGGCCGAGCAGGCGGACCAGGCCAAGGGCCGTTTCCTCGCCAACATGAGCCACGAGATCCGCACCCCGATGGCCGGCGTCCTGGGGCTGGTCGACCTCCTGCTGAAGACCGACCTGTCGTCGCAGCAGCGCGACTACTCCACCCTCATCCAGAGCTCGGCCGCCTCCCTCCTGCGGCTGATCGACGACATCCTCGACTTCTCACGCATCGAGGCCGGCCAGCTCCTCCTCGAGCGGGAGCGGTTCGATCTCCACGCGACCCTCCACGAGATCATCGAGCTGCAGCGGTTCCGCGCCAGCGCCCAGGGCACCGAGCTCGGCCTCATGATCGGCCTGGGGGTGCCGGTCTGGGTCTGGGGCGACCCGGGGCGGCTGCGCCAGGTGCTCACCAACCTGGTGGGCAACGCCGTCAAGTTCACCGAAAGCGGCGAGATCGGCGTCGTCGTCTCGAAGCTCCCCGACGGCCGCTACCAGTTCCGCATCCACGACACCGGCATCGGCATCCCCGAGGCGGCCCAGGGGCGGCTCTTCGGGCTCTTCTCCCAGGCCGACAGCTCGACCTCCCGGCGCTACGGCGGCAGCGGTCTGGGTCTCGCGATCAGCCAGCGGCTGGTGCAGCAGATGGGCGGGGAGATCGGCTTCGAGAGCCACCTGGGCGAGGGCTCGCTCTTCTGGTTCACCCTGCCGCTCGACACCGCCTCGGCGCCGACCGCCCCGGTCCCTCTCGTCCGCCCGGAGTCGGTCCCGCGGCCGGACGGCCGGCGCCACCGCATCCTGGTCGCCGAGGACAACCTGGTCAACCAGCTGGTCATCACCCAGCAGCTCACCGCCTTGGGCTACGACGCCCTGGCGGTCAACAACGGCCGCGAGGCCCTGGAGGCCCTGACGAGGACCCCCGTCGACCTCATCCTCATGGACTGCCAGATGCCGGAGATCGACGGCTACGAGGCCACCCGTCGCATTCGCGAGAGCGCCGGAGAGGGCCGCACGATCCCCATCGTGGCCCTGACCGCCCACGCCATGAAGGAGGACCTCGAGCGCTGCCTCGCGGTGGGCATGAACGACTACATCACCAAGCCGTTCCGGGAGGACGTCCTGCAGCGCAAGCTCGCCCACTGGCTGACCGGCGGCAAGGAGACGCCGCCGCCGTCCGCGCCGGCCCCCCGGGTGGAGGGCGAGATCCCGGTGCTCTCCACCGAGCGGATGGCGGAGCTGCGCGAGCTCGGAAGGGCCTTGGGCCGCGACGTGCTGCGCGAGCTGGCGGAAAGTTTCCGCTCCCAGACCTGCATGGAGGGGATCCGCACCGGCCTCGCCGAGGGCGACCTGCCGCTCGTCGAGCGCGAGGCGCACACCCTGAAGGGCAGCAGCGCGGCCCTGGGAGCGATGCGCCTGGCCGATCTGTGCGCCAAGCTGGAACACCAGCCGCCGGAGACCGCCGAAGGCTACGTCCCCCGGGTCGCCGCCATCGAGGAGGAGTACCGGCGGGTGCTGGAAGGGCTCACCGCGGCGTCGGGCGGGATGGGGTGAGGGGGGGCCCCGCTCAATCCTCCTCGTAGCTGATCTCCAGCTGCCGGATCTTCCGCGCCGAGATGGCGAGGAGCACGGCGGTGAGGAGGAAGATCCCGGGGATGGCGACCCAGGGGGAGGGCGCGTCGGCTGGGATCGCGAAGGGGCCGAGAGGGACCGACACCGGACAGAGCGACTCCAGGTAGTGGATCATCGAGATCTTCTTCAAGAACGGCGGCAGGAGGAAGTTGATCGCCTCCCAGCCGAAGACGATCACGGCCGGGATCGCCGGGCTCTTGTAGAAGAAGCCGAAGGTGAGGAAGACCGCGCCGTAGCCCAGGCAGGCGAGGAAGGCCACGCCGACGTAGGCCAGGAGCTGCCCGAAATCGTGGAAGAAGGCCCCGAGACCGCACGGGAGGTAGGCGAAGAAGAACGAGGCGATCGTGGCGCCGCCGAAGAGAGTGAACGAGACAAGGAGACCGGTCAGGTATTTCGCCGCGGCCAGCACTTCGCGGCGGACCGGCGAGAGGAAGTAGTAGTGGAGGGTGCGCTCCAGCATTTCGCGCCGGATCAGGTTGCCGAAGACCTCGACACAGCCGAAGAAGATCACCAGCCGCAGAAAGAAGGTCTGGAAGGAGATGGCGAAGGTCCGCGCCACCTCCACCGGATCGGAATGGCTGCCGAAGGCCCGCGAGACGATCGCGCGCAGGGCAAGGATCGTCACCGGCATCAGCGCCAGGAAGTAGACCCCCAGGGCGCGCTTGCCGAAAAAGCCCTTGCGCACTTCGAGGCCCAGGATGGCCGCCACCTGGCGCCGGTAGAGATCCCAGGGGAGGCCGCGGGCGATGCTTGGCGGCGCGGGCGGCGCGGGAGTCGTGGAAAGCGTGCTCAAGGGCTCGGCGCTCATGCCTTGCCTCCATTCGAACCGATCAGGTACTGATAGACGGACTGCACGTCGGCGTCGGCCGGTGCCACCGCCTCGACGACGAGGCCGGTCTCCAGCACGACGCGATTGAGCAGCAGATAGAAGCCGTCCGCGTCGCGCGTCGAGACCAGGAGGCCGCGGCGGTCGGGAGCGATCTTCACTTCGACCACGTGGTCCTCCTCGAAGGCCCGCGCCGCGAGGAGCGACGGCCGGTCGCAGCGCACCGCGATCTGCATCGGGTGCTGCTCCATCTCCTCGCGCACCCCCTGGATCTTCCCCTCGGCCACCACGTAGCCGCCGTTGAGGAGGATCACCTGGTCCGAGATGCGGTCGACCTCGTGCAGGATGTGCGAGGAGACGAGGACGTAGAGCCCGGCCGCGGCGAGGTCGCGGAAGAGGCCGATGACCTCGGCCCGCGCCATGGGGTCCAAGCCGTTCAGCGGCTCGTCGAGGATGAGCACCGTCGGCTCGTGGGCCATGGCCTGGGCGAGCTTGATCCGCTGGCGCATGCCCTTGCTGTAGCCGGCGACCTTGCGCGGGGCGGCTTCCATCAACCCCACCCGCTCGATCGCCTTGCAGCCAGCGCCTCGGCCTCGGCGTGGCTGCGGCCGTGGACGCGCAGGTAGGAGTAGACGAACTGCCAGCCGGAGAGGCAGCGCGGGAAGGCGTCGTACTGGGTCGAGTAGCCGACGAGCCGGAAGAGCTCCTCCGGCCGGTGGGTGGGGATGCCCAAAACCCGGATATCCCCTTCGGTGGGCTTCAAGAGCCCCACCATCAGGTTCATCAGGGTGGTCTTCCCCGAGCCGTTCGGCCCCACCAGGCTGGTGATCCCCGGCGGGATCGAAAGGTGGACCCGGTTGATCCCCAGGACCTCGCCGTAAAACTTGGAGACCCCGGCGAACGTGATGCGGCCGGCGGTGGCCGGCAGGGTGGCCGGGGGGGGCGACGCGGGGGAGATTCCGGCGAGGGCGACCGAGGCGCTCATCGCACCACCTCGTAGGCGCGCAACTTGCGCCGCAGCATGGAGAGAAAGAGGAGGCAGGCGGCGGCGAGAGCGATCCAGGCCGCCCAGGCCGGCAGGTCGTTGGGCTGGGCGCGGTTGAACAGGCTGGCGCGCACGGTGTCGTTGAGCTTGCCGAGGCTCACCAGGCCCCCCCAGCGGGTGTCGAGGGCGGCGTTGATGGCGAGGCCCCAACCGGCCATGACGAAGAAGACGGCGAGGAGGACGATGCGGGCCACCGGCTTCCACTTCACCCAGGCCGAGATGGCGAGGGTCAAGAGCGAGAGCACGACGATCCACTCGACGGAGGCGGCGAAGAGCGCCCAGGCGAGCCCCAGGTGAGGGCCGAGCCAGGCGGGCTCGAGGCCGGCCTGGAGGAGGAAGAGGAGCAGGCCGGGCACCCAGGTCAGGGCGGAGAGGAGCGAGAGGAGCACCCCGATTTTGCCCAGCACGTACTCGGTGCGCGAGAAGGGGCGCGAAAAGTAGAGCGGCAGGGCGTTGTTGCGGACGTCCGGCGCGATCAGCCCGGGACCGATGACGAGCGCGAGGAAGAAGCAGAGCGAGCTCTCGACGCGGAGGAAGAACTCGAAGAAGACGTTGTCGATCGGGACCAGGCGGTCGATGGGCAGGTCGATCGCCGTGAGCGCGGTGAAATTGTGGTGCAGGTAGATGAGCACCGCCGTGGTGAGCACCCCCAGGCCGCCCACGATGAGGAGGACGAGCACCAGCCGGCTGGCGAGGACCTCCTGGAACGCGTAGCGCAGGAGGATCAGGAAGCGGGTCCGCTGCGGCGTGATCTCGCCGGTGTAGCGCCGGTAGGTCTGTTCATACACTGCCATGGCCGGTCTCCATTGCTTGCAGGAAGATGTCCTCCAGCGAGTCGCGTTTGAAGTCGAGCCGCCTGATCTGCACCTGGCGCTCGGCGGCGACCCGGTAGAGGTCGCGGACCTCGATCCCGTCGGGGAGGACGAGCTTCAGGCGCTGCCGGCCGGTGACGGCGAGCTCGCAGCCCAGCCGCTCGACCGCCTCGGCGAACCAGGCGTCGTCGCCGTCGGCCGCCCCCTGGGTCTCGATCTCCAGGAACCGCCGGTTGGCGCGCCGCTCTTCGGCGAGGTCGGCATAGACCGCCACCCGGCCCTCTTTCAGCACCAGCACCTCCTCGCAGCACTCCTCGACGTCGCGCAGCAGGTGGGAGGAGAGGACGATGTGGACCTCGCCCAGGTCGCGGATGTCGCGGATGAGCTCCAGCATCCGCTCGCGGGCTGGAGGATCGAGGCCGTTGGTCGGTTCGTCGAGGAAGAGCACCCGCGGCCCGTGGGCCAGGGCCTGGGCGAGCTTGGCGAGCTGCTTCATGCCCAACGAGTAGGTGCCGACCGGCCGGTAGCGCGCCTCGCCCAGGCCGACGTAGAAGAGGGCCTCGTGCGCCCGCTCCAGGGCCGGCTTGGGCGGCAGGCCGGAAAGCTCGGCCATCATCCGCACGAAGCGGACGCCGCTCATCCCGGCGATGAAAGAATCATTCTCCGGCATGTAGCCCATGAGCGAGCGGATCTCGCGCGCCTCGGTCTGGATGTCCCGGCCGAAGATCCGCGCCGTGCCGGCGGACGGAGGGTGGAACCCGAGAAGGGTGTGGAGCAGGGTGGTCTTGCCGGCGCCGTTGGGACCGAGCAGGCCGATCGCCCGCCCCTTCAAGGTGGCGTCGAGGCCTTTCAGGATCGGCCGGCTGCCGAACTGGACGGCCAGCCCGGCAAGCTCGATGACCGGATGGGTGGATTCGCTCGTCACGTGAGGCTCCTTTTCCGATCTCCGCTCATCCCTACGTAGAAACCCACGATCCTGTTGCAAAAGAAAAAAGCCCGGGCGGGGGGCGAACCCCGCCCGGGCGATGGTTTGCGACTAGTGGGCCTCCTCCGCACCCGGCCCCGAGCCCATGGCGCCGAGCAGGCCGCGCAGGCTGGCGAGCGTCCCCAGGTTCAATCCCAGGGGTCCGGTCTCGCTGTGGCTGGCGAACAGGATGCGGTCGTCCTGGGCGTAGGCGTAGGTGAGGGTCGGCCCGGAACCGGCGATCATGCGGGCGATCGACGCCCCGCCGGCCCCGCCGTTCCCTGGAGCGCCCTGCGGCGCGAGGTTGGCCAGGGGGGCCAGAGCCGAACCGAGGTTGTGGTAGACCAGGGCCGAGAAGTTGACCTGCTGGTCCTCGGGGAGGAGCGCGCGGAACTTGGCGGAGCTCGCCAGGGTGAAGCCCTGAGCCCGCTGGGTGATGGCGGTGTCCAAGAGCGCCCGGCTGGGCGCCACCACGAGGTAGCCGTCGACGAAGGTGTAGTCGACCCCGTGCTGGTGGGCCGGATCGGTCGAGCGGATGCTGTAGTACGTCCGTCCGCCGGTGGTCTCGTGGGTGAGGGTGATCTCCGGCTTGCCGGCGGCGTGGAGCTGGTCGTTCACCCGAGCGACGAGCTGCTCCAGGGAGCTTTCCAGGGCCTGTGGGTGGTAGACCTCCAGCACCAGCTTCCAGGACGGGCTGGGCAGAAGCGGCCCGTCGACCGCCAGGGCGACTTCACCCCCCAGCGAGGCCGCGAGGTCGCGCAGGTGGATGCCGTGCTCGGTCTGGAGCTTGTCGAGCTCGGTGGCGAGCTCGGGGACGGCGGCGAGCAGGTCGTCCAGGAGGTTCACCGGGTCCTTGACCACGAACGAGGCGGCCAGGTTGGCGTCGGGGGAGACGAAATCCAGGGCCCGCATGGGCGCCGGAGCGGCGAGCCAGGACGGGATGCCGCGGCGCGGCCGGTCGAAGGTCACCGCCGCCCGGGTCTCGGTGCGGCCGGTCCCCTCGTGGCGGTCGACGATCACGTCCTGGAAGTCGAGGATGCCGAGGGCCTCGGCGTGGCTGTCCGGGCTTCCCGGATGGTCGGCGAGCAGCTTCTTCAGGTCGCCGGCGAACAGCCAGCCGGCGCCCTCCTGGTAGGACTGGGCCACCCGGGCGTGGAAGCTCGCCTGGCGGAAGGGGTTGGCCGCCGGCTGGGCGAGGACCTGGCCCATGCGGGCGAGCAGCGCGGCGCTCGGGGTGGCGACGAAGAGGTCGTCCTTCACCCAGAGGTAGAGCGCGTGGTCGTCGGCGCCGGGAGTATTCGGGATATTGGCGGCATTCGGGCTGTCGACGAGGATCAGCACCGCCTTGCCGGCCTTGGTGTTGTCGGCCGTGACCTCCTGCTCGAGCAGGGCGCGGAAGGCGGACGGGTTGGTCACCTCGGCGAGCACCACCGGTCCGTCCGCCGTCACCGCCACCGCCACCTCTTCGCCCAGGTTGTGGCCGAGGTCGCCGATCTTCGCGATCACGTCATGGAAGTGCTGGCTCGACGGGCCGGAGCCGAAGGCCTGTCCCCACCACTGCTGCAGGGTGGCGTCGGTCGCCAGGCGCTCTTCGAGCTTCGCTTGCGTCTCGGCCAGGTTCTGCGACAGGTTGGGCAGGCCGACCCAGATCCGGGTCTCCTGCGGCGCCAGGTCGAGCAGCCGGGTCGAGGTGCGCAGACCGGGCCGCGCCACCGAGGCGTCGATGTCCTTGCCCAGCTGGGTGAGCTGGGTCAAGAGCGCGTCGTACTGGGCGGCGTTCTTGCTCCAGGCGATCTCCCGGCGCACCGGAACGGCCGCCATGCTGACGTGGGTCGCCACCTGGTCCCCCGGGTGGAGGATGCTGTCGCGGTTCGCCTCCTTGACCCGCACCTCCCCTTCGACCACCGAGACCCGCGACCCCTTGGTGCCGCGGTTGACGGCGAAGATGGTGCCGGTCACCGAGACCCGGCAGTCGGCGGTTTCGACGTAGAGATGGGTGCCGTGCTGCTTGGCCGCCTGGACGAGGATCCGTCCCTGGCCGAGCTGGATGGTGGTGCCGCTGCGCCGCGTGACATAGGAGAGGCCGGCGCGCTCGTTCATCTCGACCCGCGAGCCGTCGCCCAGGCGGACGAAGGCGTGCGAGCCCTTGGCGGTCCGCACCTCGACCCCGGCGCCGAAACGCTCGCCGGCGACGACCGGACGGATGTCCTGGCCCGCCACCGCGTAGAGGCTGCCCTCGATCGATTCGACGCGGGCCTGCGGGGCGCCGCTCCAGGGCATCTGCTGGAAGAGGTAGACGAGGCCCAGGCCCACCCCGAAGAGGAGCATGGCGGCGAGGGCGGTGGTGAAGCCGCGGCGCAGGCGGGGCGAGAGGAACGCCGCCTTGCGGGTGTTGGGGGCGGTGGTGTTTGCCGGCACACCGCTCCGCGCCTCGCGGAGAGCGCGACGGCAGGCGATGCAGCTCCGGGTGTGATCCTCGACGAGGAGGGCACGGGCCGGCGGCAGCTCCCCGGCGAGATAGGCCGGGAGAAGACTCTGGAAGTCCGCGCAGCCCTTCAGGGGACCGGCGGGAACCAGGTGCGGCGTGGCGGGGGCCGGCGCCGTCTCCAGGCGGTGGGCCTCGCCGTCGCGGGAGAGGCGCTGCCAGACCCGGGCGGTGGCGGCTTCGACCTGGGTCGGATCGGCGGTGTCGTTCACCACCGTGTCGACCGCCCGGTCGAGGTTTTCCTCGTGACGCTTCGAAAACAGGCTCATGACAGTCCTCCTTGCCGCGGCTGGAGCTCTTTCTGGAGCCGGTGCCGGGCGCGGTGCAGAATCACGGCGATCGAGGTCTGGGAGGCGCCCATCTGGCGGGCGATCTCCAGGTTCCCGACCCCCTCGAAGTAGCGTAGGGCGAAAATCTCGGCGGCGCGGGGCGAGAGGCGCGACAGGGCGGCCCGCAGGCGGGTGGCCAGATCGCGGTTCTCGCGGTTCTGCTCGGGATCACCGGCCGCCTCGTCGACGAGGAGAGGCTCGACCTCCTCCAGGGTGACCGACGGGCGGCGCTTCCGGCGGCGCAGGAGATCCAGCGCGGCATTGACGGCGGCGCGGTGGAGATAGCTCCCGGCACCCTGCGAGAGGTCGAGGTCGTCCTCCCGGCGCAGGATGCGGGTGAATACGGTCTGCAGGACGTCCTCCGCGTCCATGGCGTCCCCGGTGACCCGGTACGCGGCGCGATAGACGGCCCCGCTATGTTCCTTGAAGAGCGCTTCCAGCGTTCCCTGGGGGGCCCCCGGGGGCGGATGGAGCGTCTGTTCGGCGGCTGCTTGCACGGCCTCCTCCTTCCTTTCGTCTCCACCCATGAAACGTGGCCCTCGGGAGAATGTTACGCCAGGAAGGAGAGGGAAGGTGGCAGGGCTTGCGTTGTTGCTGATGGACGGGGAGATTCGCCGCAGCCTCCGGCGAGGTCGGCGATCGTGCGGGCGACCCTAGAGGAGGTGCTCCAGGGCGGGGGGGAGAGGCCGCATCGGCGAGGTCGCTCTGGCTCATCTGGCGGATGGTCAAGCCGTAGGTGGCAGCGCCGCCTGGGAGTCAGCCTTTCCAGCGTGTCTTGCAGTATTGCACTGCTTCCCGGATGGAGAGCCGACGCGTCGAATTTCCTGTTCGTAGGTAGAAGACTTCGTCGTTACCCTCTTTGAGGAAAACAGGCCGCGGGCCAGGTGTGACGGTCACCCGGCAAATGTCTTTACCGTCCACCTCGTGAAAGG
>DASQPA010000595.1:0-21594 GCA_035644215.1 Thermoanaerobaculia bacterium
CACAGAGTGCGTACCGCACCCCAAGTGCTCTGGCTGATCAACTCGCCCACCTCCACGGCGCCTTCAGGCGTCGTGGACAGCTTCTCCGATCTCTCCTCGATCTCCATGCTTCCTCCTCACGGAGGGGGGGATTTTTAGCCGCGAGGATGGGGGGAATTTAGGCGTATCGGTGACACCCGCCCTCGACCGCGAGCCCCGCTTCTATATGGAAGATGGCGAGACCGCGGACGGCTATCCCCTGCTCGGCATGTACGGCGAGCAGGGCCCGCAGATCGCCGGCTGGTTCGATCGCTGGGAGCCGCGCTTCGCGGAGGGTCTCCACCTCGTCGAGGCGCTCGTCCGCTCGCCCTGGGCGCTCGCCACCCTGCTCGAAGCGGCCGGCCCGGGCGCCGAGGAGCAGGTGGGGAAGATCCGGGCACGGCGGCAGAAAGGGTAGAGCGTTCCAGCTTTTTCCCTGGGAGCGCCGGCGTCCCGCCGGCTGGGCGTGCGGGGGAAGATAGAGCCGGCGAGGACGCCGGCGCTCCCAGGGATGATCTCGTTAGGCGGCGGTGCCGCTACGGTTCGGTCTGGACTGGGAGCCTGGCCATCTACCCGCCTGCCGAGCATAGGAGGGCCGTACCTTGGTAGGATAGGGCCTCGGGCGAGAGCCGAGCACGAGCGAGCCATGGCAGAAAACCCTCAGAAGACGCAGGCTGCGGACCGGGGCGCAGTGCTCGACGTTCTTTCCGCCCGGCGGCAAGAGCTGGCGGATCGGTTCGGCGTACGCTCTCTGGCCCTCTTTGGCTCGATGGCCCGAGGCGAGGCCGGTCCGGAGAGTGACGTGGATCTCCTGGTGGAATTCCGGGAAACGCCCGGCCTGATCGAGTATATGAACCTCAAGTTCTGGCTCGAAGAGCGCCTGGGCCGTCCGGTGGATCTCGTCATGAAGGGTGCGCTCAAATCATGGGCGCGGCCGACCGTCGAAGCGGAATCGATCCGTGTCGCGTAGCTGGAAGCTGTTCCTCCGCGACATGTTCGAGGCCGCCCGGAAGGTGACCCGCTATACCGAAGGTTTACAGGGCGACCTGGCCTCGGACGAGAAGACCTACGACGCCATCCTGCGCAATCTGGAAATTCTCGGCGAGGCAGCGAAGAACATTCCCGAGGAGATCCGCGAGCGGTATCCCGAGATCGAATGGCGAGGTATCGCGGGCCTGAGAGACGTCCTGACGCATGCCTACTTCGCGCTCGACGACGCGGCCCTCTGGAAGATCGTCACCACCAATGTGCCTCAGCTCTTGGAACAGCTCGACCAGATCATGCAGGAATTGAGGTGACGTGGCGGCGGCCCGGCGGAGCGAGAGAAAATCCCCTGAGAGGCTGTGAAAAAATCGGCCTCCTACCTCACGGGTCTTCGTAGAGACGCCCCTGCCGGCCTCCTGGACCTTGCCGAAACCACGGCCGTCGGGGCGTCTCCGCAGGCATCAGACGCCTGCGATCTCGGCCGCGTTGGAGACGCCCCGACGGCGTGGTAACGGCAAGGGTTTCGATAGCGCCTGGGGCGTCTCTACGGGAATCTCCGCGTGCGACCCGATTTTCTCACGACCTCTGGGTGGCCGGGACTTCGGCAATCTCGCGGCTACTGGAAATACCCGTTCACATCAATCAGCAAATCGACGCCTCCCGCCGACTGGTTCAGCGCGATGGCGCCGCCCGAGCCGTTGCCCAGCGACACGATCGCGTTATTGGCGCGCACGACGCCGGCGGGGAAGCTGATCGTGCTGGCGAGCGGCGGCGCCGGCGTCTGGTCGTCGGCGTAGAGGAGCAGCGATCCTGCCATCGCCGGCTGGACGACGGTGAGGTTGACCGACAGCGCCTTGGCCGTGGGCGGTACGCCGCACCGGCCGGCGAGCGTCAGGGTGCGCGCTGCCGAGGGGCCGAGGGCGGGGCCGCCCGAAGGACCGGAAGGTTGGCGGGTATCGATCAGCCGGCAGGGCGCGAGGGGATAGAAACCGTAGGCCGGGGCCGGCGGCGCGATGCAGGCCGTCACTTTTACGTCGTCTACGAACCAGCCCGGTTGCGGCGGCGCGCCGCAGTTGGTGAAACCGAGGAACAACGGCTCGACGACGTGCCCGGCGAGGCTGCCGGGCAGTTCCCAGGTGTCGCTGAAGGCATGGTCGAGATCGACGAGGGTCTGGGTGAAGGAGCTGCTGGTGCCGGTAAAGAGCGATTGGCCGTACATGGGGACCGTGGCGCACTGCGAGCGGATGACGGCATTGTAGTTTTCGCCCGAGAGGGCTCCCGGGCGGATGAGCAGGCAGCCGTCGAGGACGTCGCTCATGGCGATCCCCAGCAATCCCCCGGAGCCCGGTTGGAAATCGCGCCGATGCCAGAAGGAGAGATGGACGTCGGTGGCGCCCTTGGGGATGGGAATGCCGTTCGGGCCGTGCGGATAGGCGAAGACGACGTCGTCGCCAGGCCCGGCGCCGCTCGCGCAGGTGGGGCCGCCGAAGCGGAAGATCCCGCTCCCGCTGTGCGCGGAGCAGGTCTCGATACCCGGCCAGTCGGCGGCGCTGCCGTACCCCGGCACCGCTCCCGCCGTCCAGTCGGCGAGGCCGGAACCGCTCTCGAAATCGTTGCTGTAGAGAGTCGAGGTCGGCCGACCGGTGCCGGTCACCTCGGCCGAGAGAGCCGAGGCGCAGCCGTTCACCGCGCGCACCGCGTAGTAGCGGGTGACGTCGCAGTCGCCGGCGGCGTCGAAGTAGCCATTCAAGGTGGTGGTCGCGATCAGGCTGTACGGGCCGCCGCTGGCAGGAGCGCGCAGCACCCGATAGGTGGCGCCGGGCACCGCATCCCAGCTGAGGTCGACGCCGGCGGGCCGGGGCGTCGCCAGGAGGCCGGTTGCCGCCGGGCCGGCGCAGGGGTCGGGATCGGCGATCGCCGCCGACCAGATCTCCTCGCGGCCGCCGTTTCTGCGGTCGGTCCAGGTCGGGACGATGAAGCCGTTGACGACGCTCAAGCCGTTGTGGTCGCCGTACGCGGTCGGATCGGAGAAAATGTCGGTCTCGTCCGTGCTCGCCGTCGTCACCTGGAGCGGGTCGCTCCAGGTCGTCCCGCCGTCGCTCGAAGATTGATAGAAGAGGTTGGTCCTCTTCCGGCTGGGGTCGCCGACCGTGTCATAGTAGGTCAGGGACAGCTTGCCGCTCGATTCGTCGACCGCGAGCACGGGCGAGAACTGATCGTCGAGCGTCGGCCGGTGATCGATCTTCACCGGTGGCGACCAGGTCGCGCCGCCGTCTGCCGAGCGGGAGAACCAGAGGCGCGACTTGCAGGCGTTCCCGCCGACGACGAACGTCGGCTGCTCGGTCCACAGCTTGCAGCCCGCCTCGCCCGACAGATCGGCCCAGGCGGCGTAGACCTGGTTCTCGGTGGCGTTCCTAAAAGCGCCGCCGCTGACGTGCATCGAGGCCGTATTGGGGGCGGCCGGAAGCGAGAGCCGGAAGCGGCCGAAGCTGGTGGCGATGTCCACCGGCGGGTCGAAGGAGACGCCGCCGTCGCTCGACTTGGCGACGAAGATCCGACCGCTCTCGCCGTCGATCCAGAAGCCGAAGATCTCGCCGGCGCTGTTGGTGGCGGCCTCGGCGCCTTCCGTGCTGAGCAAGGTCCGGACGTCGCTCAGCAGAATGGCATTGTGCCAGGCGCCGTCGCTCTTCGTGCGGCGGGCGAAATACACTCCGTCGAGGTCGTTCCACATCGCGTAGACCTGGTCCCGGAAAGGCGAGCTGGCACCGCGGTCGACCCACAGCCGGTCCCGGTGGGCGGCGGCCTGGCTGCCCGAGAGGAGGGCATCGAACGTCCAGGTCTTGCCGTCGTCCGTCGACGTGTAGGCGCGTAGCTGGAAATAGCTCCAGACCTGGTTGATCGGGGTCAACACGACCGCCGTCGCCCACGCCGTGCCGTCGGCGGTCCACTCCACCGCCCCCTCGTCCTGGAACACGTCATTGATGCCGAGCGGCAGGCTGCTCTGGCCCCAGGAGGCGCCGCCGTCGGTCGAGTAGAAGATCGCCACCCGGCCGAAGACGCCGACCGGATCGTTCGCGGCGACGAGGATCTTCCCCGGATCGAGAGGATCGATCCGGACGTCGGAGTCGTTGACCACCACCCCCTGCGGCCCCGAGATCCGCTGCTGACCGCTCTCGCTGCTGGCACCGCTCGCGGGCTGCGGCGCCGAGCTCGGCGGCGGCGGGCCGGCGGTCAGGTCCTGGTGGTGGAGCATCCAACGATAGAGCTGGGCCAGGACCGCGGGATAACCGCCATAGGGATCGTTCGCGACGTAGCGGCTTTCCGGGTGGGCCTTGCGCCACAGCACCCGCAGCCAGGAGGGGATCGGCTTGCCGTCCTTCCTCTCGCCGGGCCGCAGCCGGCCGAAGTCCTGATGGGCCTGGACGAGCCGGGCGAGCGTGCTGCCCGGCTGGATGGAATCGCGGGCGAGCTGTTCCGTCACCGGCGGCCAGCTCACCGCCGGTGGCGGCGTGGTAGTGGGACCCAGGTTGAGGCAGGCGGCAGGGCCGGGGCCGTTGGTCTGTGCGCCGGAGGCGACGGCGCCGGCAAGCACGGCAAAGCTGAGGATCGCGAGGACCGTCGCAACGGATCTCGCCGGGCCTTTCGACGTAACCGTCTCTATCGCTCGCATGACACCTCCCCCTGGGCGCTACTGGAAATAGCCATTGACGTCTAAGAGGAAGTCCACCGTTCCCGCGGCGCCGTTCGCGACCTGGATGGCGCCCGAGCCGTTGCCCAACGCGAGGAGGGCGCTGTTGGCTCTTACCTGGCCGGCCGAGAAGCTGAGGACGCTGGTCGACGGCGCCGAATCGTCGGCGTAGAGGTTGATCTGGCCGGCGGCGGCGGCGTTCACCACCGTGACGTTGACCGAGAGAGCGCGCGCCGTCACCGGCACCCCGCAGCTGCCGGCGAGCGCAAAGGCGCGGGCGCTCTGCGGCGCGAGCGCCGGGCCGCCCAGGGGACCCGCCGGATTGCGCGTGTCGACCAGCCGGCAGGGAGGCAGGCTGTAGAAGTCGAGCGCCGGCGGCGTGGGGGCCAGGCAGGTCGTCACCAGGACGTCGTCGAGATACCAGCCGTTCTGCGGTGGGCTGCCGCATTGGGTCATGCCGAGAAAGGCGATGGCGAGCTGGACGCCGCCGCAGCCGGGAGCTCCGGCAAAGGTGCAATTGGAATCGAGGTCGACGGTCGTGTGGACGAAGCCGCTCGACGTGCCGGTGAACACTCCGATGGGGTTGCCGCCCAGCCGGCAGGAGGAAAAGCCGATCGGATTGAAGGTCTCGCCCACCAGGCTCTGTTTGGGGATGAGAAAGTCCGTAACGCCGCCGTCGAGCGAGAATCCCAGCGTGCCGCCGCCCTGGCCGCGGGCGAAGTTGAAGGCGTGCCAGAAGGAGACCTGGGTGAACGAGGCGCCGGCGGGCACCGCGATGCCGTTGACCCCTCCCGGCACCGCCGAGAGGAAATCCCCCGGGCCGGCGCCGCCGGTACAGTCCGGGCTGCCGAAGCGGAAGCTGTGCTGGCCGCCATGCGCGAGGCAGCTCTGCAGGCCGAACCAGTCGGTCGTGGGGCCGACGTTCGCCAGGGTCCCCACCGCCCAATCCGAGAGATGACCGGTGTTCGCCTCAAAGTCGTTGCTGTAGAGGACGGCCGACGAGCGGTTGGCGAAGGAGACCTCGTTCGAGAGCGCCGCAGCGCAGCCGGTCGCGGTCCGTACCGCGTAATAGCGGGTCGAGTCGCAGGGGCCGGCGGCGTCGAAGTACGAGTTGACGGTGGCGGTGGCGACCAGGGAATAAGGCCCGCCGCTCGTCGTGGCGCGAAAGACCTGATAGGTGGCGCCGGCCACCGAGCTCCAGGCGAGAGCGACGCCGGAGGTCCCCTTGGGTGTCGCGGTGAGGCTGCTCACCGCCGGGCCTGAACAGCCGCCGGCATCCGTGATCGCCGCCGTCCAGATCTCCTCGCGGTTGCCGCTCCGGCGGTCGGTCCAGGTGGGGAAGAGCACGCCGGCGGCGCCGCTCAGCGAGTTGTAGTCGCCGAACTGGTTGCCGAAGTCGGCGCCGGCAAGGGTTTCGTTGGTGCTCGCGCTGGTCACCTGGAACGGTACGCTCCAGGTCGTGCCGTCGTCGTCCGAGGACTGGTAGTAGAGCCGGGTCGAAAGCCGGCTGGGATCGGCTTTGGTGTCGAAATAGATGATCCCCAGCCGGCCGGTGGCCTCGTCGACGGTGAGCCATTGGAAGAACTGGTCGTTGCGCAGGCCGGGATCGTAGATCTTGTTGGGCGGCGACCAGGTAGTGCCGCCGTCGGTCGAGCGGGTGAACCAGATGCGTGTCTTGCAGCGGCTGGCGGCGTTGGCGCCCGGATTGACGAAGAACGCGGCGCAGCCGGACTCGCCGGAGAGGTCGTTCCAGGTGGCGTAGACGTTGTTCTTGCCGGCGGTTTTGTAGGCGGCGGCGCTGACGTAGATCAGGGCGCGCCGCAGGTTGTCGGCGGGAATCGAGACCTGGAAGGAACCGAAGGTCGAGGCGATCCGGCGCGCCGGGCTGTAGGTGACGCCGCCGTCGGTCGACTTGACGAGATAGATCTGCCGGCTGTCGGTATCGGGCCAGAACCCGAAGACGTCGCCGGCGCTGTTGGTGGTGACGTCGCCGCCGATGCCGGTGCCCGTGGTCTCCGGTCCACTGACCAGCACCGGGTTCTGCCAGCGGCCGGTGGAGCCCGTGCGCCGGGCCATGAGGACCCAGAAATTGTCGTGCCAGATGGCGTAGAGGTTGTCCTTGAACGGCGAGCCCGCGCTGTGGTCGACCCAGGTCATCTCCTTGTCGCTCTGCCGGTTGCTGCCCGAGACGGTGGCGTCCGCGGTCCAGGTCAGGCCGTTGTCGGTCGACTTGTAGGCTCGCAGCTGGAGGGTGAACAAGGCGGTGATCGCGATCGGCAGCGACCAGGCGGTGCCGTCGGAGGTCCACTCCACGGTGGGGTCGGATTGGAAGAGGTCCTCGCTCCCCAGCGGCAGGCTGCTCTGGCTCCAGGTGCGGCCGCCGTCCGTGGAGGAGTAGATCGCCTGCTCGCCGCCGCCGATGTCGTTCGAGGCGGCGATGATCTTGCTGGGATCGAAGGGGTTCACCCGGATGGCCGATTCGCTCCGCGGCCCTGTGGAGGCGCCCGAGATCCGCTCCTCGCCCATGGCGGTGGGCGCCGCCCGCTCCCGCTCCGGGCCCGCCGGTCGGCCGGGGACCAGATCCTGGTGGCGGAGCATCCACTCGTGGATCTCCCGCAGCAGCAGCGGATAGCCGCCGGTCGGGTCGGTCGCCGAGTACCGTCCCTCCGGATGGCTCTTGTGCCAGAGCACCCGCAACCAGGGGGGGATCGGGTTGTCGTCGTCGGCCTCGCCGGGCCGCAGCCGGCTGAAATCCTGGTTGGCGCGGATCAGCGTCTCGAGCGCGCTGCCCGGCAGAACACCATCACGGGCCAGCTGCTCCGTCACCGCCGGCCAGCGAGGCGTCGTCAGGGTCTGGCCGCCGTTGCCGAAGGGCACCAGCGGCCCCTGCGCACCGGCGGCCGGGGAGAGAAACAGAGCCAAGCCGAGGACGAGACCTACCACCACCACCACCACCAGCTTCGTCATGAGGGCTCCTCCCTGAGGGGCCGTGGAGCGAATTGGCTCCATGCTACCACAACATAACGAAGGCGATGCAACGAACGAGCCCCGCGGCCCGGCGGGGCCGCGGGGTGCCTGTCGCTCGAACGGGCGCTCAGAGCGAGGCGAGGAAGGCCATCAGCTGGCTCTTCTGTGCCGGGGAGAGATGGAGGAAAGCGTGGACGACCGGCGTGGCCTCCTGGCCGTGCCGCAGGATGGCATCGTTGGCGGTCAGGCTGGCGCCGTCGTGCATCAGGCGGTCGCGGGTCCTCAAGCCCCAGAGTGGGGCGGTGCGCAGCTTGGTGCGGGTCCCCGGGCCACCGTTCTGCACGATGCCGTCCCCCGTCCCCACGTCGTGGAGAAGGAAGTCGCTGAACGGGTGGAGGATCTTGTCGCCCAGGGCGGCGGAGACGACCAGCCGGCCGCCGTGGAGCGCCGTGCCGGCCGGCGCGGTCTGGAGCATCGGCGTATGGCAGGCGGCGCAGCCGATCTGCCGGAAGATCTCGGCGCCCGCCTGGGCCTCCGGC
Organism: Thermoanaerobaculia bacterium; assembly: GCA_035644215.1. Lineage (GTDB taxonomy): Bacteria > Acidobacteriota > Thermoanaerobaculia > Multivoradales > UBA5704 > DASQPA01. The sequence continues at coordinate 8,197 of DASQPA010000595.1, forward strand.
GTCTGCGCCAGGATGGGATCGCGGGCAGGCGCCTTGGTGGCGCGCATGAAGCGGGCGAAGGCCTCGACGTCGGGGCCGTAGGGCGCCGCCGGGGTGGCCGCGTCCTCGGGATCGGGTACCGTGTCGTAGGCGGCCATGGAGAGGCCCATCGAGGTGTTCTCCGCCGGCACGAGCGGGCTGGTGATCCCCTCTTCGTTCAGGTAGGCGTCGGCGGAGAAGGAGAGCAGGCTCGCGTGCTGGTCCTTCCAGCCGAAGCGGCCGACCCGCGTCTCTCCCGGCGCTTCGAGGACCGGGACGCGGATGATCGTGCCCTTCATGCCAGGGGGCTGGCGCGCCTGGAGGTCGAGGAAGGCGCGGTCGGGGATCGCCTCGACGTAGCCGTCGCCCAGGGTGTTGAGCGACAGCCGGAAGGTCCGGACGTTGTCGGCGCCGGTGGCATGCTCCTGAATCGCCGCATCGATCGCCCGGTCGTTGATCAGCGAGCCGCCCGGCGGGTCGCTGTAGGCGACGCCGTCGAAGCGGCCGACGCGCAGCTCGGCGATCTGGCTGCCGGCCCCGGAGACCGGGCTCTGGTGGCACTCGGCGCAGGCCGCCGCGTTGTAGACCGGCCCCAGGCCGTCGGCCAGGTCCTCCCGCGCCTCGAACTGGGTCCGGTCGAGATCGAACTGCGTCTGGGTGGTGAAGCCGTTGGTCTGGTTGTCGAAACCGGTGGGGGCCTCGACGGGCGGGAGCCTGGCGATCGATGGAGCCGCCAGAGCCACGGCCGCGAGGACCGCGAGGGCCGCGATTCCCTTGAGGATCAGGGGGAGCTTCGCCGGATGAGACGCCAAGGACACCTCCTCGCCACGGATGGACCCGAGCCGGCGGGGTGAGGATCGCCGCCACCTGTCGGAGCGCAGATGCCAGAGTGGCAATATGGCAATGGAGTTTGAGGCCGGTAGATTACGCGGCAGATAACGCGGGGGCCGGAGGGCAGCCAGAGGTCCGGCGAGCTGGGTGGGCGGGCTGTAGAGAGCGCTACGGTGCTATCGAATGAAACGGAGAGGACAGAGGCCCGCTTGCGCGATGGGGTCGAGCTCGTGGTGATCGCTCGTCACCAGAGTCGCCTTCTCTCGAATCGCTAAAGCCAGAGCGAAGCAGTCGGCCAGCGACACCCTGCGCCACTCGGCCTTCAGCTGACCTGCCTCCTGCCAGAGTGTGGGTACCAGCGAACTCTCGAGCTCAAAGCCATAGCTCTCCAGAATCCCTTCCAGCTTTGAGGCTCTCGCCTGGTCGGCGCGGCGGTAGATGTGGTAGTAAACCTCGCAGACGTTGAGGATATGGATCAGGCAGCGGTGGCCTTCTCCCGCCAGAAGCGCCTCGACGACCTCGGCGCCGGACTCATCATCCAAGAGCGCGATGACGGCGCAAGCATCGAAGACATAGACGGCATTCTCAGCCGGCAAACTTCCGTTCCTCGAGCTCGATATCCTCTCTCTTCTGCCGTAGGAATTCTTCACTGGAAGGCAGCAAGCCCCTGCCGACGCCACGCAGCCGGCGCAGCCGGGCGTGGCGTTCTTCGGCCGTCAGCTCGCGGAAAGGCCGCGGGTCCAGAGCGATTGCGGCAGCGGCCGCATCCCACCTCGACAGAGTTTCAGGGTTCGCCTTCTTGAGAGGTTTCTCTCGTTCCTCGGAAACGAGGACGATCAGCTCGACCTGGCCCGTGGGTACCGTATCCGGAAACTCGACCATGGCCCGGCGATCCTCGGGAATGGTCACGTGCATTCTGTGGGCTCGCATCGTCTCGATCTCCTGCGCCGGGCAACTCCCCAGCCTTCCTAAGTAAGAAGTCTACCACGCAGGCCGCGGCGCGCTCCTCGTCCCACGGCTCGCCTGGGGGCCTTGCGCGGCTCGCTTTGAATTGAGAGGGCCTGGCTTCAATCCGCTGCTATCATCGGCGCTCATGTCCCATCTGTTCGCACCGCTGCGGCTGCGCTCTCTCGCTCTCGCCCATCGCATCCTCGTCTCGCCGATGTGCCAGTACTCCTGCGCCGAAGGCTTTTCGACTGACTGGCACCTGGTTCACCTCGGCAGCCGCGCGGTGGGCGGTGCGGCGCTGGTGTTCACCGAGGCGACGGCGGTCACCGCCGAGGGCCGCATCAGCCCCGAGGATTTGGGGATCTACGACGATCGCCACGTCGAGGGCCTGGGGCGCATCGTGCGCTTCGTGCGAGGGCAGGGGGCGGCGGCGGGCATCCAGCTCGCTCATGCGGGACGCAAGGCGAGCACCCCGCGGCCGTGGGCGGGCGGGCGCGCCGTCTCGCCGGCGGACGGCGGCTGGGAGCCTCTGGGGCCGACCGGCACGGCGTTCGTCGAGGGCTATCCGGTGCCGCGGGCGGCGACGGTCGCCGAGCTCTCCGCCGTCGTCGCGTCCTTCCGGACCGCCGCGATGCGGGCGCGGGCGGCGGGGTTCGACGTCGTCGAGATCCATGCGGCGCACGGCTACCTGATCCACGAGTTCCTCTCGCCGCTGGTCAACACGCGAACCGACGCCTACGGCGGCTCGTACGACCACCGCGTCCGGTTGTGTCTCGAAGTGGCGGCGGCCGTCCGTTCCGTGTGGCCGGAGGAGCTGCCGGTGTTCGTCCGGCTCTCCTGCACCGACTGGAAGGCGGGCGGCTGGGACGTCGAGCAGTCCGTCGAGTTGGCCCGGCGGCTCGGCGAGCGCGGCGTCGACCTCATCGACTGCTCCTCGGGTGGCGCGGTGCCCCACGCCAAGATCCCGGTCGGCCCCGGCTACCAGGTGCCGTTCGCCGAGCGCCTCCGCCGGGAGGCGGGCATCGCGACCGGCGCCGTCGGGATGATCACCGATCCCGCGCAGGCCGACGCCATCGTCCGCGAGGGTCAGGCCGACTGCGTTTTCTTGGCGCGAGAGCTTCTGCGCGATCCCTACTGGCCGCTCCACGCCGCCCAGGCGCGGGGACAGGTCGTCCCCTGGCCGCCGCAATACGTCCGCGCGGCGCCGCCGGGAACGCCGGCGCGCTGAAGGGCCAGTTGACGATTGCCGGGCCGGGAGTGGGTTCAAGAAGTCGGCGAGTTGCTATACTTCGCCGGTCATGATTCCCGCCGTCCCGCTCGCCCTCGCCATGGCTCTTCTGCTCGCCGCTCCGGGGGGGAAGAGCGGCGACCTGGCGGCCGTCCAGGCGCGCGGCAAGCTCGTCCTCCTGGCCCATCCGACGCAGGACAGTCCTTTCGTCGCCGCGAATCTGGACGTCATGCGGGAGAAGGGGCTCAAGCTCTCCGAGCTGCGGCTCCCCGAGCAGTTCACCGGCGCCGAGGTCGAGATCCTCCAGGGTTTCGCCAAGCGCCTGGGAGTCGCGCTCGAGATCCATGCGGTCGTCTTAGGGTACGATGCCCTCTTCCCGGCCCTCCTGCGCGGCGAGGGGGACGTCGTGGCCAGCGAGATCACGATCACTCCGAAGCGCCAGGCGATCGCGGACTTCTCCGCGCCTTACCTCGCGGATTGGCTGGCCGTCATCGTGAAGCGTGGGAGCAAGAATGATGGAGGGATCGCCGCCGTCGCCGATCTGGCGGGTCGCAAAGGAGCGGTGATCGGCGGCTCGAGCCACTTGGAGCTGCTGCGCGCGGCAGCGCCTCAGGTGAAGGTCCAGCTGACCGGCTTCGACCTCGAGAGCCTGGAGGCCGTCGAGCACGGGGAGGCGGATTTTACCCTCATCGAGACCAGCGTCCCGGTGGGGGCGACCCTGGACGCGATGCATCCCAACCTCAAGGTGGCCTTCCGCCTGCGCGAGCTCGGCAACGGGATCGCCGTGCGCAAGGGGAGCGACCTCTTGGGGCCGCTCGACGACTATCTCGCCGGCCTCAAGAAAACTGGAGAATTGAAGCGGATACTGGATCGAAACGGTGTCCAGGCCGCCAGGAAGGGTCCCCCGGCACCCCAACCCTGACCTCCATGGCCCGGCGCCGTTCGTCCCGCCTGGACCGCCGAGACTCACTATAGAATCGGCGTAATCTGACCACCTGAAAAGAACGACATCACCTGCAATCACATGAAATTGCAGATGAGCTGCAGATGCGAGCGATCGCATCTCGCACTCAGGCTGCGGAAGACGAGGGATGAGCGTAAACGGCCCCACTGAAGACTCCGACCCTCGCCCCAGCGTCGAGTTCCTCTACGAGCTCTCGCCCATGCAGCAGGCGATGCTGTTCCACAGCCTGTACGCTCCGAGGTCCGGCGTCTACGTCGTCCAGCTCGCGCTGCGCCTCTCCGGGCGGCTGGACCTCGTCGCCTTCGAGCGGGCCTTCCGATATCTCCTGGCGCGGCACGGCATCCTGCGCACGGCGTTTCACTGGGAGGAGCTGGAAAAGCCACTCCAGGTGGTCTACCGGGAGGTCGACCTGGCGATCGCCCGGGAGTCGTGGCGGGAGCTCGACGCGACCGGGCAGCGGGGCCGGCTGGCGGCCCATCTGGACGCCGACCGGGAGCGGGGGTTCGACCTCACGGCGGCGCCGCTCCTGCGCCTGGCGCTCTTCGAGCTGGGTCCGGGCGTGCACCAGCTGGTCTGGAGCCAGCACCACCTGCTGGTCGACGGCTGGTCGCGGGGGCAGTTGCTCGCCGAGTTGTTCACCGCCTACCGGCTGTTCGCCGCCGGGAGCGAGCCCTGGGAGGAGCGGCCGCGCGGTTTCGGCGACTACATCGCCTGGCTGCAGCAGCAGGACCTCGAAGCGGCCGAGGCCTTCTGGCGGCAGAACCTCGCGGGGTTCACCACCCCGACGTTCGTGGCGGGAGGGGGCGGTGCGCCAAGCCATCGGGACGCGCGGCGGCTGGAGCGCTCGCTGCCGGCGGCGACGACGGCGGCCCTGCGCGAGGTGGCGCGGCGGCACCGGTTGACGCTCAACACCCTGGTGCAGGGGGCCTGGGCCCTGCTGCTGGCGCGGGCGAGCGGTATCGGCGGGAGAGGCGGGACGGCAGACGTGGTCTTCGGCACCACGGTGTCGGGACGGCCGGCGGACCTGCCGGGGGTGGAGTCGATCGTCGGTCCGTTCATCAACACGCAGCCGATGCGGGTGGAGATGGCCCCGGAACAGCGGCTCGCCCCGTGGCTGGCCGGCCTCCAGGAGCGCCAGGTGGAGATGCGGCGCTTCGAGTACGCGCCGCTGGTCGAGGTACAGCGGTGGAGCGAGCTGGCTTCGGGAGTGGCGCTGTTCGATCACCTGCTGGTCTTCGAGAACCTGCCGCCTTCGAGCGAGCTGGCGAAGCTGGTGCCCGAGCTTGCCATCTCGGAGGTGACGGCCAACGAGCTGACCAACTATCCGTTGAACGTGGTGGTCGCCCCCGGACCGGAGCTGTCGCTGACGATGCTCTACGACGGCGGGCGGTTCGAGGCCGTGACGGTCCTCCGGACGCTGGCGCACCTGGCGGGTCTCCTGGCGACCTTCGCGAGCGATCCGGACCTGGCGCTCTCTGAGCTGCCGGTGCTGTTGCCGGGCGAGCGCCAACAACTGCAGGTGGAGTGGAACGACACGGCGTCCACCTACCCGCGGGAGGCGAGCGTCCCCGCGCTGTTCGCGGCCCAGGTGGCGGCCGAGCCGGCGATGCCGGCGATGCCGGCGATACCGGCGGTGGTGGGGGAGGACGGGGAGGAGTGGAGCTACGGCCGGCTGGAGGCGGCGTCGAACCGCTTGGCGCGGCATCTCGGCCAGCTGGGTGTCGCCCCTGGGAGCGCCGTGGGGATCTCCATGGAGCGTTCGCCCGAGCTCATCGTCGGCATGCTCGCCATCCTCAAGGCCGGCGGCGCCTACGTGCCGCTTGACGCCGGCTATCCGGACGAGCGGCTGGCCTTCATGCTGGCCGATACCGGGGCGTCGACGGTGCTGGTGCACGGCCGGACCCGCGGGCGCCTGGCCGGGCTGGCGCGCGAGGTGTCGATTGAGGATCGGGAGTGGCAGGAAGAGGCGGCGGAGCCGCTCGCCCTCCGGGTGCCCGCGGCGGCCCTGGCCTACGTCATCTATACCTCGGGCTCGACGGGGCGTCCGAAGGGAGTGGCGGTGCCGCACCGGGCGATCGCCCGCCTGGTCAAGGGGACGAACTTCGTCCAGCTGGGGCCGGACGACCGCGTGGCGCACGTCTCGAACATCAGCTTCGACGCGGCGACGTTCGAGATCTGGGGCGCGCTCCTGAACGGGGGGACCCTGGTGGTCCTCCCCCGTGAGGTGGTCCTCTCCCCGGCGGAATTCGCCCGCCGCCTGGCCATGGAGCGGGTGACGGCGATGTTCCTCACCGCGGCCCTGTTCAACCAGATGGTGCGGGACGTGCCGGCGGCCTTCCAGCCGCTGCGCCATCTGCTGGTCGGCGGTGCCGCCCTCGACCCGGCCGCGGTATCGCGGGCGCTGGCGGCGGGGGCGCCGCTCCGGCTGCTCAACGGCTATGGGCCGACCGAGAGCACGACCTTCGCGGTGTGGTCCGCGGTGCGGGAGGTGGCGCCGGGAGCGCTCTCGGTGCCGATCGGCCGGCCGCTCGCCAACACCACGGCGTATGTGATCGGTCCGTGGGGAGATCTCGTGCCGCTGGGTCAGGTCGGCGAGCTCCACCTGGGGGGCGACGGGCTGGCGCACGGCTATCTCGGCCGGCCGGAGCTGACGGCGGAGAAGTTCGTGCCGCACCCGTGGAGCGAAAGGGCAGGGAAGCGGCTCTACCGGACGGGCGACCTGGCGCGCCAGCTGGCGGACGGCGTCGTCGACTGCCTGGGTCGGATCGATCACCAGGTGAAGATCCGGGGCTTCCGCATCGAGCCCGGGGAGGTCGAGGCGGCGCTCGCCGGCTGCCCCGGGGTCGAGGCCTGCGCCGTGCTGGCGCGCCGCGACCGTACGGTGCCGCAGATACCGCAGGAAGACGTCCGTCTGGTGGCCTACGTGGTGCCCGCGGCAGGTGTGCCGCTGCACGAGAGCGGGCTACGGGATGAGCTCCAGAGATCGCTCCCCGACTACATGCTGCCGGCCGCTTTCGTTTTTCTGACCTCGTTGCCCCTCACCCCGAACGGCAAGGTGGACCGGCTGGCCCTGCCGGCGCCGGAGGACCATGGGAGCGCGGACGGCTATGTGGCGCCGCGCGACCCGGTCGAGGGGATGCTGGCGGGGATCTGGGAGGAGGTGTTGGGTCGAGAGCAGATCGGGGCGACGGACGATTTCTTCGCCCTCGGCGGTCATTCGCTCCTGGCGACGCAGGTGGTGTCGCGGGTGCGGACGCTGTTCGAGGTGGAGCTGCCGCTGCGGCAACTCTTCGAAGCGCCGACGCTCGCCGGGCTGGCGCGCGCGATATCGGGGGCAAGGGAGGCAAGGGAAGCACGGGACGCGAGCCAGGTCGAAGCCATCGCGCCGCCGATCGTGCCCGTCCCGCGCGACGGCGAGCTGCCGCTCTCCTTCGCCCAGCAGCGGCTTTGGTTCATCGACCAACTGGAGCCTGGAAACCCGGCTTACAACGTGCCCTGGGCGATGCGGCTGGAAGGGCTCGAAGGGGAGATCGAGGTCGACCGCCTGCGCCGGACCTTCGGCGAGGTGGTGCGGCGGCACGAGGCGTTGCGGACGACCTTCGAGGTCTCTTCGGGAAGGGCGCGCGGGCCGGTGCAGAGGGTCCGGGAGAGCCTGCCGGTGCCGTTGCCCCTCGTCTCCCTGGAGCGGCTGCCGGCGGCGGAACGGGAGGCCGAAATCCGGCGCCTGGCGCTCCGCGAGGCCCGGCGCTCCTTCGGCCTGTCGCGTGGGCCGCTGCTCCGGCTGACCCTGCTGCGCGTGAGCCGGCGGGAGCACGTGCTGCTGGTGACGATGCACCACATCGTCTCGGACGGCTGGTCGATGGGGGTCCTGCTCCGCGAGGTGATGGCGCTCTACGGGGCGTTCTCGCGCGGTGCCGTCTCGCCGCTCCCCGAGCTGCCGGTCCAGTACGCCGACTTCGCGGCCTGGCAGCGGAGCTGGCTCGCGGGCGCGGTGCTGGAGAGACAGCTCGCCTACTGGCGCCGGCAGCTGGCCGGGGCTCCCCCCCGGCTGGAGCTGGCGACCGATCGTCCCCGGCCGGCCGCCGCGAGCCGGTCGGACCACGGGGCGAGGCGGGCGGGGTTGCTGGAGACGCGTCTGGAGCCGAGCCTGGCGGAGGAGCTCGCGGCGTTCAGCCGCTCCATGGGCGTGACCCTGTTCATGACCCTCCTCTCGGCCCTCGGGGTGCTCCTCGGCCGTTCGGCCCACCAGGAGGAGGTGCTGGTGGGCACGCCGATCGCCAACCGCACCCGGCGGGAGACCGAGGGGCTGATCGGGTTCTTCGTCAACACCCTGGTGCTGCGCGTCCCCCTGGGACCCGCCGGCAGCCCGCCGAGCTCGCGGGATCTCCTCGGCCGGGTGCGCCAGGCGGCGCTCGACGCCTACACCCACCAGGACCTGCCGTTCGAGCGGCTGGTCGAGGAGGTGGTCCTGGAGCGCAACCTCGGGCATTCGCCGCTCTTCCAGGTGATGTTCGCCCTCCAGAACGCCCCGGTCGAGCGCCTGGACGTGCCGGGGCTCTCGCTGCGGCCCCTGTCCCCGACCGGTCTGGGCGGGGGAGTGGCGAAGTTCGACCTCACCTTGACCTGGGAAGAGACCGCAGCCGGCCTCTCCGGGCTCCTGGAGTACGACGCAGAGCTCTTCGACCGGACGAGCGTCGCGCGCCTGCTCGCCCGCTGCGCGCCGCTGCTCCGCGGGATGATGGCAGACCCCGAGGGCAGCGTCGCGGAGCTGCCGCTCCTCCTGCCGGGCGAACGGGCGCAGCTGCTCCACGAGTGGAACGACAGCCGGAGCGACTACCCGCGGCGGTCGAGCCTCCAGGCCCTGTTTGCGGCCAGGGCCGAGGCCACTCCGGAGAAGGTGGCGGTGGTCGAGGCCGGGGAGGAATGGAGCTACCGGCGCCTGGCGCAGGCGGCGCACCGCCTGGCCTGGCACCTGCGCGCTCTGGGGGTGGAGTCGGAGTCGCGGGTGGGGGTCGCCATGGAGCGTTCGGCCGAGCTGATCGTCGCCTTCCTCGGCATCCTGGGAGCCGGCGGGGTCTACGTGCCGCTCGATCCCGGGTATCCCGACGAGCGGCTGAGCTTCATGCTGGAGGACACCGAGACGTTCGTGGTGCTGGTGCACGGCCGGACCCGGGAGCGCCTGGCGGGCCTGAGCGCCTGCGTGTCGCTGGTCTGCCTGGACCGCGACCGGGAGGCCATCGCGGCACGAAGCCCGGTGCCGCCGCCGGACCGCACCACCGCGGAGCAGCTGGCCTACGTCCTCTACACCTCGGGCTCGACCGGGCGACCGAAGGGGGTGGCGGTACCGCACCGGACGATCGTGCGCCTGGTCCGCGGGACGAATTTCGTCCAGCTGGGGCCGGACGACCGCGTGGCGCACGTTTCGAACATCAGCTTCGACGCCGCGACCTTCGAGATCTGGGGTGCGCTCCTGAACGGCGGGACCCTGGTGGTGATCGACCGCCAGGTGATCCTCTCCCCGGCGGAGTTCGCCCGCCGCCTGGCCGCGGAACGGGTGACGGCGATGTTCCTCACCGCGGCCCTGTTCAACCAGGTGGTGCAGGAGGAGCCGGCGGCCTTCTATCCGCTGCGCCACCTGCTGGTCGGCGGTGCCGCCCTCGACCCGGCCGCGGTGTCCCGGGCGCTGGCGGCCGGGGCGCCGGAGCGGCTGCTCAACGGCTATGGGCCGACCGAGAGCACGACCTTCGCGGTGTGGTCCACGGTGCGGGAGGTGGCACCGGGAGCGCTCTCGGTGCCGATCGGCCGGCCGCTCGCCAATACCACGGCGTACGTGGTCGGCCCCGGGGGGGATCTCGCGCCGCTGGGGCAGGTCGGGGAGCTCCACCTGGGCGGGGAGGGGCTGGCGCGCGGCTACCTCGGCCGTCCGGAGCTGACCGCCGAGAAGTTCGTGCCGCATCCGTGGAGCGGCAGGGCGGGGGAGCGGCTCTACCAGACGGGCGACCTGGCGCGCCAGCTGGCGGACGGCGTCGTCGACTGCCTGGGACGGATCGATCACCAGGTGAAGATCCGCGGTTTCCGCATCGAGCCCGGGGAGGTCGAGGCGGCGCTCGCCGGCTGCCCCGCGGTCGAGGCCTGCGCCGTGCTGGCGCAGCGGGACCGTCCCGGGGCACCGGGGACGCCGGCAGAGACCCGCCTGGTCGCGTACGTGGTGGCGCGGCCGGGAGAGCGGCCGAACGAAGGGGATCTCCGGGAGTACCTCGCCGCATCGCTTCCCGAGTACATGCTCCCCGCGGTCTACCGGTTTCTCTCCGCGCTGCCCCTCACCCCGAACAGCAAGGTCGATCGGGCGGCGTTGTCGGCGGCGCCGGAGAGCGCGGCGCGACGTACGGAGGGGTACCTGGCGCCGCGCGGCCCGATCGAAGGGCTGTTGGCCGGGATCTGGGAGGAAGTGCTGGGACGGGAGGGAGTGGGGGTCGCGGACGACTTCTTCGCCCTGGGCGGACACTCGCTTCTCGCCACCCAGGTCGCCTCCCGGGTGCGGCAGGCCTTCGGGGTGGAGCTGACGCTGCGCGACCTGTTCGCGCGGCCGACGATCGCAAGCCTGGCGGCGGAGCTCGATCAGCTGCTGCGCCGGGAGGAGCGGGCCGACCTTCCGGCCGTCCCTCCCCTCGTCCCGCTCGCGCCGGAGCGCCGCGAGCCGCCGCTGCCGCTCTCCTTCGCCCAGCAGAGGCTCTGGTTCATCGACCAGCTGGCGCCGGGGGACGTGGCCTACAACATGCCCTGGGCGGTGCGGACGACGGGGGAGCTCGACACCTCTCTGCTGCGGCGGGTCTTCGCCGAGGTGGTGCGGCGGCACGAGGCGCTGCGGACGACCTTTGTGGACGCCGGCCAGGGTGCGGCGCAGCGGATCGAGCCACCAGGCCCGGTACCGTTGCCGGTGATCTCCCTCGAAGGACTGCCGGAGGAGGCGAGGCAGGACGCGGCCGTGGGCCTGGCGACGGCCTTGGCCTTGCGCCACTTCGACCTGTCGTCCGGCCCGCTGCTCCGGCTCACCCTCTTCCGTCTCTCCAACCGGGAGCACGTGCTGCTGGTGGTGATGCACCACATCGTCTCGGACGGCTGGTCGATGGGGGTCCTGCTCCAGGAGATCGGGGCGCTCTACGGCGCGTACTCGCGCGGCGCCGGCTCGCCGCTGCCGGAGCTGCCGGTCCAGTATGCGGACTTCGCCGTCTGGCAGCGCAGCTGGCTCGCGGGCGAGGTGCTGGAGGCGCAGCTCGCGTATTGGCGTGAACAGTTGGCCGGGGCTCCCACCCTGCTCGAGCTGCCGACCGATCGACCGCGTCCCGCCGTGCAGAGCCGGCGCGGCCGGCGCCAGCCGGTGGCCCTGGAAGAGGGGCTCGCGCCGAGGCTCGCGGCGTTCAGCCGGCAGGCGGGCGTGACGCCGTTCATGACCCTCCTGGCCGTCTTCGGGGCGCTGCTCGGCCGATGGGCGAATCAGCCCGAGGTGCTGGTGGGGAGCCCGATCGCCAACCGCACCCACCGCGACACGGAAGGGCTGATCGGCTTCTTCGTCAACACCCTGGTGCTGCGGGTATCGCTCGGCGCCGCCACCAGCCGTCCGAGCTTTCGCGACCTGCTGTCCGAGGTGCGCCAGAGGGCGCTCGACGCCTACACCCATCAGGATCTGCCGTTCGAGCGTCTGGTCGAGGCGGTGGGGGGCGAGCGCAGCCTCGCCCATTCGCCGCTCTTCCAGGTAATGTTCGGGCTCCAGAACGCCCCGGTCGAGGGGCTGGAGCTGCCCGGCCTCGCCCTCCGGCTGCTCCCCCTGGAGGACGGGCTGGCACGCTTCGACCTCTCCCTCATGCTCTTCGAGACCGCGGCGGGTCTCGCGGGGGGCCTGGAGTACGATTCCGAGCTTTTCGATCCCACCACCGCCGGCCGCCTGGTCGGCCGCTTCGCCAGGCTGCTGCACGGGGCGCTGGCGGCGCCGGACCGGGAGATCTGGGACCTGCCGTTCCTCTTCCCGGCCGAGCGCGCGCAGCTCCTCCAGGAGTGGAACGACTCGTCGAGCGAGTACCCGCGGGAGTCGAGCCTCCCGGCGCTCTTCGCGGCCTGGGTCGAGGCGACGCCGGAAGCCACGGCGGTGGTCGGGGAAGGGGGGGAGGAATGGAGCTACGGCCGTCTTTCAGCGGCGGCGAACCGGCTGGCCTGGCACCTGCTCGCCCTGGGGGTGGGCACCGAGTCGCGGGTGGGGGTCGCGATGGAGCGCTCGCCGGCGCTGGTCGTCGCCCTCCTCGGCATCCTCAAGGCGGGTGGGGTGTACCTGCCGCTCGACCCGTCCTACCCGGACGAGCGGCTGACCTTCATGCTGGAGGAGACCGCGTCGCGGGCGGTGCTGGTCCACGGCCGGACCCGGGAGCGCCTGGCCGGCCTGGCGGCGTCCGACACCCCGCGGTCCTGGCGGCTGGTCTGCCTGGAGAGCGACGGCGAGGAGATCGCCGGTCGGAGCGCGGCGCCGCCGCCTTGCCGGACGCTCTCTGCCGAGCTGGCCCAGGTGATCTACACCTCGGGTTCGACCGGACGGCCGAAAGGCGTGGGGATACCGCACCAGGCGATCGTGCGCACGGTGCGTGGGACCGGCTTCGTGCGGCTCGGCCCCGGCGACCGGGTGGCGAGCATGTCGAACATCAGCTTCGACGGGGCGACCCTGGAGGTCTGGGGGACGCTCCTGAACGGCGGCGCCCTGGTGATCGTCTCCCAGGAGCTGGTCCTGGCGCCGCTCGCCCTGATGCGCTATCTGCGCGCGCAGCGGGTGACCGCGGTCGTCCTCGCCTCGGCGCTGCTCAACCAGGTGGTGCGGGAGGAGCCCACGGCCTTCGCGGCGTTGCGGCACCTGACCACCGGCGGCGAGGCGCTCGACCCGGTCTCGATCTCCCGGGCGCTCCGCGACGGGGCGCCGGGGCGGCTGATCAACGCCTACGGCCCGGCCGAGAGCACGGTGGCGGCGTCCTGGCACGACATACGGGAGCTGGCGCCGGGGGCCTGGACGGTGCCGATCGGCCGGCCGCTTGCCAACACCACGATCCATCTGCTGGATCCTCGCGGGGAGCTGGCGGCCCTGGGGCAGGTCGGGGAGGTCTACATCGGGGGCGACGGACTGGCGCGCGGCTACTGGAACCGCCCGGAGCTGACGGCGGAGCGGTTCCTGCCCGATCCCTGGAGCGCCGGGCCGGGCGGACGGCTCTATCGGACCGGCGACCTGGCGCGCCATCGCGGCGACGGGGTGATGGAGTTCATGGGCCGCGTCGACCACCAGGTGAAGATCCGCGGCTTCCGGATCGAGCCGCGGGAGATCGAGGTGGTGCTCGCCGGCTGCCCGGGGGTCCGCGAGTGCGCCGTCCTCGTCCAC